>NZ_CP090557.1:4247174-4594348 GCF_021484805.1 Tellurirhabdus bombi | reverse complement strand
TGAAAATGCGTTGTATCGAGCGTTAAGACAGTGGTATCCGTTTTGATCTCGTACAGCGGTGGCCATCCCTGCTGGGCAAATCCATTGATCACAAATCCAACCCAGAAGAGAAAGAAAAGAAGGCGGTTTTTCATAGCTAGCAATGCCGGATTCTGCTAAAGTACGTAGGACACGCAGAAACCTCGTTGAGGCATTGCATAAAAATTCGCTGAAAAAAGCATTATTCCCTGTATATCAGGCTGAACCACTAACAATTGTTGACCCTCAGTGGGATTGACCGGATATATAAACAGCCCCCTTGCTCCGAAACATGCTTCGGAGCAAGGGGGCTGTTTGGCAGTAATAACCCACAGGGTGCTTTATTCTTTTCGGTAAACCAGCGCCCGGGGTGCAGAGCCGTCGGATGGGTTGGTGCGGAACCGGGCATACAGTTGGCCGTCCACGGTATTCAAGCGGAATGAGGTCGCATTTTTATGAACGTTCAAAATATCCGGTTCCTGATAAGACGGGAAATTGCGGCCAAAGGCTTCAAAAGCTTGAAACTGGCAAGGAAGCCAGGTTGTGGCCTGGTTGGGCAATGGCCCCAGGTACGTTCTGACAGTATACTGGACCGCATCTGCCCAAACAATTTCCCACGAATCGGAAAAGAAATTGTTGATTTGAGTCGGAACTTCTGCTTTTGTTGGTTGAATTAGTTTAGCAGAATCAAAAGCGTCAAGATCCCCTTGCTGATAGCCAATAAAAAGCCACTCGCCGGCTAAATCGCGGGGCTGGTAGGTTTGGTTCGCTGGCACAACTGGTGTAGTACGGTGGTCGTTACAGGCTGTCAGCGCGCTCAGACAAAAAAACAACAGGAAAAAATAACGTTTGCAGGACATAGGATTGAATGGGTTAGAGAGGAATGTAAAACGACAGGCTTACTTCATTTCGAAACAGAATGACCGCAAAAACATGATCCCTAAATTTTCCAACAGTTGAAAGTTATACTAAAAATAATGATAAGTGAAAATAGTATAGTTATAAGCAATTAGTCATTTACCAAGTGGTCAATTCTATTTCGCGGCCTTTCCCGGGCGGTTCAGCGATAATAAAAACCATTCGGAATAAAAGTACAAGGGCGATTATTTCTGAATCCGTATCTTGCAAGACATGCTATTCACTTCGTGTCATGCCATCCATCACCCGGTTTTTAACCACCATTGGTCTGCCGCTCACGCTCCGTCAGTTTTGGCTGGCGGCGTTGCTTTTCTGGGGGGTGTTTGAGGGGACTACGTTTCTAGCGCTTCGAATTGGACAGTGGCTGGAAGGGCATCCGGTATCGTTGACGATTACCGATTTCATAAATTTACTAACGTCCTATTCCAGCAGCGTGGCTATTACACCAGTCGTCTTGTACGCCGCGCAACGCTTTCCGCTGACGGGCCATTCCAAGGGGAAATTCATCCGGGTTGTGTTGATCCACGTGCTTATTTTGATGGTCCTGAATGCCCTGATTTGCGCTTTGTTGTATGTGGTTTCGAACTGGTCTTTAGCCTTGGAATTTGGTCGGTCAAGTTTGCCCATTACCAAAGCGTATATTTGGTTTAGCGCCTCCTTGTCGGCTATGCTGGCCGAATACATGCTGCTGGTTGTGGGCTATAACATTCTGCTTTACATCAATCAGTATCGGTCTTTGCAGCAGCAGCACCTTCAGATGCAGGTAAATCACGAACAGTTGAAAGGGCAATTGGCAAACGCACAACTTCAGACGCTGAAAATGCAGTTAAATCCGCACTTTCTGTTCAATACGCTCCACACCATTGTTAGTCTGATCATTCGGAACCAGGCCCGAAAAGCCGCGCTGATGGTCACGACGTTGAGTGATTTGCTTCGGAGTGTATTGGCTCGCCAGCACGCTAATTTCATTCCTTTGCGCGACGAGCTTCTACTGACCAAGCAATACCTGTCTATTCAGGAGATTCGTTTTGAAGACCGGCTGACCGTCGAATACATCATTGATCCTGAGGTTGGAGAATGCCCCGTCCCGCAGTTGATTTTGCAGCCTCTGGTTGAAAACGCCATCACACACGGCATCGCCGACCTGACGACCGGAGCCCTCATACGCATTACAGCCCGGCGGCTGGCCGACCAACTGATCATCGATGTGTTTGACAATGGCGTGGGGCAAAATCAGCTTCAGAATACGTCGGGTACGGGTTTAGGATTAACCAACACCTTGTCTCGGCTAGAGCAGGCTTATGGCCTGAGCGCCCAATTCCGGTTTGAACAGCCACCGGGCGGGAGTACCACGGTAAGTCTGATTATTCCCTGTCATTATTCACTTGACACTTCTTCCTCTGATTATGTCTCTGTATCGCACGCTCATCATTGACGATGAGGTCGCCGCCCGCCAGGTTATCCGGGCGTTACTGGCCACCACGCCTAACGTAAGCATTGTCGATGAAGCCGCCAATGGAACCGAAGCCGTTGCTAAAATTTTGCAATACCGGCCCGATCTGATTTTCCTGGATATTCAGATGCCCCGGCTCGATGGGTTTGGGGTGCTCCGTCAGATATGGGCTGATCACCAGCCTATTGTGGTTTTCACTACCGCCTACGATCAATACGCACTCCAGGCTTTTGAGGTGAACGCCATCGATTATTTGCTGAAGCCGTTTGACGACATTCGCTTCCAACAGGCCATGAGTCGGGCGCTGAGCAGGCTACAGAGCCGCAACCAGCCGAACATTGAGCAGATGATGGCCCAACTGATTCAGGAGCAGTTTCCCGGTCCGAAGCGGGAGTATTTGCAGCGGATTCTGGTCAAAGAAAACGGCCGGATGTTCTTTGTTAACCTGAATGAGGTGAGTTATTTCGACGCCGATAGCAACTACATTACCCTGCACACCAGTACCGGAAATTACATCATCTACGATTCTCTGACTAATCTGGAAACGCGGCTCAATCCCGTAAATTTCACCCGCATTCACCGATCCTACATTGTCAACCTCGCCTTCATCCGCGAGATTGAAACCCACTTTAACGGCGACCACATCGTTAAACTCGAATCGGGAGAAAGTTTAAAATGGACCCGTAGCTACCGCGATAACCTTCGCGCTTTTATCAGTCGCAATGAATAAGCAGCGCCGTTTTTCTTCCAGAACAGAGACAGCAAAAATGCTATATCCAATTCGGCTATATCTTGTTAACTGCTTGAAATTAGTATGTTTGCGGAGGCCGAGCCTAATCAAAAAAGTTTGTGAGCAAAAGCGTTTTTTTCAATTATGGGCTTCGTAAGTAGAGTCCTGCAACCGTCTGGTATTCCGTTAACTACCCGCCAATTCTGGTGGTATGCCTTCTTGTACTGGATTTTTTTTGGCATGATCTGGTATAGCCAGGCCACCATGGTTTGGCTGCTGACGCCCAACGGTCGGATGTATTATACGGAGACCTTATACTGGCTCATTGAATTGCTCTACTGGTGGGGAGCCACGCCTTTGATTATTTATTTCGCCCAGCGTTTTCCGCTCCAAAATTACCGGAAGTCCTATAAATTGATTGGCCACCTGCTGATTCATTTGCTCATTGTATCGGTGTTGTACGCCTTTGAGCTAGTGATCGAATATTCGCTTTTGGGGGCCGCAATGGCCTATGAGCGGGGAGATCAGATTACGCTACGGCGGGTTGTAATGGTCTTTTTCATGAGTTATGGTACTGCCTTTGGCCAATATATGTTGCTGGTCGTTTGTTACAATGTCCTGATCTACGTGTACCGGTTTCAGTCCTTGAAGCAGCAGCATTTAAGCACCGAATTAACCAATGCGCAGCTCAAAGGACAGTTGGCCAATGCGCAACTTCAGACGCTGAAAATGCAGTTAAATCCGCACTTTCTGTTCAATACGCTCCACACCATTGTTAGCCTGATGATTTGCAACCAGACCAAGCGGGCTACCCTAATGGTGGTGACGCTGAGCGATTTGTTGAGAACGGTGCTGGCCCGCCAGGAAGCGAATGCGCTGGAATTGCAGGAAGAGTTGCAGCTAACCAAACAATACCTGGCTATCCAGCAAATTCGCTTCGAGGATCGCTTAAAGATTGAATATGCCATTGAACCCGGCACGGAGCGTTGGCCGGTTCCGCAACTGATCCTGCAACCACTGGTGGAGAACGCTATTACGCACGGCATCGCCAACCTGGCTACCGAAGCGCTGATTCGAATCTCGTCCCGACGCTGCGCTGAGGGCGTAGAAATCGAGGTTTTCGATAACGGTTTGGGGGAGAAAAAAAAGCAAAGTACAAGCGGTACGGGATTGGGTCTGTCTAACACCCTGTTGCGCCTGGAGCAAATGTACGGGCAAACAGCTCACCTCCGTTTTGAACAGCCCCCAGGTGGAACGACTACCGTGAGCGTGCTAATTCCAGATTTAGCCACTTCTGAGCATAAAGCATACTGATCGCTGCTGTTGTAAATTTTTTACAGAACTCGCTGCGTAATTAGTGAAAACGTTTAAAAAGTATTAGAAGCAGACAAAAAGCGTAAAGAAATCGTCCAGACAACTCTCTAAATTTGACATGTTTGGTTTTATAGAAAAACGAAATTGTGAGCAAAATCCCTGCACTGTCTCGGTGCAGGGATTTTTTTGTTACTAGTTGGCTAAGAGGAAATTAAAAATTGTAATAAAAGATTTTTAAATAGTAGAAATCCATTCTTTACTGAATGACGTATATTGGGTTAAGTTAATTATAGTAATTATTTAGAGAGACTTGTTGGTATTACTCAGATAATAGTCTAACTCATTGTATGTAAATTCATTGGCTTATGCGTTGCCTACAATTAAATCCTGATGAAATTCAGCAGTTGAGACAAATCATTCAGTCGCCAGGTGTTAACCAGAACTTAGCTCTTCGTTGCCGATGTGTTTTGTTGCACTCCCATGGCCTGACGGTTACAGAATTAATGGAGCTTTTTCAGGTAAATCGGCGGACGGTTTATAATTGGTTGAACCGATTCAAACAGGGTGGTCTGGACCAACTGGTTGATAAGCCGGGGCGGGGCAAAAAACAGAGCCTGATTCCTGAAACCATTCTTCAAGGCTTGAACCATCGTTCGCAGGAGGTAGGGCTTAAACAGGCCTACCGTGAAATTAGCCTGCACCAGCCGCTTTCGGTCAGCGTTGACACCATTCGGCGGCGCCTTCAGTCGGGTTTGCAAAAGTGATCTCATGAACTCTCTTTCACAGAAAGAGTAGTTGGCCGCGGAAAAGCTCTTTTGTAGAAAGATCAATAAATCATTCATTCAATCTACAGAAAGTAGCTTAAAACAAGGGCCATTTGGTACAAGAGCAAACCATGAAAAAGTATGTAATCACGGCAGCCGCCACGCTATTAATGGCTGCTTTTACAGCTCCAACTGCGCTGAACGTACGCAAGGAGGTTACCGATGCGGGACGTCAGCTGGTGCTGGCCGATCAGGCACGCAAAGGAACGGATCGAATTCCTCATTCCACTAAACCCGACGGATCGGCCAACGACCGCGAAACCAGTTGGTGGACTAGTGGCTTCTTCCCCGGCAATCTCTGGTATGTTTATGAATATACAAAAGATCCTAAATACCGGAAACTAGCCGAAAAGTGGACCGCTCCGCTAGAAAAAGAGCAGTATAACACCCGCACCCACGATTTGGGCTTTATGCTGTATTGCTCGTACGGGAATGGCTACCGGCTTACCAAAAATCCGAAGTACCGCGACATTATGATCCAGGGGGCTAATTCCCTGGCTTCCCGTTTTGATCCGAAAGTAGGGGTAATCAAATCCTGGGATAAATTCGGTACATACAATTATCCGGTCATCATTGACAACATGATGAATCTGGAATTTTTGTTCTGGGCGTCCAAAGCAACGGGTGATCCGTCTTTCCGTAAGATTGCGGTTACCCACGCGGATAACACCATGAAAAACCATTTTCGGGCGGATAATAGCAGCTTCCACGTGGTTTGTTATAACCCCGATGGCAGCGTGGCAGCGCAGAAAACCCACCAGGGTGCCGCCGACGAATCGGCCTGGGCGCGCGGGCAGGCGTGGGGCCTGTATGGCTACACGGTTATGTACCGCGAAACAAAAGACAAACGTTACCTGACCCAGGCGCAGAAAATTGCGGATTATTTCCTGAGCCATTCTAATTTACCGGAAGACAAAATTCCTTATTGGGATTTCAATCGGCCGAACGAAGAACGGGATGCCTCGGCAGGGGCCATTACCGCATCGGCACTACTAGAGCTGAGTCAGTATAGCAAAGCAAAACAAAAAACCTACGTTCAAGCGGCTGAGAAGATGTTGCAGAGTTTGTCGTCTGCGTCCTACAAGGCGAAGCTGGGCGATAATAACCAGTTTGTCCTGCAACACAGCGTTGGACACAAACCCGGCAAATCGGAGATTGACGTGCCGCTAGTGTACGCGGATTATTATTTCATTGAGGGCCTGATGCGCTACGAAAAAGTAAAAGCGGGCAAGCGCCTGTTTATCTAAGCAGAATTAATAAACAAAAAACCCGAGGCTGATGAAGGCTTCGGGTTTTTTGTTTGATCCTTGTATAAATGGTAAGAAAAGGACGTCTTTATAAGACAAAAGCCGGCTCAATACCGGCAATTTAAGACGCTAGAGGTTCAAAGTCCGAGGAAGGTTCTTTAGCAACACTCTATTTACAGATGTACTAAGTGATGTATACTAGAGCAAATTACCTGTAATGGTCCTGATTCCCAAAGTGTTTTTGATTGAACGGTAGCCAAGTTCAATAGGATCATGTAGGAAAAGAGTTTATGCTGGTGCTAATAAGTACATATTTGTTTTCCAGATCGGTTATAATTGTATAACTCTAATTTATAATGTAATATCCTTTAGTTATCAGACACAAAAGAAAAATCAGCAATCTTTGTCTTACCCAAACGGGAAAACAGTACGATTTGTGAAGAAAGGCTGTTTGGGAAGCGGAGGCCGAAAAGCTTATGAGTAGGCATAATTAAACAACACACCATCATGAATACGTTCAATTTAAATCAATTCGGAGTAGAGGAGTTATCGACAGCGGAAATGATTCAAGTACAAGGTGGTACTAGCACAACAACGTCGAATGGATGTGGCACCTGCGGGAGCGGAAACGGAAGCAGTTCCAACTCTAGCTGGAACCGGGGCTTTTTGGGTCTTGAACTGAATTTAAACCTGGACCTGAGTCTAAATTTTGAATCAAACAATCAATATAATTCAAGCTCTAGTTTAGCCTCCTGTTAAGGACTGAGCAAAAATTTCGAGTAGCAGGTGCAGTAGGTTGATTAAGAAAAGCAATTCGCTTCTTGATCAACCTACTGCTTTTTTAGGTTAGGATGGCCTGTGAAAAGCGTTATCGAGACGTATAAACAAAGGGAAAAGCAGCCGATGTAAATTGATTAAGCGTGCTTTCATTCTTGGGAGAGCCGTGATAATGGCTGTACTGAATGGTGTATTGGTGCTTGCCCGGTTGAAAAGCGTAGGCTTTATCCAGGCGCGTTTTGGTGGTAATGCTTTTGCGAGGTTGCAAAAGAACGAAGTCTGCGGCGGTGGGCGTTCGCCTTTTTACCAGAACACCCGTGTAGTCGAGTGGTTTACCTTTTTTCTGAATTTGGAACACGTTATTGAGCAACTTGCCATCAAAGCAAATATCTATTTTATTCAGATAAATGGGTTGGCCCGACTGGTTCGTAAACGTCATGGTTGCCCACATTTCTGTACCAATCTGCTTGGGTGCCAGCTTGATCAGTAAAGGTTTTTTGGCGGTTTGGTGACTCATCAAAACCAGCATAAGTCCTAAAAGGGGGGCAAGCGTTAGCCATTTTTTCACCATGTTGACGTGTGTTTTGCGAATTTGAACAGAGTAATTGGTATTGAATTGTACAGGCAAAACGCACAACAACGGGGCTTGTTGTTTAGAACATATGAAATGTTTAAGCCGCTTTCCGTTCCAGGCGTTTGAATCTATATCCTTAGTAGATGAGTCAGCAGCGAATCAGTAAGCCTAAATGAGGTTGATTTTTAGAGGTTTTAACTGGAAGAAATGCCAGTTAACGTATATGGCTGTAACCGAATAGTTAATTTTTAATCAGCATTTTGTCCTGTCGTCTAAATTTGCTGCGTTAATAGCGAACAAACAGCAAATGCAAGCGATAAGTAAAAAAGGAACAATTGATAGTCAGGGGTTTAAGTTAGGTTATATCATTGAAGGGGAAGGAATGCCTGCTTTAGTCATTGGTAGTTCCGTCTATTATCCCAGAACATTTTTGGGGAATATCCGTGAACACCTAAAGCTTATTTTCATCGATCACCGTGGGTTTGTGCCGCCGCCCCGAGAACTCGCACCTGAAGATTATCAGTTGAATGTGCTGCTGGCCGACGTTGACCGCATCAGAAAGGAATTAGAACTAGAAAATGTGCTGGTGATTGGCCACTCGGGGCATGCGTTTTTGGCATTAGAATATGCTAAAAAATACACTCAGCATGTCTCGCGCGTGGTGATGATTGGCGTTAGCCCCAACTACAGTGCTGCCACGCACCAGGCTACGGCAGCTTTTTTTCAGACCCGGGCTACGCCGGAGCGGAAGCAAGCTTTCGACAAAAACATGGCGCTGTTACCCGCCCAAATTGAGGCAGCTCCCGAACGCCGTTTTGTGGCTTTTTGCGTTGCTGCCGGGCCGCAAAGCTGGTATGACTACCAATTTGACGCCACTGCTTTATGGCGTGGCGTTTATACCAACATGCAAATTATTGATCATGTCTGGGGTGCGATTTTTCGGGATATTGATATTACGGAGGGATTGGCTGATTTTGATAAACCCGTGTTGTTACTCCTTGGCAAATATGACTTCCTGACAGGGCCTCCTACCTTATGGGACTCGGTGCGGGGACGATTTAATGATCTGACTATAAGTGTGTTTGAAGAGAGTTCGCACACGCCTCAGTATGAAGAGCCCGACTTGTTCAACCAAACTTTGCTGCGTTGGCTCGGGGTTCCGACTCATTAAGTAGAAAGAGAAAAACCCTAATTAAGATTTTGATTGGAGAAAATCTTAATTAGGGTAAAGCTGTTTTTTAAATCTATTGAGGCTCAACGGCTTTGGGATCCATGTAGAAAAATTCCCAATGATGGCCGTCCAGGTCCTGGAAGCTTCGGCTATACATAAAGCCTTGATCTATAGGCTCTGCATAGGTTGTTGCTCCGGCTGCAATGGCTTTATCGGCGAGTTCATCGACTTGTTGCCGGTTGTCAGCGGTCAAGGCAATGATGGTTTCCGCAGTGGTGGAAGTATTGTTCAGCTCTTTTTTGGTAAACGATTGAAAAAACGGCTCTACCAAAAGCATAACATAGTTATCGTCGCCAACGACCATGCAAGTGGCCTTTTCATCGGTGAATTGAGGGTTAAACGTAAAGCCGAGTTTCGTAAAAAAGGCTACAGATTGATCTAAATTCTTAACGGGCAGATTGACAAAAATTTTAGTCGCCATATGCTTACTGGGTTTGAGTTAGTAAGACAAAGGTAGGGCTAGTTTGTGCCTTGGGAGGGGGGCTGGTCCGACATTGTATAGGGTATTTGCGACAATTATTGAGGGTGGTTCCGCTGAAAATAGTATCATGCTTATTTAAGCCCTGGAGATATTAGTTAGTAGTAAGTTATAGCCTTGATTAATGGAAGAAATGAACGTCTACGACATAAGGTAGGCTTATTCTACTATGGGAATGTTCACTATATTAGTAATTGATAAGCCTGCTTATTGCAGTTGTCTTAGCAGGCTGAAAAAATACGGGCACAAGCTTCCTCCGAAGCGTGGGTTTATTTCAAATATCTTTGGTACGCCATCTTTTATTTTATAATCGATGCAACACAGCCCCTCAAATCCTATGGCATTCAGTACACGGGTAAATTCGGGCAAGTAGCGCGGTTTTACGATATGTTTGCTTATCTGTCTTTCGGTGCCCTGCACGTAAACCGGGTTAGAGTAGCTGTAACGAATGGTAATGCTTGCAACCACTTTGCCGTTTTTAAAAACGATATGTCCAGCATATTCTTCATGGCCTGCTATAAGTTCCTGTTTAAAATAGTCGGGGCAGTTAAGCATGTGCAACCAGGTAGTTTCATCAACACTGCTTTTTATAATGTGGGTGTTGCTGCTGTACTCACCAGTATTCTTTTTAAGGATGTATGGATAATGCCCACCTTTGCCCGGTAAAAAATGACCCAGCCCGGCTTTGTGCAAGGCTTGTGTAAAAAGGTCTTTTCGGTGGCAGGTTTCTATAGCCTGGTAAGAGGGTAGCGGTATAAGGGTTTGGTTAATTACGTCCCGTTCATTATGGCATACAAGCAAGTCTTCTATGGTTATAGGGATTACCATATCGTAGCGAGCAAAATCAGTATCGGTATCAAAGGTTGCAAATTCCAGCGCTATGTTGGTGCTTTTAAAGTTTTTTTGGGTGAGGCGGTTTCTATACGAGCCTTTATCGGTAAGCAGTATAGTATAGCCCGAAAAACGCTTTTTAGGGAAAAGTATTTTTTCTTTCCGGCAATAAGCTTCGGTAATCACCAGCGATTTTAATTTGGTATACGATTCCCGTTGTAGCAGTTTCTTTAAACGTTGGCTTGATTTGGTAAAATTCGTCATTCAGCTAAAAATTATTAGACATAAGAAGTGCAGGAGAAAATGAAGTAGATTTGGAATAATTGGGTGCTATCCTATCTTTTGCAATCAAAATTTGTGAATTAGCAGACAAATATAACAAGTTGTAGAAAAAATATATGCCTGTTTAATGTAGGCGTACCTCTTGCCTGAGGCTAGATTTGGCCAACATCAAATCGGCGCAGCAGCGCGATGTAGTTATTATTAAGCATACAGGATGATGCTAGATCCAAAAGCAATGGGCCGAGTAGCCGTTGCCTTCTAATAAAGTAAGAGCCGCTTTAGAAAAGGTTTTCGGTCTTGGAAATAGTCAAGCTCGTGGGTAGTAACCTATCAAGTGCAAAGCGATACCGAAAGTTAATTCAGCAGTAAACGTAATCAAGACCATACAGAATAAGGAGCGCTAAAGTAGGCTATATACGTTTATTGCCAGATTCCCAGCTAGAGAAAAATAGCTAGGTATTATTTGATAATTAGCTACTTTAATCTGTTCAATAATTTTTTATCAGACACAATTTGCCCTATATTGTGCAGCGACTCCAAAAGTGAGCTAATTATTTATCTATCTACTAAGAAAAATACTTAACGTATATGGTGAATTATACCATCAATCCCAATGGTATTGCCAGTGAACATTTCCCTGATGAAACCATCATCATCAACCTACCCAAAGGCAATTACTATAGCTTGCGAGGAACGGGTCAAGTAATTTGGAATCAATTGGAACAAGGAGCTGGAACAACGCAGATTCTTGAGGTACTTTTAAATCAATACAGCACAACTGACGAGGTGGCTCGTCCCTCCCTGACCGCCTTTCTAAGCACGCTTTCCCAGGAGGAATTAGTTAAAGAAACCGCTTTCTCGCCAGCAACCGCAACGTCAGATTTGAGTCCAGTGTCTTTCAAAGGAACATTTGTGGCCCCCGCTTTAGAGGTGTACACGGACATGCAGGAACTGTTGATGCTGGACCCAATTCATGAGGCGGATCCAGACAAAGGGTGGCCTTACAAAAGCAACGCCTAGCCGCCGAGTAACCAATGAACGTCTTACTTAAAAGTGAAGTCGCTTCTTTTCTGGAAGCAACTCGGCAGCGCGTGGAAGATGCCAAGGATGTGCAGCGATCTTCCTATTCTTTTGACTGGGCAAATCATCGGGTTGGGGTCGAGCTAGTTGGCATTGAAGATACGGCCTTTTTCACCGATGCAATTGCCCATCGGCTGACGGCGGCGGTTGGCTCACCAGAACTTATGATTTATGTGGTTGATGACAGCCAGGCCCAGGCCATTTTACCAGAGCCTTTCTGGGACCCAGAGGATTTAGATCCGTATGGCCGCTTGCAAGGTCTTGATGAAGGTGAGTTTGCCGAGTACAGTTCATTTAACCAGGTATTTACGGTAATAAACCGGAAAGCGGGTTTATGTGTCATTTGGGTACGTGATGTGGCTAGCCTGCCTGAATGGGAGCGTAGCTTCCCTTTCCGTACTGTGCTTTACCAGTGGTTTAAAAACAGTTCATTCTTATTTGTGCATGCGGGTGCGGTGGGCAACGAAAATGGGGGTGTTCTGCTGACGGGTAAAGGAGGGATGGGAAAATCAACCGCAACCCTATCTTGCCTTGGCAGTGAGCTTCGCTACGCAGGGGATGATTTTGTGATGATTGATACCGAAAATCTGGAAGTCCACAGTTTATACAATGTGGCTAAACTGGAAGCTTCGAACCTGCACCGGTTTCCCCATTTGGTTCCTTTTATTAGCAATAAAGCGTCATTACCACAGGAAAAAGGCCAGGTATTTCTGCATTTCTGCAACCCCGGCAGCTTGATTCTGCATTTTCCGATCAAAGCCATTTTCCTGCCCCGGTTTACCGGCCAGGAGACCACGGCACTTCGTCCGGCTACGAAAGCAGAGGCGCTACGAGCTTTAGCTCCATCCACCATCGGCCTCTTGAAAGCAGAAACCAGTTTATTCGCCCAGATCGCCCGGTTGGTGCACCAATTGCCCTGCTACTGGATTGAAACGGGTACGCAGCTAGAGACAATTCCAGCAACAATTTTTCACTGGCTCAACGAGCATAAAGATGCCTGAACAACTACCTTTCTTAAGTGTTATCATTCCCGTTTACAACGCTGAGCGCCACCTGGCGGCGGCCATCAAAAGTATTCAGGACCAGCAGTACCCAGCCCTAGAGATTCTAGCTATTGATGATGGCTCAAGCGATAAGTCCGCAGAAATACTGCGGTCTTTTCCCGAAGTAACCTACACCTATCAGACCAATCAGGGACCTGCCGCCGCCCGCAACCGGGGGATCCAGCAAGCCAAAGGTGAATTCATCCTTTTTCTAGACGCAGATGACTATTTTCCTGCTGGTAAAATTCAGCAGCAACTAGCTTATTTCGAACGGGATCCTACCCTTGAGGCTGTGGTGGGGAAATCGCAGTTCATTTTTGAAGAAGACGCACAGACGGATGAATTTCGTTTCCCCGATGAAACGCATCAGGTATTTAACGTGCTGGTCGGTTCAGGAATTTATAGAAGATCTGTTTTTGAAAAGATAGGCTTGTTTGATGAAGGGCTACGATTCAGCGAAGACTTCGACTGGTTTAATCGCATTCGTGAGAAAGAAGTAGCGATGCTATTAACGGACGACATTACGCTTTTCTATAGACGACACAACACGAACATGACCCGGGATACCGACAGCATGAGAGTAAACGCCCTACTAATGATCAAACGCTCTTTGGATCGCCGCCGGCAGGAAGGAGAAATGCGTGAGTTGCCAAAATTTTCTGAACTCAAAGCTTAATCCTGTATGAGTAATTCCATCAGCGTGATTTTGCCGGTTTACAACGCCGAGAAATATTTAGAGGAGTCTTTAGAGAGCATTTGGGCGCAGACCCTGCCGCCGCAGGAGGTTATTGCCATCAATGATGGGTCAACGGATAACTCGCTGGAAATCCTGAATAAATTCAGTCATAAGCTCCGGATTGTTTCGCGGGAAAACCGGGGCATCTGCGCCTCCCTTAACCAGGCAATTCAACTGGCCAAGGGCGAGTTAATTACTTTTCTGGATGCCGATGATATGTGGGTAGACGACAAGCTAGAACAGCAGGTTCGCTTGCTCACGCAGCGGCCTGACTTAGAGGCCTGTTTCGGCATGATGCAACAGTTTATCAGCCCTGAGTTGCCAGAAGAGGTACAACAAACCATTTACTGTCCTAACGAAGTCCAGAAAGGAATCGTGAAATTGACACTCATGGTGTGGCGAAAGTCGTTTGATCGGATCGGCTGGTTTGATGAGACGCTAAAAAGGGGTGATTTTATTGATTGGTTTTCCCGGGCGGAAGAAGCGGGCTTAACTTATACCGTGCTGCCTGAGCTTTTTGCTCATCGCCGGTTGCACCGCAATAGCTTATCTAGTCAGCAACAGCACCAAAAAGACTTGCTAAAGGTGGCTAAAGCAGCTTTAGATCGCCGCCGGGCTGCCTGCTAAGCCAGTCGAATTTCTCTATCACTCAATACCAGAATCGTACTCTTCATGTCCACAATCTTTACCAAGTCAGTGATCAAGCCCGAACAGATGCTTCTGTTAAAGGCAGCCTTATTTTCTGGCCCCGAAGCTTTGGAGAACTGGCAGCTTTGGAAAGAAGCCCGGAACCTGAGCCATTTCAACAAGACTAGCGAAACACTACTGCCCAGTATTTTCGATACGCTGGATTATGAGTCCCAGCGGCTTATGCCCCTGGTCTACCGAAATTTGGAGAAAACCAACGATCCGCTTATTCCTGGTCTGCGGGGAATATACCGACATACATGGATACGAAATCAACGTTTTATGCTGAAAGCCCAGCAAGTAATCAAGACGTTGCAGACGGCAGGGATCGACACGATTGCTTTGAAGGGAATTGCCCTATCGCTCAGGTATTATGGAGATATGGGCGTACGGCTTATGAATGATCTGGACGTACTGGTTCCGCCAGACAAGGCTGAGAAAGCCATTCAGTTATTGCAGGAACAGCCGCTTGGCTTTCAGCGCAGTAAATTTGATTATCGTTACCGGCGTATTCTTCACGCAATGCATATGTGGGATGAGGAGCAAACGGACATGGACCTGCATTGGAATCTGATGGTGCAACATGCGTATGCGGACGCAGACGGGCCTTTCTGGGCGGCGCGGCAGCCTGTAACTTTAGCGGATGGCAGTGTGACGAGTGTATTGTCGCCTACGCATCAGCTGTTCCACAATATCGTTCATGGTTTTGGCTGGGCTGGAAAGCCGGCCATACGCTGGGTTGCAGATAGTTATGCCATTTACGCCAAGGCTAAAGCCGCCATCGACTGGCACGAGTTACTGAGTCTGGCTGAACGCTATCGCTTTATCATACCCATTCAGCAAGGGTTGGGTATTTTAGAAAAAGACTTTCATTTGGTGCTTCCGGCTGAGGTTCGTCAGCGCCTGAACCAGATGCAGCTGGATACTTTGGAAAAGGACTATTTTACGCTGCTGCAAAAAAAGCCAACCAACATCATTGGTAAACTTGTTCGACAGGTCCAATTGCCCCGCATGGAATACCGGTCTTTTCAGCTGGAACGGTCGGGTATTCCGAAGAACCGCTGGATGTTGATCCGGCTGGAACGCTTTACGCTTACCATGAGCCGGTGGGCTTTTGAAGTGGCGCAGGCAAAATTAAAAGAATCAGGCCTTGTGACAAGTCGTCGGTAAGTGAGCCTTGGGGTAGCTAATTCGTAAATTCATGAGTGCACAAATATTGCTTGTGTCCACGTTGACATTCGTTATTCATTTGATTTCAACGTTGTCAATAGGGACTCGGGTAGTTGGGATACGGACCTCTCGCTGGGCCGTATCCTTTTCTTTGTTCAATACCTTGGCCTTAGTGACACGGCTAGCTAACACAATTCAGGCCCCTTTACTGGCCAAAACGGTTGAAATGAAGATCAAGGTGGGCCATTTTGAGGATACCGCTGCTGACTTCCGCTGGATCATTGCTTTTACAACGCTAGCAACGTTAGCTGGAATGCTGCTTTTTCCATCTTTTCAGCGTCTGCTGGCCAGAGCTGTGGAAGGATACTACACCTACCGATCCATTCCAAAACTGATACTACGCAGTATGTCACCCGCTATTTTGCGGAAGATACCAGCCCATATGAAATGGCCAGACCGGGCTAACTGGCAGCACATCACTAGAAAGCGGAATATCTCCCTACAGCTCTTTGTATTGAATGCACTGGCTAACGCTGTTCTAACAGTTAGTGTATTATCTACGCTCTATGCTGGATACATTAATCCAGAATTGCGGTCAACGTCCGCTTCCTTATCGGGTATGATTAACGGCGGGGCGGCTATAATTCTGGTTACTTTTGTCGATCCCAGCAATGCCCTGCTCAGTGACGAGGTTGTCGCAGGTCGTTACAGTGAAGGATATTTTCGGCGATATGTCATTTGGATGCTCCTTTCCCGTTTAAGTGGCACCATCATCGCTCAGTTGCTGCTGGTTCCTTTTGCTTACCTGATTGTTTGGGTAGCCGAAAATCTGCGGGTATAATAAGGAAAACCTTTTTTGCTTAGTTGGCTGTTCGATGCTACCTAAGTTATCTCATCCAATACGTGAAATAAACAGAAAAGCCTGCTACTTTGAGTAACAGGCTTGATCTGTAATGAGGATTCTAATGTGCTTTGGTGGAGATGCAGGGAGTCGAACCCTGGTCCAGACAAGGAAACCGTCGCGCTTTCTACATGTTTAGACACTGATTGGATTGTCGGGAATCAGGCTGGCCAGTGTCAAACCTACCATCATCCGTAGACGCTGTTTCTCGTTCCGTTATAGCGTCGTCGACGGAACCAGTGCGGCAAGTCGATGCCTCAGAGTCCGGTCCAGCCACACGAAGGCCCGGGGAGACACACGCTAGTTAATACTCCGATTAAGCAGCGAGGGCGTAGTTAGTTTCGCCAGTTATTGTTTGAAGGTTTGTTATACAGGAAATTCCCTCAACTCCCGACATGCTTACACGCAGCCTCATCAAGCTGTCAATTCCGGTCATCCCCAGATTTGATTGTGTACTTTATTAACGCAAAGATAACACAATTAGTTCTGAATTTAATACGAACCCGTGATTCGACTGACCGCTTCCCAAATTCGTTCCTTAGGCATACAAAGCGAAACCCGGATGTAACGCGAACCCTTGGGACCAAATATAAAGCCGGGCGCAATGAATATGTGCTTGGTATACAACAGGTAATCGACCAACTCTGCCGCCGATTCGGTTTCATCCGGCAATTTAGCCCACAAAAACATACCTTCCTGATCGTTCGTATACGTGCAGTTTAGGGCCGTTAGGAAAGCCTTGGCTGCTTCGAGTCGATCCTGGTAGACGGCGTTTCGTTGGCTGTGCCACTCGTCAGAGTTACCGAGCGCTGCCACCGCAGCATCCATCAATGGCTTAAACATACCCGAATCAACGTTGCTTTTAATGGTCAGAACCGCGTCAATGTAAGGCTTCGCCGCCGCCATCCACCCGAGCCTCCACCCAGCCATGTTGTGCGATTTACTCATCGAATTCATCTCAATAGCCACGTCTTTGGCCCCTTCGACCGACAACAAGCTAATCGGTGGTCGGCGATTTAGAATCAGACTGTAAGGATTATCGTGGCAAAGTAAAATGCGATGCGCTTTGGCAAACTTCACCGCCTGTTCAAACAATTCCCGCGTGGCAGGAGCCCCCGTAGGCATGTGTGGATAATTAAGCCAGAGTATTTTTGTTTTGTCAGACACCAGGCTGTTCATGGCTTCCCAATCGGGTTGCCAGCCTTGTTCTTCCAAAAGCGGATACTCTTTCACAACGGCACCGACCATCTGACTAACAGCGCGGTAGGCCGGATAACCCAGTTCAGGGACCAGTACTTCGTCGCCTGCATTCAGGAAAGCCAGTGAAATGTGCGTGATTCCTTCTTTTGATCCAATAAGGGGTAGAATTTCCGTTTCCGCCTCCAGCGAAACGCCGTAGGTTCGGTTGTAAAAAGTGGCAATCGCTTCCCGCAAGGCCGGCGTGCCCTTATACGACTGATAGCCGTGCGAACTGGGGAGCTGAACCGAGTGGGTTAAGGCCTGGATGGTAGGGTCAGACGGCATCATGTCTGGGTTACCAATGCCGATATTGATGACATCATGACCCGCCGCCGTCAGTTTTCGGACCTCGGCCAGCTTGATAGAGAAGTAATATTCTTGGGTCTGTTGGGCGCGCTGCGCAAGAGGAATAATCACTGCTGTTAAACGAATTACGCGAATGAAAAGAAATACTCAACGAAATGGCAAAAGTACAAATTTCTGTATGTAACCCTACATTTGGTGTCCTATTGCTAATTAAGCACGGGAATCGAGCAGGTATTTCAGCAGCGGAGCCAGGTGCAACGACTGAATCATTTCGCCTTTTTCGATGATCTCTAAGGTCTGTTCCCGCGAAACCAGATGAACCGTGATTTCTTCCGTCACCTCCAATTGTTGCGGTTGCCGCAATTCGACGCCCGTAGCCAGAAAAGAGAATGTTCGGTTGGTGTGCGTGCCGGGGTTAGCCGACGAAACCATCAGTTCTGTCCAGGTGCCGCCACCGAAGCCGGTTTCCTCCAGCAATTCGCGTTTAGCCGCTTCCAGCGCACTTTCGCCCTCGTCGATGACACCGGCGCAAAGCTCGTAATGAACCGCTCCGAGCGCGTGACGATACTGCCGAATCAATACCAGCTGGTGGTCGGTGGTGACGGCCACGACGTTTAGCCAGTCGGGGTATTCCAGCACAAAATACTGCGGTATATAACCGCCGTTGGCCATGCGGACGGCTTCCTTCCGAACCGTAAACCAAGGCAATTCGTGGATGTATTCGGAGGATTCTACCTGCCAGGGCTGAGGGTCGTTTTGCATAGTCTTTTTGGCAAAGGTAAAGCAGTTGGGCCTGTTAATCAGATAATAGTCAATTACTTCTAAATGCTGCTGTTTTTGTATAAATTGATCTATGTTTAATTATAATCCTGTTCGCATATGGAAACATTTTACCAGAAGGTTATTCTGATTACAGGTGCAGCATCGGGAATCGGGCGTGAGCTGGCCTTTCAACTGGCTGGACACGGCGCGACGGTCATTGCGACTGATGTGAATGAAGCAGGTGTGGAGGCGGTGGCTGATGAAGTCCGGCGTCGTGGCGGTAAGGCAGATTATTACCGGTTGAACGTGACGGATTATCACGCAGTACGAATGCTGATCAAGCTCATCAAAAGCGAATATGAGCACCTGGATTATGTATTTTGCAACGCGCACGTCGAACTTGACGGGGAAGTTCGTAACATACCGGTCGAAAATTGGGAACGCCTGTTAAATGTCAACCTGAACGGCGCGATCTATACAGCCACCGAAGCGTATAAAATAATGATGAATCAGGGTTCTGGCCACATTATAACTACTGCTGCTCCGGCGTCTGATGGCTCTGAGCCAGTGGCGTATCAGCTTACGCGCGAGGCGCTGATTTCGTTTAGCCGTGCTTTACAGGATAAAGCCAAAGAAACGGGGGTTCGCGTGTCGGCTTTTTGTCCCAGCTACGAAACGAACCCCGCTTTTGAGCCTTTTTTATCCGTTGAAGTACCGAAAGAAGAGCTGTTTGGCCTCGATCAGTACCAGAAGATTCCGGTGGAAACAGTGGTTGATCAACTGCTCAAAAGCGTAGCGGCCAACCGGGAGTTGATAACGATGCCATTGTATACGAAGCTTATAGCCTGGATGACCCGATTCTCATCGCCATTGATGCGGACAATCGCTATGCCTGATTCCCCGGGATATAAGTCGGTGCGAAAGGTAACAATACAGCCCGATCGGTCCATTTAATAAACCAGAAATAAGAAGGTCACCCTACTAAGGTACTTTAGTAGGGTGACCTTTTTTGCTTAATTTGATCAAATACTAGTAGAAATATAGGGTCAAAAAGCAGAACTATTTATATTAACCCGCTCAATCGATTCGTTCTAGTGACGAGTCAATTCGTTGCACAAGAATCATTAGATCTTAATGAATAACAATACGGCGCTTTATTTTCTAGGCTATTGGGTTATCTGTCTGCTTATTACGTCCTGCAATCGTCCACCGGCGCTCTACCAGCGAATGCCCGTCGAAACGTTTCGGTCAACGCCTGCGCCCGAAGCCAAAAAACTAGTTGTAAGCCCAAAATCCATTGATACAACGCAACTGACTGCCATTCTGCGTGAAGCTCCGCTTGACGAAAATGCACCAACCGAGGAAATATACGCCACGGCAACGTCGGCGCTTCCCGTCGAGACGCGCAATCCGATCCGGCAGCACCTGCGCCACGTGAACAGCCTGTTCGTGAATGAAACTGCCTCCAGCCAACCGGCGCAAATGCAGCCACGGCCCAAGCCTAAACAAAAGAAAACCCTGCGCGAAGTGCTGGGCTTGAAACCCCGTAAAAAGCTCAATTGGTGGCAGCGGATTCACTGGAGCCTGAAAGCTTCCGTCGTTGTGATTTTAGTAGCGGTGTTATTTGCCGTTCTTAATGTCACCATTCTGGCCATTATATTCGGTTTGCTGGGTGCTTTCCTCTTGATTCGGGGGCTGAAAAAGGAATTTAAAGTACGCCGCCCCTGGTTTTAGAAATCCAAAAATTCTGTACAGCCCCGCTTGAAATGTGTACCGTTAGCGGGTAGAACCTAGCTTACCTTTGTCGTGTTACTAAAATAGCCAAAAAGCTATGGAAACACAGACAAAAGAACCGGGGGCTCAAACGGCTTCTGGTCAGAAACATACAAAAAAAACACTGCCCGTTCTGGGGATGAGTTGCGCGGCCTGTGCGACCAGTGTTGAATCGATGCTCCGGGAAACGCCGGGGGTCAACGAAGCGGCGGTCAACTTTGCGGGGCAAACCGTTCTGGTCGATTTTGACCCATCGGTGACTAACCCGCAGGCCATGCAGGGTGTATTGCAGGAGATGGGCTATGATCTGGTCGTTGCCGACGATGAGGCTGAAAGTCGCCAGCAAGCCGAAATTGCCCAGCAGGCGCACGTCCGGAATTTAAAACTACGCACCATTTGGGCTACGGCCTTATCGCTGCCCGTGGTTGTGATCGGCATGTTCTTCATGGACATTCCCTATGCAAACTGGATTATGCTGGCTTTGTCGGCACCCGTTCTGGCAATCGTAGGGCGACCCTTTTTCATGAATGCCTGGAAACAGGCACGGCATGGCAAAGCGAACATGGACACGCTCGTGGCTCTTTCGACGGGAATTGCCTTTCTTTTTAGTCTATTCAACACCTTCTATCCTGATTTTTGGCACCGCCGGGGGCTGCATCCGCACGTTTACTACGAAGCGGCAACGGTAATCATTGCTTTTATCACCCTGGGAAAATACCTGGAAGAGAATGCTAAATCGAACACGTCCACGGCGTTGAAGAAGCTAATGGGCTTACAGCCCAAAACCGTTCGTGTAATCACCGCTGGTCAAGAGCAGGAAACGCCCATCGCTCAGGTTGTACCCGGAATGGTAGTATTGGTTCGTCCTGGTGAGCAAATTGCGGTTGATGGCCACGTCTCGGAAGGCAGTTCGTATGTGGATGAAAGCCTGATTTCGGGCGAACCAGTGCCGGTAGAAAAGAAGGCGAGCGACCGGGTTTTTGCCGGAACAATCAACCAAAAAGGGAGCTTTCAATTCGTTGCTGACCAGGTGGGGTCGCAAACCCTGCTGGCACAAATCATCCGACGCGTGCAGGAAGCGCAGGGCAGTAAGGCTCCGGTGCAGAAGCTGGTGGACAAAATTGCTGGTATTTTCGTGCCGGTTGTGGTTGGGATTGCCTTGCTAAGTCTAGTGGCTTGGCTCGTAGTAGGCGGCGAAAGTGCTTTTACGCATGGTTTGTTGGCCCTGGTAACCGTACTGGTTATTGCTTGTCCCTGTGCTCTTGGACTGGCTACACCAACGGCCATCATGGTCGGAATTGGGAAAGGCGCTGAGGCTAATCTGCTGATTAAGGACGCGGAAAGCCTGGAATTGGGTTATAAAGTCAATGCGGTGATTCTGGATAAAACCGGGACCATTACAGAAGGGAAACCCGCCTTAACCGATCAGGTTTGGCTGGACCAAGCCAGCGAAACGGCTCGGAATAAGCAAATCTTACGCACCCTCGAAGGCCGTTCTGAGCATCCGCTTGCCGAAGCCGTCGTGAACGGAATTCCTGCGGGAGAAAGGGTTACCCTGACGGCTTTTGCCAGCTTGACTGGACGCGGAGTGACCGGAGATGCAGAAGGAATGACTTACTTTGTGGGGAACGAAGCCCTGATTCGAGAGCAGCAGATAAGCTTATCCGCTGAGTTAGCGGAAGTGGCCGGGCGCTGGCGTAACGAAGCGAAAACGGTTGTGTTTTTTGCCAACCAGCAATCGGTACTGGCCGTGCTGGCCATCGCGGACCAAGTCAAAGCGAGTTCGAAACAAGCCATTGCCGCCTTGCAAAAGCAGGGAATTGAGGTTTGGATGCTGACGGGTGACAATAACGAGACCGCCACCGCCGTAGCGCGCCAGGTGGGAATTCAGCACGTTAAAGCGGGGGTATTGCCAGATGAAAAAGCGCAGGTTGTAAAACGCCTACAAGCCGAAGGGAAAGTCGTTGCGATGGTGGGCGATGGAATTAACGATTCGCAGGCGCTGGCGCAGGCCAACGTCAGCATTGCCATGGGAAAAGGCTCCGACATTGCCATTGATGTGGCACACATGACCCTGATTACCTCCGATCTGAACGGCGTGCCGAAGGCGCTCAAACTTTCCCGCAAGACAGTGAAAACGATTCGGCAGAACCTTTTCTGGGCCTTTATTTATAACCTGATCGGGATTCCAGTTGCGGCGGGCGTTCTTTACCCAGCTTTTGGATTCCTGTTAAATCCGATGCTGGCCGGAGCCGCTATGGCGCTTAGTTCGGTGTCAGTAGTAACAAATAGTTTACGATTAAAAGCAGCAAAACTGTAAATCAAACAATCACTATGGAAACATTGAAGTTTAAAACAACCATCAAATGTGGTGCCTGCGTCGCTACAGTAACGCCCCATCTGGACAAAGTAACGGGAATTGACCACTGGGATGTGGATTTGAAGAATCCTGACCGGATTTTGACCGTCGAAACCGACGGAGCGACGAAGGAAGACGTCGTGAAAGCAATAACTGAAGCCGGTTACAAAGCAGAGCAAGTTTAACTAACAAGCAATACGGGCCTAGAGGGAAGAGAATGACTAATGACTCAACCACTTCTAAGCCCGTATTGCTTTTTTATTGGATAAACCGAAACGTGAAGGGATATTTATAATATTCGCCGTTGTTGGCTTTCACGGAAGCGATAATAAATAGAACCAGGCTGACCAAACCTAAAATCACCAGCAGTCCGAAACCGACCAGAATAAAGACCAGTACGAATGAAATAGCGTACAGAATCGCCATTGTGATCTGAAAGTTCAGCGATTCTTTACCGTGAAAATCAACAAAGGCCGATTTGTCTTTCTGAATTTGCCAGACAACCAGAGGACCAATGATATTGCCAAAAGGAATGGCGAACCCAGCCAAAGCACTGAGGTGCGCAAACATGGCCCACATGCGTTCGTCGGATTGGCTGAGGCTCGAATAAGGAGGCGTATGGGGAGGGTTATTATACGGTTGATTTTCCATGATGGGAGGGTTAGTTTGTGCGGAGTAAGTTACGTAATTCATTTATTTTTAAACGAATAAATCCCGCCAAGATCGATGAAATCTTGGCGGGATTTATTAAACGTAAGCGAATCTACCTTGGCTGAAAAGCCGGATTTTAAGGCTTTTGCTCGGTACGAAGGCTCATCTTCCGGCGATGGCCGGGTTTAGAATATCGAGTACAATACGCCACTCGCCACTGGACTCGTTTTTCCAGATGCGAAGGTAACTGCCGGAGGTGTATGCGTCTTTTTCCGACTTATACGTACCATAGACAAATCCCATATCCCCGGAAGAAGAAATCTGAGCGCCTTGAGCGTCAAAACGAAGGGCCGTTTCACCGGCCATCTGTTTTTGAATGGTTTCAGGAGCGACCAGCGGTAGTTGGTTTTGCCGATAAAAACGGGCTCCGCGACTGATAAAAAAGCGGTGAGAAGTGGGTACACCGATGCGGGGTAACTGCCGGTTAAAGGCCTTGTCTACGTTCAGTAAATCGTTGCTTTTAAAATTAGTGCTCTTACTCGTTACTTTGGTCAGGTTGACATCCGCCGGAATGCTCATCGGTGTTGCGTGCGTAATCCCCGCGTCAATCAAAAATTTCACCGTCTGATCATCCTGCTTTTGCCAGACGGTCACGTATTGTCCATAGCCAATGCGTTTCCCGCCCGATTCTGTATAAGTAGGCCCCGTTGTATACCCAAAATCACCCGATTTCGCCACGTCGGCGAAGGCCGGCCCCCAGACAAGCTTGCTGGCCGAATCAGGTTGAGCCTGCCAGTGTAATCGGGCCAGTTTTGATTTTCCATTATCAAAAACGATGGCAGAGTCGGCCATATTGGCCAGAAAGGCCGCTTTCGTCGTGGTATCGAGCGCCATACGGGCAAACTTCCGTTCAATCGCCACCGGGTCAAAAGGAGCGGAAGTGGTTTGCGCCAGAGAAAAAGTTGCGTTTAGTAGCAGGAGCGAGCCTGTGAGTGTAAGGAGTTTCATACAGATTCACGGTTGGTTATAATGTCAAAGCTTAGATCATTTTAAGGGCTTAAAGATTAATCAGTCGGCTACAATTTACCGCTTTATCGGATTAAGAAACGTCTATTATGCGGTCAATTTGTGCTGAAATTAAAGTAAACAGTACCACTTATAAAAGCCTTTTACCTCCTCATTATGCCGATTGGCCAGTAAGAAATTTTGCCCTATCTTGCCCGCATCATCATCAACTACTTACTTTCTGAAAAATGAGGCTTTTTTATGGCTTGCTCTTTGTCTTATATTCCGTCCCTGTTTTCAGTCAATCGTTTACTAAAGAGGAAATTACGCGCTGGAAGAAGCAGGCTAGCGGTATAAAAATCATTCGTGATACCTGGAGTGTGCCGCATATCTACGGGAAAACGGACGCCGATGTGGTCTTTGGCGTCTTGTTTACGCAGTGCGAAGATGATTTTGCCCGCGTCGAGGAAAATTACATCACGTCCATTGGCCGTCTGGCCGAGGTTGAAGGAGAGGGCGCACTATACCACGACCTGCGAGCCCGCCTGTTTATGGACACGACGGAAGCTATTGCCCTGTACCAGAAAAGTCCGGCCTGGATGAAAAAGCTGCTGGATGCCTTTGCTGACGGGACCAATTACTACCTGTACAAGCACCCTCAGGTAAAGACTAAATTGTTGAAACGCTTTCAGCCCTGGATGCCGCTTATGTTCAGCGAAGGCAGTATTGGCGGGAATATCAGCGTCGTGCCGATTGATCGAATCAAGGCGTTTTACGGCGAAAACAGATCAACATCCTGGATCGACGATTTTGACAAAAAAGACCGGGAGCCAGTGGGTTCCAATGGCTTTGCGATAGCGCCGTCCAAAAGTGCCAGCAAAAACGCCTTGCTGCTCATCAATCCGCATACGTCCTTTTATTTTCGGTCGGAAGTCCACATGGTCAGTAAGAAAGGATTGAATGCGTATGGAGCGGTTACGTGGGGTCAATTCTTTATCTATCAGGGCTTTAACGAAAATTGCGGCTGGATGCATACGTCGAGCAGTGCCGACTCAATGGACGAATACCTGGAAACAGTGGAGCAAAAGAACGGAGCATTTTACTACAAATACGGAACGGAATCGCGGCCTGTGCAGACGCAGAAGCTATCGTTGCCCTACAAAGATAAGAATGGGGTGAAGTACAAAGAATTTACCGTTTTTCGAACGCATCACGGTCCGGTTGTTGGCCTGAAAGACGGCAAATGGATCACGGTTCGCATGATGAATGACGGCCTGAATGCGCTGGCTCAGTCTTATTTGCGGACCAAGGCCAACGGCTACGCTGCGTATAAAAAAGTGATGAAGCTCAACGGCAATGCCTCAAATAACACCGTTTTTACCGACCGAAAAGGGAACATTGCCTACTGGCACGGCAACTTCATGCCTAAGCGGGATACCACTTTCGACTGGAGCCAACCGGTAGACGGTAGCAATCCGGCCACCGACTGGAAAGGCCTACATTCCATTGATGCCATTGTTCAGGTACATAACCCAGCCAGCGGCTGGATTCAGAATTGCAATTCAACGCCGTTTACCGTCTCGGGAAGCAGCAGTCCAGCGAAAAATCAATACCCAAGCTACATGGCTCCCGACGCGGAAAATTACCGGGGAATCAACGCCGTTCGGGTGTTAAGTAACAAATCGGTTTTTACACTTGATACGCTGATTGCCGCCGCCAATGATCCATATTTGGCGGGTTTTGAAGATCTGGTGCCTGCTTTAGTCAAGGCTTACGCAACCGTAGCCGCCCAGAATGAGCAACTTAAATCCCTGTCCGAAGCAATCGGTATCTTGAAAGCTTGGGATTTAAATTATGGAACAACGTCGGTAGCGATGACCTTAGCTATTGTCTGGGGCGAAAAAATGCAGCGGTTGGCGCGGCCTCGTATACCGGCTGGGCAACGCATCACGAACCTAAGTTTCACGGATTTTATTATTGAAAAAACGTCACCGCAGGAAAAAATCGCCGTGCTGACCGAAACCCTGGACGAACTGACGCGCGACTTTGGAAGCTGGAACGTAGCCTGGGGCGACGTAAACCGTTACCAGCGGCTGACCGGAAAAATAACTGAAACATTCGACGATTCGAAGCCAAGTATTCCGGTTGCTTTTACGTCTTCGGTCTGGGGTTCGTTGGCGGCTTACGGAGCGCGGCCTTACCCGGGGACGAAAAAACGCTACGGCAATGTCGGCAACAGCTTTGTGGCCGTGGTGGAGTTTGGCGATAGAGTCAAAGCGCGATCCGTTGTGACGGGTGGACAAAGCAGTGATCCAGCCTCGCCGCATTTCACCGATCAGGCGGCTTTGTTTTGCGAGGGGAAGTTTAAAGACGTGCGGTTTTATCCGGAAGAGGTAGCGCAGCATGCCGCCAGAACCTACCATCCGGGCGATAAATAAACAAAAGCGGAGCCGTTTTCAATGGCTCCGCTTTCTGCTCCTATGGGCTAAAGCACCTTAGCCGCAGCCGGTTCTGTTTGCAGCCGGTGCTGGTATAAAAACTCAATCAGGTCGGCAACAAGCCCGGTCCAACCGGTTTGGTGACTAGCACCGAGGCCGCTTCCGTTGTCGCCGTGGAAGTATTCGTAGAACAAATAAAGGTCCTTAAAATGAGGATCATCCTGGAATTTCCGGTAAGCCCCGTGAGCCGGAACATCTCCTGCGTCGTTGCGCCGGAAGATATTAACCAGTCGTTCCGCCAGCAGAACCGTGGCTTCCTTGATGCTCATGATCTGGCCGGAATTCGTTGGGTATTCAATCTCGAAATCGTCGCCGTAGTAGTTGTAAAACTTCAGCAGCGAATCGACAATCATGAAGTTCAGCGGGAACCAGATCGGCCCGCGCCAGTTGGAATTACCACCAAACAAGCTTGTTTCCGACTCGGCGGCTACGTACTTGACGCTGAAAACTTCGCCGTTGACGTTAAACTCATACGGATTTTTTTCGTGGTATTTGGACAACGCCCGAATGCCGTAATCCGACAAAAATTCCGCTTCATCAAACATGCGTTTCAAGAGCATTTTCATCCGATGACCCCGTAGCAAAGACAGCAGGTGCGTGGCCCCTTTACCCGGTTCGTGCCAGCGCGAAACAAGCGAAGCCAGGTCGGGGCGATTGGACAAAACCCATTCGACACGGCGTTTGAAATCGGGTAATTTAGAGAGCAATTTTTCGTCCAGAATTTCGACCGCGAACAGCGGAATCAAGCCCACCATCGAGCGAATTTTCAGGAGCGTATTACGGCCGTCGGGCATGTGTAGGGCATCGTAATAAAACTGGTCTTCTTCGTCCCAAAGGCTGATGTTTTGTCCACCCAGGTTTTTCATGGCACCCGCAATGTGCAGGAAGTGTTCAAAAAATTTCGAGGCCATGTCCTGATACGTCGGACGTTCAATGGAGATTTCGCAGGCAATGCGGAGCATGTTCAGCGTATACATGGCCATCCAGCCCGTACCGTCCGACTGTTCAATGTGGCCACCCATCGGCAGGGGCGCGCTACGGTCGAAGACTCCGATATTATCCAGACCAAGGAAGCCGCCGCCAAAAACGTTATTTCCGTTAATATCTTTCTGATTGACCCACCACGTAAAATTGAGCAGCAGCTTCTGGAAAACTCGTTCCAAAAAGGCCGTATCGCCTTTGCCGTTCATGTCGCGGTCAATTTCGTATACTTTCCAGGTGGCCCAGGCATGAACCGGGGGATTTACGTCGCTGAAATTCCACTCGTAGGCCGGAATCTGTCCGTTCGGGTGCATGTAATATTCGCGAAGGATAACGGCCAGTTGTCGCTTGGCGAAATTAGGGTCCATGCGGGCGAGTGTGAGCGTATGGAAAGCCAGGTCCCAGGCGGCAAACCAGGGGTATTCCCATTTATCCGGCATCGATAAAATATTGGCCGTATACATGTGCCGCCAGGTCGAGTTGCGCTGAAAAGCCCGCCCGTGGAACGGAGTCGGCATCTTCGGATCGCCTTTGATCCACTCGTTGACGTTGTAGTAATAAAACTGCTTATTCCACATCATTCCCGCGTAGGCCTGCCGTTGAATGGCGCGTAGCTCGGCGTCGGGTACGTTGCGTTGCAGGTCGTCGAAAAACTCATCAGCTTCGTTTTTGCGCTGGTCGAATAGCTGATCAAAATCGGCAAATGGCTGGTTCAACTGGGTCAGGTTACTAAACCGCAGCCGGATGGTCAAGGCTTCGCCGGGCTGCACCGTGCGGGTATACCGGGCCGCAGCTTTGGTGCCGATCTGGTTGGGATTCACCTGCTTCCGGTCGTCATCAACAATAAAATTATTGATGCCGTCTTTGCAGTACATCGACTTGTTCGGCGTACCGTAAAGCCGTTGGGCATTGGTTTCATTTTCGCAGAATAGCAGCTCATCGGCGCTATCGCAGTAGAGTTTGAACTTGCCAAGCAGCTTATGGTCCAGCGCGATTTGCGTGTTGGCAATTCCATTCAGCATGGGCTTGTAGGTATATTGCTCGTAGCCCCACGACCAGGTATTGCGGAACCAGATTGTTGGCAAAACGGTCAATGGCGCTGGCTGATCGTGCCGATTGTGGATGGTTAGCTTGATCAGAAGATCATTTTCGTCGGGCTTGGCATATTCGATAAAAATATCGAAATATTGGTTATCGTCGAAAATTCCGGTATCAACTAATTCGTATTCAGGTTGTTGGCGATTGCGCTGGCGTCCCTGCTCGACGAGTTCACTATAAGGGAAAGGAACTTGAGGGTATTTGTAGAGCATTTTCATGTACGAATGCGTCGGCGTACTATCCAGGTAGTAATACGCTTCCTTCACATCCTCGCCATGATTGCCTTCGGGGCCGGTCAAGCCAAAAAGCCGCTCTTTAATAATGCCATCATTATGATTCCAGAAGGCCATTCCCAGACAGATATGGCCCTTGTTGTCCGAAATACCGCCAATGCCATCTTCCCCCCAGCGGTAGGCGCGGGAGCGGGCCATGTCGTGCGTGATATAGCTCCAGGCGTTGCCGTGTACACTGTAATCTTCGCGAACCGTGCCCCAGGAGCGTTCCGACAAATAAGGCCCCCATTTCTTCCAGCCTTTGTTGTCTTTTCGGGCATAAAGTCGCTCCCGTTCGGCGTTGCGTCCCATAGATAATGAGTAGTCCATGCGTTTACGTACAAGTTCTCGTGAATGCACAAAAGTATGTCATCGATTAGTGACAACAAGTGCAAGTAAGACTGTCTTTTACAAGATACTACAATCATTATATAATTTAATCATTAATTAATGGTTTTCGAGCCTATCGCCGCCCAGGCGGTTGCCCAAATCAGGCAAATCGACGTTAACTCAGAGTAGGTTTCAGACTGTACAGAAGTGCTTAACGAATAGGCTTCTTCGGTAAGAATTATCTATTTTTCGTATAGACTCATCGTGCTTCCTACATATTTCGCCGGTATTGGCCGCCTACTTCATACAGTGCCCGCGACAACTGACCCAGCGAGCAAACTTTGGTAGCTTCCATTAGGGCCTCGAAGGTATTTCCATTCTGTAAGACAATGGCTTGAAGGTTCTTTAGGGTAATATTGGCCTCTTCCTGATGCGCTAATTGAAATGCTTTGCGCGACTCAACGGCGTAGTTTTTCTCGCTGGCGGTAGAGCGGATCACTTCTTCTGGAATGACAGTCGGTGAGCCTTTAGGGTCCAGAAAAGTATTGACGCCAATGATGGGTAAAGTGCCGTTGTGTTTTTGCGTTTCGTAAACCATCGATTCGTCCTGAATCTTGCTGCGCTGGTACATTCGTTCCATCGCGCCCAACACGCCGCCGCGCTCGTTCAAGCTGCGAAACTCGGTCAGGACGGCTTGCTCTACCAAATCCGTCAATTCCTCGATAACGAACGAACCTTGTAATGGATTTTCGGCCTTGGCGAGGCCAAATTCCCGATTAATGATCAACTGAATCGCCATGGCCCGGCGCACCGATTCTTCGGTTGGGGTTGTGATGGCTTCGTCATAAGCGTTGGTATGCAGGGAGTTGCAGTTGTCGAGGATGGCAATTAACGCCTGAAGCGTGGTTCGAATATCGTTGAAGGCAATCTCCTGGGCGTGCAAACTGCGCCCCGAAGTCTGAATGTGGTATTTTAGCTTCTGCGAGCGGTCGTTGGCTTTGTATTTATACTTCATCGCTTTCGCCCAGATGCGCCGCGCGACCCGCCCCAGCACCGAATATTCGGGGTCCATGCCATTGGAAAAGAAAAACGACAGGTTCGGTGCAAAATCGTCGATGCGCATGCCGCGCGACAGGTAGTATTCCACAAAGGTAAATCCATTCGACAGCGTCAGGGCCAATTGCGTAATCGGGTTGGCTCCGGCTTCGGCAATGTGGTAGCCAGAAATGGATACAGAGTAAAAATTACGTACCTGGCTATCAATAAAATACTGTTGGATGTCGCCCATCATGCGCAGGGCAAACTCGGTGGAGAAAATGCAGGTATTTTGCGCCTGATCTTCTTTTAAAATATCCGCCTGAACCGTGCCGCGTACCTGCCGGAGCGTATCCGCCTTGATCTGCTCATAGATATTCCTGGGTAGAACTTTATCGCCCGTAGTGCCGAGAAGCAGCAAACCAAGTCCATCGTTGCCATCGGGAAGCATACCCTGATAGGTCGGGCCGCCTTCCTTTTTCAGGGTTTCCGCAGTTCCCTGTTTCCGCAAATAAAGCTCGCATTGCTGATCAATAGCCGCGTTCAGAAAAAAGCCCAGCAACATGGGAGCGGGGCCGTTGATGGTCATGGATACTGACGTGGCCGGGTGGCAGAGGTTAAAGCCGCTGTAGAGCTTTTTGGCGTCATCGAGGGTACAGATGCTTACGCCGGAATTGCCGACTTTGCCGTAAATATCGGGCCGGTAATCGGGGTCTTCGCCATAGAGCGTCACCGAGTCGAAGGCGGTGGAAAGGCGCTTGGCCGGTAACCCTTTTGAGACGTAATGGAAGCGGCGGTTAGTACGCTCGGGTCCGCCTTCACCGGCAAACATCCGGGTAGGGTCTTCGCCTTCGCGCTTGAGTGGAAAGACGCCGGCAGCGTAAGGAAATTCGCCCGGCAGGTTTTCTGTCAACAACCAGCGCAGTAAATCACCCCAGTCTTCGTATCTGGGCAGACTAATTCTGGGAATCCGCGTACCCGAGAGCGAGATAGAGGAAAGGGGCTGGCTAATTATTTTATCCCGAACCCGGTATTCAAACGTATCGCCCGCAAATCGGGCTTTGGTGTCGGGCCAACTTTTTAGCAACTGCCGACAATCGTGGTGCAGACGGCTTTCAAAATCAGCTTGGCATTTCTTTAATTCTTCAGTAAGTGCAGGAGAGGCGGTTTGCTCCAGTAAAGAAATAGTACCCTGGAGTTGATAAAGCTGCCGGGCAATCGCCACTTGTTCGTCAACAAAGGCAGCATATTGATCGCTATTCTCGGCAATTTCCGCCAGGTAGCGAACCCGATCCGGTGGTATGATGGTCGTTGCGGTCTGGGTTGTTTCTAGATTTGTACTGGGTTCATTATTAGTTTTGTTCAAAAAAGAAAGGCCTGTTTTTTGTTCCAGGATATCCATTAGCTGCGTAAACAACGCATTCATCCCGGGATCGTTGAACTGCGAGGCCATGGTGCCAAAAACCGGCAAGGCATCGTCGGAAGTCTCCCAAAGCGTATGATTACGGCGGTATTGCTTCCGAACATCGCGGAGGGCGTCGAGGGAGCCGCGCTTGTCAAACTTGTTGATGGCGATAACATCCGCGAAATCGAGCATATCAATTTTCTCCAATTGCGTGGCGGCTCCGTATTCCGCCGTCATCACATAAAGACTAACATCCGAATGCTCCGTAATTTCCGTATCCGACTGGCCGATGCCCGATGTTTCAATGATAACTAGGTCAAATTGGGCCGCCTGACAGACCGCGATGGCATCCTGAATGTGCTTGCTTAGAGCCAGATTGGATTGCCGGGTGGCCAGCGAACGCATGTATACCCTTCCCAAACTAATGTCTGGATGGATGGCATTCATGCGAATTCGGTCGCCCAGCAAGGCACCGCCCGTTTTGCGTTTGGATGGGTCAACCGAGATGATCGCGATGGTTTTATCGGTGGTATGAAATAAAAATCGACGTACCAATTCGTCAACCAGTGATGATTTCCCTGCGCCCCCCGGTCCGGTAATACCCAGAATCGGGGCCGGATGGTGTAACGCCGCCAACTCGTTTTTAGGGTACTGCCCCGGGTCATTTTCGGCCACCGAAATCAAGCGGCCAATAAGTTGGCTATCTTTCGACTGAGGAAGCTGGTTGAGTTGGCCGTTTAGCTGGCCTAATTGGGTCGGGAAGTCGCAGCGCTGTAGCAAATCATCAATCATGCCCTGCAAACCCATTGCCCGACCATCATCCGGCGAGTAAATCCGCGCCACCCCGTAGGCGTCTAGCTCCGCTATTTCGGCGGGGTGGATGGTGCCGCCGCCGCCGCCAAACACCTTAATGTGAGAAGCGTCGCGCTCGCGCAGCAGATCGATGATGTATTTGAAATATTCCAGATGCCCGCCCTGGTACGAGGTAATGGCAATGCCCTGCACGTCTTCCTGAATCGCACAATCGACGATTTCCGCTACGGATCGATTGTGGCCAAGATGAATCACTTCAGCGCCCGAAGCCTGCATGATTCGGCGCATGATGTTGATCGCGGCGTCGTGACCATCGAACAGGGAGGCAGCTGTGACTAGGCGAATGCGGTTTATGGGTTGGTAGGAGGGAGCGGAAATAGTCACTGAATTTTGCAATTAACGGTGATTTAATTGGAGTAAAGATAAGAATCATCCCGTTCATTGCCTATCAACTAAAGGAGGCAAAACAAAAACGCCCGGCTACGTAGCAGCCGGGCGTCCAATAACATGAATACCGTTCTAAGTGAAAGCTATTTACAAAAATGTAAAGCGTTTATTCATTCGACTTGATCTTGTCAATCAGCATTTGATTAAACGTGCGCTCCGTTTTGTGCAACTCCTGAAGCTGCTGGGCGCTGATCACTTTCAAAAATTTGGCGTTGTATTCCTTTTCCAGATCAACCAATTTTTGCTTTAATTCAACTGACTCTTCAATGCTCTCCATAGCATTTTTGCCAGGCTGGCGAAGCCGACGGGTTACGTCTTTGCGTCGGTCACTGTATTCGTTATAAACGGCCCAGAATTGAGGTGCTTGCTCGGTTGTCAAACTCAACCGATTGGTGATCAGTCCAATCTTGGCGCTTTCAATTTTCTGACGATCCTGATTCTGAGCAACGGCGGGTATTGTTAGCAATAAGCCAACGCACCAAATCGCTACGTGCAGTACCTTTTTCATACTTTATTATTTATTAAACCAATTCGTTTTCGTTATTAAATTGTTTCATTCAGAATGGGCTCGCTCTCCAGTAATTGCTGGATTGATTTGGGCGATACATCCAGGAACTGAAGCAGCGTCGAATCGCCGGGAGCTGCTTTTGTACTAGCCTGAACATCAGTCAAATCAAATTCAGAAATATCCTGCTCACTCAGGTAGTCGGCAATAGCTTTGTTACTAACTTCACTCAGCATATCCGGCCCCAGGGCCTCCTGTTTCTGCGGATACGTAATCCACACCAGAGCCGCCACCAATCCCGCCCCGGCCAGAGCGGTTGCAGAACGTTGCCAGGACCAGCTAATCACTGAACGCTCCTGGGGGCGTTGTGTCGCCTTCGCCTGAATCTGGGAAGGCAGTTTATCGAAATAGTCTTCGGGCACCGTATAAGGCAACTGCCTCAAGGGATGCTCGCGCTCTAACTCTTCAATCCGTATTGATTTCCGTGGTTCCATGATCTATTGTTGCAACGGTTTGACAAGCAGGCAGGTTCCGGGTTTAATCCTTTGTCAGATATTCTTCAATTTTTTTAACTGCCAAATGATAGGACGCCTTCAGGGCGCCCACAGACGTACCGGTAATTTCGGAAATTTCTTCATACTTCATATCATCGAAATATTTCATGTTGAAAACAAGTCGTTGTTTTTCCGGTAACTTCAAAAGAGCCTTCTGTAACTTTAACTGGACTTCATCTCCACCAACGACGCCCGGGTCGGTTTCCAGCTTTTCCATCAGTTCGCCTTCGACGTCACCGATGGGCAGGAAGAAGCGGCGGCGCTTCTTATTCAGGAAGTTAAGGCATTCATTGGTCGCAATTCGGTAAATCCACGTATAGAGCTGAGAATCTCCCCGAAAGTTTTCGAGGCTATTCCAGACTTTAATAAATGTCTCCTGCGTCAGATCATTAGCATCGTCGTGATCGATTACCATTTTTCGGATATGCCAGTATATTTTCTGTTGGTACTTTCGAACCAGTAGGTTAAAGGCATAATTCCGACTTGATGGATCACGGTATTTTTGCAGGAGTTCCTCGTCAGTCATGTTTTGGTAAGGACGATTAGAGCAAGTAACGTGCAAAAATCGCTTTTTTCTAGCTAAGTACTGAGAAACGATGTAATAATTACGTCAATTGACCGCAAATTGTTCATTTATTTTCATTTTCAGCGCAATTGGTGGCACCTGCAATTTCGGTTGCCAGGGTAGACCACTCACAGCGGTCAGGCCTGATTGGCGCCATGAATTAGCTCAGTTGATTTTAGGCAGCCATAGCCCACCTGGAAACGTTTGGTGGAGACTTAGCTGTCCAGTTTGGTAATATTTTCTGAAAAAATAGCATTGAGCAGGAGGGTACAGTAAGGCTACCCAACCGAACAAAAATATATTTGATTTATTTGGAGAATAAGTAGTACCTAATCCTGTCCATCTATTAATCAACCTTTACTCAAACTACGTATGAAAAGACAACTCCTTTTTGCTTTATTTCTGGGATTACTCTGCGTGACAAGCCGTTTGCACGCACAACGAAAAATGGAAATGCTGGGCCGGGGCGTTGTGGCTGTCCGAACTAGTCCTGACCAAGTTTATGTTGGCTGGCGGCTGTTGGCCACCGATCCCGCTAATGTTGCCTTCAACGTATACCGGGGTGCGACCAAACTCAATGCAACTCCCATTACGCAGTCTACGAATTATACCGATCAGACGGTTGTCGAAGGGCAATACAGCGTTCGGCCCGTTGTCAACGGAGTCGAACAGGCTGGGTCCGCACTAGCGAAAGCCTGGGCAACAAATATTCTCCGGATTCCGCTTAAAGTTCCTGCGCCGGGCCCTAATTATACCTATAGCCCTAATGATGCCTCGGTTGGTGACCTGGATGGCGACGGTGAATACGAAATCATTCTAAAATGGGACCCTTCTAACGCACAGGATAATTCGCTGGCGGGGGTGACGGGTAATGTGTACCTAGATGCCTACCGGCTGGATGGTACGTTTCTGTGGCGCATTGACCTGGGACGGAACATCCGCGCGGGGGCGCACTACACCCAATTTATGGTGTATGACCTGGACAGCGATGGAAAAGCCGAAATTGCCTGCAAAACCGCCGACGGTACCATTGATGGCAAAGGAAAAGTAATTGGAAACGCTGACGCCGACTACCGGAATGCCAGTGGATATATTTTAGCGGGGCCGGAATACCTGACGGTGTTTAATGGCCAGACCGGCGCCGAAATTACCACCGTGGGGTATCTGCCGCAGCGCCACCCAACGGCGGGCGACAATCCAACACCTAACCAGATTCGGGAAGTGTGGGGCGACAACTATGGCAACCGCATGGACCGTTTTCTAGCCTGTATTGCGTATCTGGATGGGGTTCATCCCAGTCTGGTTATGACCCGTGGTTACTATACGGGCCAAAGCGGTATTCGGGGACGTACGTACCTGGCGGCCTGGGATTTTAAGAATGGTCAGTTGGCGCATCGCTGGTCGTTTGATACCTACCAGAATCCGGCAAATGACGCCTACAATGGCCAGGGAAATCACAACTTGTCGGTTGGTGACGTGGACGGCGACGGGAAGGATGAAATTATTTATGGTGCCTGCGCTATTGATGACAATGGTCAGGGATTATACACAACAGGCCTCGGCCACGGCGATGCGCTGCATATGTCGGACATGGACCCGGATCGTCCGGGCTTGGAGGTCTACCAGCCGCACGAAACCCCGAGCCTTTACGGACCAAATGCCTTTGACTTGCGGGATGCGCGCACGGGACAACTTATTTTTGGCGGGCCCGGACCGAACAGTGGCGATAATGGCCGAGGCATGGCAGCCGATATCGATCCGCGTCATAAAGGCTACGAAGTATGGTCGTCCAGAGGAGGGCTGTATACCATAAAAGGCGAACAGATCAGTACCTCAAAACCATCCATCAATTTTGGCCTTTGGTGGGATGGCGACCTGAGCCGTGAACTCCTCGACGGAACGTCCATCGACAAATGGAACTACAACACCAGCCGATCCGAACGCCTCGTGACGGGCACCACTTTTGGGGCCGAGCGGAATAATACCACCAAAGCCAATCCCTGCCTGAGTGCCGATTTGTTTGGCGACTGGAGGGAAGAAGTGATCTGGCGGAATGCGAACAATTCAGAGCTTATTATTACGACCACGACGATTCCAACGGCTGAAAATACCCCGCGCATTTATTCATTAATGCAGGATCCACAGTATCGCCTGAGCGTGGCGTGGCAGAATGTGGCCTACAATCAACCGCCGCATCCAGGTTTTTATCTGGGTACCGATATGGCTGCTCCACCGGTCCGCAATGCCGAAACGATAACTCGTCCGTTGCAGCTCGAACCACCAACCTACGATTGCGCGACGGGAAAAATCATTTTCCGGTACAGCGGTGGGAACGGAACCCTGGTGGAATTTCTGGGCGACGGCATGCGGAGCTTTACGTCAGAAGCTGAATACTACATTGCGCCCGGAAGCACTAAGACCTATGGACTGGTGCTGCGCCAAAAAGTAGGGAATCGCTACGTTACTTACAAAGGACAAATCCAGATTCCGGCTTGTAACCAAAATGCGCGGGTAGCCAGCTCCAAGGCGGAACTGTCGGCTGGGCTGACGGCGGTGGTTTATCCAAACCCGGTTAGTGAAGAATTTAGCGTAACCATTGGTGGTGTGCAGGGCCAGGCTGTCCGAATGCAGTTAACCGATATCAATGGCTTACCGATTGTGGTTAAGACAATCGAAGCAAAGACAAATCAGCACACGGAGCAGGTGAAACTAGGCCAGCGTCCGTCAGGAATTTATCTCTTGCGGGTAAGTACAGCCAAAGAAGTGAAAACGCTGAAGCTGATTAAGCCCTAGTAAAAACGAACCGTTGAATCGCAGCCTTGTACCTGGCATACTACGCTTAGGTACAAGGCTGTTTTTTTTGTAGCTACTCCAAAAACCTACTTCAATTTTTCATTTTTCAAAACGTCTGTCTACTAGTTTCTTCACAGTAGAAAGGCATAGTTTGCAACATTTTTTAGAGAAAATATCATTGAGACCAGAAGAGTACAGTAAGGTTAGGCCATGAGGTAGGTTTAATTTTAGAATAGAATTGAGAAAATCTATTCACTTAACGGTATAAATCGTGGTCAACTTTCTACGAACGGCAGGGACTGCCTTGCTGAGTGCTTTTGTTGTGCACACTCAGGCGGTTAGTCAGAATCAGAGCCTATTAGCGCTGGGGACAGCGCGTCCGCAGACGAGCCTTCGGGTGTCAGCACAAGAAATAACAGTTACCGGAACCGTAAAAGGCGACAATGGCGAAGCCCTCCCCGGGGTAAGTATCGTCTTGAAAGGCACAACAACCGGTACGACAAGCGACGTCAACGGACGTTATCGAATCAGTATTCCAGACGGGAATGGAACGCTGGTTTTTTCGTTCATCGGTTATACAACGCAGGAATTACCGGTTAATAACCGTTCGGCATTGGATGTGCAACTAGAAACCGATACCAAATCGCTGAACGAAGTTGTGGTGGTTGGATATGGTGCCGTCAAAAGAAGCGATGTAACGGGTTCATTGGCTTCAGTAAGTTCAAAGCAAATAGAACAGGTGCCGGTGCAGAGCTTGAGCCAGGCACTACAGGGCCGCGCCGCTGGGGTCGATGTAGCGACCAGCAGCTTCCGGCCGGGTGACAACCCAACCATTCGGATTCGCGGAAACCGGTCTTTGCAGGCATCCAACGATCCTCTGTATGTAGTCGATGGAATTCCAGCCGGTCCGGGAACGAGCATTGCCGATTTCAACCCACTCGATGTTGAATCGGTTGAGGTGCTGAAAGATGCCTCGGCAGCGGCTATCTATGGTTCACGGGGTGCCAACGGCGTTATTCTGGTAACAACCAAACGCGGTAAAGCGGGCTCCGTTAATTTTAACTACGACGGATACGTTGGTTTTGAAGGACCACTAACCAAACTCGAAAACTTTAACGCGTCGGAACTGGCCGAGGTGCGTCGGGAAGGGTACCGGGCCGTTAATGCCTACAGTACGCTCTATCCCAACCCCGTTGACGATAGAACGCTTTTCGGTGCTGATCCTTTTGGACTTCAGTCAATTGATATGGGCTACGAGTGGGATAATTATGCCCAGCGTATTCCTAAATACCGCCCTACAACGGCTGAGGAGAAAGCTCTGTACGGCGTCGATCAAGTTCCGATCTACAACGCTGCCAACGTGCGCAATACTGATTGGGCTGACATTGCGCTTCGCACCGGCATTACGCAAAGCCACCAGCTGAGCGTTAGCGGTGGAAGCGAAAAACTACGGGCTTTGTTTTCGGGAGGTTATTTCTCTCAAAAAGGGATTCAGGAAAGTCAGGATTTCAACCGGTACAATGCCCGCCTGAACCTGGATTACAAAATCAACAATTACGTTAGCGTGGGCGCTTCTACTAACCTGACTTATTCCGTACAGAATCTGGGAGTTGATATGTATTCCAAGGCGCTGGGGCAGTTACCTTTCGCCATTCCTTATGACACAACGGGTAACTATATTTTCTTGCCCGGTGGAGATATTGGTATCATTAACCCGATTCTGGACCCCGGTCTGGTTACCAGCGAAAGACGCGCCACTCGTTTCTTCGGAAGTTTTTACCTGGAAGCACAACCCATCAAAGGCCTACGGTATCGCCTGAATTTTGGTCCTGACTTGCGTAGCAACCGAACTGGAAATTTCCAGGCAGGTCGCTCATCCTTCCGCCAGGGTGGTACGTCGTATGCGCGGTACCAGCAGGAACAACGCCTTGCTTACACGCTTGAAAACCTGCTTTATTACGACAAAAGTTTTGGGGCTAAGCACAGCATTGGCTTGACCTTGCTGCACAGCATTTCCAGCAACCGCTACGAAGGATCGGATATTACGGTTTCCAACTTACCGTACGACAGCCAGAAATTCTACAACGTTGGATCAACGTATAATGCCAACCCGGACGGATACAGCACGGGTTATTCGCTCACCAAACTGATGTCGTGGATGGGACGGGTTAATTATACCCTCCTGAACAAATACCTGTTCACGGCAACAGCTCGCTACGATGGAGCTTCCGTACTGGCTGAAGGCAACAAATGGGATTTGTTTCCCTCGTTTGCTTTTGCCTGGAAATTGCAGGAGGAAAGCTTCCTGAAAAACATCAGTGCCATCAATGAATTGAAAGTGCGGGTAGGCTACGGATCGACTGGTAACTCGGCGATTAACGCCTACCAAACGGGTGGCTTCCTGAACCGGACCGCTTACATCTGGGGCGACACACCGGCCTATGGATATGCCCCCGCTACGGACGGCCTTCCAAATCCTAATCTGAAATGGGAACGCACCAACAGCATTAACGCCGGGATTGATTTTGGAATACTCAATAATCGCATTTCCGGTAGCATCGATGCGTACCAGGCCAATACCCGCGACCTGATCATGTCGCGCCAAATCCCGACGGCTTCTGGTTTTAGCTCAATCCTGACCAACATTGGAGCGACGCGAAACAGCGGTATCGAGCTAACGCTTTCGACCGTGAATATTGAGCGGCCCGGTGGCTTCCAGTGGAAAACAGACTGGGTATTCATGACCAACAAAGAACAAATCGTGGAATTGTCGAGCGGCAAGAATGACCTGGTGGGGAACCGCTGGTTTATCGGTCAGCCTATCAATGTGTTCTACGATTACCAGTTTGATGGCATCTTCCAGAATAACGAAGCGGATCAGGCGTTGATCGCCCTGTACAAGGCGAAAGCCCCTAACTCCACGTTTGCACCCGGCAAAATCAAGGTTCGGGACATGAATGGAGACTCGCTGATTAACCTGAACGACATGACAATTCTGGGCTCTACGGTGCCTAAATGGTCAGGGAGCTTAACGAACACTTTCTCTTACAAAGGCTTCGAATTTTCATTCCTGGTATTTGCCCGGATCGGCCAGCTTATGCAAAGCAATGCCTATCGCCCCGGACTTTCTGGTCGTTATCCATTCATGAAGGTCAATTACTGGACCCCGACGAACCCGAGCAACGAATTCCCACGTCCCAACAAAAACTTTGACATCCAGGAATTTGCCACGTCGATGACGTATCCAAGTACTTCGTTTGTCCGGGTACGTAGCATTTCACTGAGCTACAGCGTTCCACGCGACATCCTGGGCCGGTACCGAATCAACAACATGAATGTATACGTTAACGCGGTCAATCCATTCCTGTTCACCAACTTCAAGGCGCTTGATCCTGAAGGCGGTGACCTCAGTACACGGAGTATTGTTTTGGGCTTACGCTTTGGCTTCTAATTATTGAGATTGAGACAATTATTATGAAAAAGATAATCACAACACTGGCGATTCTGACAGGTCTGTGCACTACCTCCTGCAAAGATTACCTGGAAGAAGAATTGGTATCGACGCTTACCTATCAATACTACGACACGGAACAGGGTGTGGAGGATTTGTTGAAAGCCTGTTACGAAACAAGTCGTCATAAGTTTGGCTACGAGCACGGCTACGCCCTGTTTAATTTCGGCGTGGATGAATTTGTGCAGGGCGATCAGTTGAATTTCAACTATTTCAACGTTTATGACAACCGCCTGAATGCTTCGGAAGGGTATTTCCACGATGTCTGGTCGGCTAATTACGAAGGAATCAACCGTTGTAATATTGCTATTCAGCGCGTTCCTGTCGTAACTCCTGTTCGAACACTGGTGACCGCCGCCGCCCGCAACCAGCGGCTCGGCGAAGCGCATTTTCTCAGAGCGTATTATTATTTTATGTTGGTGCAGCAATTTGGCGCTATTCCGCTGGTAACCGCTCCTTCTGAAGGGGTGCAGCTGGAATTTACCCGGGCTTCAGTACCAGACGTATACAACCAGATTATCGCAGACCTGCGCTTTGCCGTGGCTAATTTGCCCGCTACGCAGGGAGAATTTGGCCGGGCTACCCGGGGCGCTGCGCAGCATATTCTGGCAGACGTATACCTGACTCGCGGTAGTGCGGTTACGGACGTGCGTGGGCAGAAATCGACCGACATTGACAGTGCGGCATTCTACGCCGATGCAGTCATTAATTCAAACGTTTATGCCTTGGAAAACGATTTCGGTACGCTATGGGACTACCGAAACATCGCTGCCGGGAACGTAACCAACGCCATCGCTGCGGCAGAACGGAGCAAGGAAATCATCTTCTCAACTCAGTTCAACACCAACCTGACGTTGGCGGGCCGTTTTGGTAATCAGATGCACATGTACTTCCTCATGTCGTATGATTTGAACGAGCCGGGCCTCACGCGGGATATTGTCAATGGCCGTCCGTTCCGTCGTTTGCGTCCGTCGGATTATGCCATGGATATTTATGACCGTAAAAATGATTCCCGTTTTTACAAGAGCATGAAAGTGTCTTATCTGGCGAATAACGCGGCCAGCATTCCGAAATGGACCGCCACTGATGCACCAAGCCCGAACTTAGTAGGTCAAGCCAAATTTGCGTTGGGCGATACGGCACTACACGTCATTGTAAATTCGCGAGAAACGACACTGACCGAGAGAGATCTGACTAGAAACCGGTACAAAACCTACGCTCGCTACTACCGCAGAGCTAATGGTACATTGGTTGATGGTTTCGTCGCAGCGGGCGGTGGAAAATTCCCAAGTTTGCTGAAGTACATCGATCCGAACCGGACGACAGTGGCGCAGCAGCAGGGAACCCGCGATGGCATCATTGCTCGGTTGGGAGAAACTTACCTGATCGCTGCCGAAGCGTATGGCCGGAAAGGGGATTACGGCAAGGCTTTGACATACATCAATAAACTCCGCGAAAGAGCTGCTTATAAAGCGGGTGAAACGAAAGCCCCCCAGTTCTGGCAAACAGAAGGAGGCAGTAGAAATGATGTAAGCAGCACCTACGAAGCTGTTCGGGTGACGGAAGCAAAATTCAACACGAACGATCCGGCGGAGATGTATCCGGCATCGGCTACCAGCGCGGCCCAACGCTTCATCCATTTTATTCTCAACGAGCGCACGCGTGAATTGATGGGTGAACTTCACCGCTGGGAAGACCTGGCACGGACTGAAACACTTGTAGAACGTACTAAGCTTTTCAACAAGGAGGCCGTCAACATTCAGCCTTTCCACAAGCTGCGTCCGATCCCGCAAGCGCACCTGGAGCGTATCTTTACCCAGGGACGCCCGCTGACTTCTACAGAACGGCAGGCCCAGCAGAATCCGGGTTATTAATCCGTAGCAGGAACCATACACAGAGAGCACTTTTCACAAGTTGCTCTCTGTTTTTTTGTTGGGGACTATCGGCGTGAAAAGGGAGCAGGAAAAGATCAATTTTCTAAAATTTAGGCTGAAAAAGCATTATTTCTCCCCTCGTTGTTCATCTTTGCAAAAACCAGAAATTCAGTAACCTCAAACCTACTTTGCTATGAAAATGCTAAAGTGCCTAGTTTTTACACTGCTTGCTACGGTAACCCTTATGTCGGCTGTCGGGCCTAAAAAAGACGAGACAGATGCGGTGGCGCAGGCCGTGGAAAAACTCCGTAAAGCCATGATTGATCCCGACAAAAAAGCACTGGACGCCATCGCTTCCGATAAGCTGAGCTACGGTCACTCGAGCGGGAAAATTGAGGAGAAAGCCGCCTTTATGGAGGCCTTCCTGAGCGGAAATTCTGATTTTAAAGCCATAACCCTCACGGATCAAACCATCACGGTTGTGGACAATACGGCCACGGTGCGCCATACACTATCGGCCGAAACCAACGATAAAGGTGTCGCCGGGAAAGTAAAGCTGGCCGTATTGCTCGTTTGGGTAAAACAAAAAGGAGACTGGAAGCTGCTGGCGCGTCAGGCGGTGAAACTGGCCCAGTAGGGCGTAGAAAATTCCGGGAAGTCAGGAGAGTGCATGATAGAGCGGCAAAGACAAACCAGCATCTTGCGGTTACTAACCGTTGTTGTGGTTTTGATAACTTTTTGACCTTTTCGAAGCATGCTTCTCTTCCTTTCGATTATATCTTTCTGGCTAAACCTCGTCAACGCTCCTGATCCAGCTTGGGTAAAACAGGTAGGCGCGCGAACCATACCAACGAAAAAAACAGTTTACTTAACCGCTACTTATGGGGCGGTAGGGGATGGCAAAGCCCTGAATACCAAAGCCATTCAGAAAGCCATCGATGCCGCAGCTGCTAAAGGAGGCGGCCTTATTACATTTAAGCCGGGGCGTTACCTGACTGGCTCCCTGTTTCTGAAAAAAGGCGTTACGCTGCACCTGGACAAAGGCGTTGTGTTGCTGGGAAGCCAGACCCTGGCCGATTACCCCGAAATTGATACGCGGGTGGCCGGTATCGAAATGAAATGGCCTGCCGCGCTCATCAACATTCTGGATCAGGAGAACGTGGCGATAACCGGTGAGGGCACCGTCAATGCGCAGGGCAAACCGTTCTGGGATAGCTACTGGTCACTGCGGAAAGACTACGAGAAAAAAGGGCTGCGCTGGATTGTCGATTACGACGCCAAACGCCCGCGCACGCTGCTGGTTGCCAATTCAGTCAATATCACACTCAAAGGCATTACGTTGCAGGAAGCCGGTTTCTGGACGGTGCATATCCTGTATTCAAAGCACGTTACCGCCGACGGACTGGTGATCAGAAACAACATTGGTGGTCACGGCCCCAGTACCGATGGCATTGACATTGATTCTTCTTCCTACATTCTGGTTCAAAACTGCGACATTGATTGCAACGACGATAATTTCTGCCTGAAATCCGGTCGTGATTGGGATGGCCTGCGGGTCAATCGTCCGGCGGAATACATTGTAATTCGGGATTGCGTTTCGGGAGCGGGCGGCGGCTTGATCACGTTTGGCAGCGAAACGTCGGGCGGCATTCGGCATGTGCTGGCCCGTAATTTGAAAGCCAAAGGAACCAAGGTTGGCATTCGCCTGAAGTCGGCAACAACGCGGGGCGGCACCGTAGAAGACATTCACCTGGAAGATATTCAGATGGATGGCGTCGGAACCGCCGTTGAAGTGACCATGAACTGGAATCCGAGCTACAGCTATTCGACCCTGCCCGAAGGTTACACGGAAGCTACCTTGCCTGCGCACTGGAAAACCATGCTGGCAAAAGTAGAACCGGCCGAACGCGGAATCCCGCACTTCCGAAACGTATCCATCAAACGATTGACCGTGACGGATGCCAAACGGGCTATTCTGGCCGAAGGGCTGAAAGAGTCGTTGCTGGAAAATTTCCGCTTCGAAGACGTAACCATCACTACTGATAAAGCAGGACAAATCGATTTTGGCCAGAACTGGACGCTTCAGAATATGGCTATCAAAGCCAGAGATAATCAGCCGCTGACCGTAAAAAACAGCAGCGGAATAAGCCTGTAATTCCATCCCTATCCTAAGCTCAAATGAATGCAATGAAACGACTGTTCCTAGCGGCGGGGCTGCTGGTCTTTTCCGGTGAATTGATGGCCCAACGCCTGATGGAAGCCCTGAACCGGGGTATGGTAGCCATACAGCAGGAGGGGCACGTATACGTCGGCTGGCGGCTGCTGGGTACCGATCCCGATAACATCGCCTTCAATGTGTACCGTACCACAGGAAGTAAAAAAGCGGTTAAGCTCAATAAAATTCCCCTTACTGGGAGTACCAATTACGTGGACCAGGCGGTAGATACGAGCCAAACAAATGCGTATTTCGTTCGTCCGATCCTAAACGGGAAAGAGCAGGGGGCAAGTGAATCATTTGCGGCCATCCGTCAGCCTTATCTGAATATCCCACTCCAAACGCCAACTGGTTACACGCCTAATGACGCTTCGGTAGGAGATTTAGACGGCGATGGCGAATACGAAATTGTTCTGCATCAGACCGGCCGAAGCCGCGATACGGGCGCTAAAGGCTTGACCGATCCACCCGTTCTAGAAGCCTACAAACTGGACGGTACGTTACTTTGGCGTATCAATCTGGGCAAAAACATCCGGGAGGGAGCGCACTATACGCAGTTTATGGTGTACGATCTGGATGGCGACGGGCGGGCCGAAATAGCCTGTAAAACCGCCGACGGAACCGTAGATGGTCGCGGGAAAGTGATTGGTGATTCGACCAAAGACTGGCGCAGTACGCAGGATCAAACGCTCGGTAAAATTCTCGATGGCCCGGAATTCTTCACCATTTTCGACGGCAAAACCGGGGCTGAACTGGCCACGACCGATTACATGCCATCGCGCTATCCAACCGACGGTTGGGGCGGCATTGGCGGCAACGGTGGAACAGACAACAACGGCAACCGAGTGGATCGATTTCTGGCTTGCGTGGCTTACCTGGACGGAAAGCTGCCGAGTGTGGTGATGTGCCGGGGTTACTACGGACGCACGGTGCTGGCTGCCTGGGACTGGCGCGGCGGCAAGCTAACTTCCCGTTGGGTTTTTGATTCGGCGAAAGAAGCCGAAGGCTATTCGGGTATGGGCAATCACAACCTGACCGTGACGGACGTGGATGGCGACGGAAAAGACGAAATCGTTTACGGCTCCATGACGGTAGATGATAACGGAAAAGGCTTGTACACCACGCGTTTGCGGCACGGAGACGCCTTGCACGTTAGCGATCTGGACCCCACTCGGCCCGGTCTGGAAGCCTGGGGCATTCACGAAAATGAAGAACCTGTTCCGGGCTATGAGAAAGGCTACGGAGCGGCTTTGTTTGATGCGCGCACCGGCGAAGTTTTATGGGGTTCTTTTCCCGGTCAGGATGTGGGTCGGGGCGTAGCCGAAGATATTGATCCGTCTAATCCGGGGGCGGAACTCTGGTGGTCGGGTTCGGAAGGCATTTACAGTACCAAAGGAAAACGAATTGGAAATAGTCCTAAATCGTGCAATTTCGTGATCTGGTGGGATGGCGACCTGACCCGCGAATTACTGGACGGAAACCACATCGACAAATACGTCAACGGTGGAACGGAAACACGGTTGTTGACCGCCGAAGGGTGTTCTTCCAACAACGGCACCAAAGCGACGCCGACGCTCAGTGCTGATCTGTTCGGCGACTGGCGCGAGGAAGTCATTTTTCGGACCAACGATAATAAAAACCTCAGGATTTACACAACTACTCTTCCAACCACGCATCGCCTGCCTACACTCATGCACGACCCGCAGTACCGGCTGAGCATTGCCTGGCAGAACGTGGGGTATAACCAACCACCGCACCCGAGCTTTTTTCTGGGTACGGGCATGCAGAAAGCCCCGAAGCCGAAGATTGTTGTGAAAAAATAGAACTCGCTTAGAAAGCTTGGTAAACAACCCTATCAGCTGATTTTAGCCGGATTTTGCGCACTGAACCGGTGCCTTGGAAGTGGTAAACAAGACCAACAAGATCCGATGCTTTTGAGTCAGAAGACAGTTGGTAGGCCAGTTTATCGTTCACAAAAAAGCGAAGGTATTGTCCGTCACCCTCGCAACGAACTTTTACCCAATCCGAAAAGTCCACGCCGAACGCGGATAAGTCCGTGGTTTTACCAGACACCATTTTGTCCAGCGCCATCAAACCCAGTTCCGAAACGCAGCCCTTGGCCGAGAGCGGAATGACGATGGCGTTGCCTTCGGTCAACAACGTAATCCGGGTCTGTTGGCAGGCGGCTGATCCTTCGGCGTATTCATTTTTTACGTCCGATTCAAACTCAAACTGATCGCTACGGACGCCTTTAAACTGTTGCACGTTGAAAAAAGACACCCAGGGGGTTTTAGGCTGTAAATCAACGTGATAAGCCGCGAGCTTTTCCAGCGGAAGCCCCATTTTGTCCGGCTGGATAACGTCGGAAGGCTTGAGATAAACCGGAACGGGTTGCACATCAATTAAAGGAAGCCAACCAGCCGAGGTGATTAGCAAATTATGTTCTTTAACAACCTGATTACCAACAACAAGTTTGGCCTGAAAGAAGCCTGGCTTGTAGTACATGGACGTATGTTTGTGACCTTCTTTAGCAACCTGGGTGCGGCGGCTGGGGTCCCAGGACTGTTGGATAAAAACCGAGTCGGTTGGGGCGGCAGTGGCCTCATAATCAAAAATAACCGAGTTAGGTACCCCCTCCGATATGACCTTCTGACTGCTAAACTGGTAGGGTTTGATGGGAGCAGAAGGAAGCGGACGGTTATGATTGCTCCAGAAATATCCCATGAGTAGCAAGGGCGTAATTACTAAAGCGGCCAGACCATATCTCCGAAAGGGTTGAGGCTTTTTCGGAGCCGGGCGGTTTTCGGGCGTAGGCTGAGGAAGTTGCGTGGCAGCAAAATGGTGTTGACGAAAAGCCCGCCAGTTGTCATAACCGCTAAAGCGCGCTAGTGTGTCGAGCGTTGTTTGGGTCGGTGCCGATTCGTACTTGACCTTACCCCAGACCCGTTTGAGCGTGGTGACGCTTAAGGTGACATTGGTTTGCTCAGCAATGTGTTCACTCAAAAGCTCAAAATCGCGACTTGACCAGCCAGAGCTATTGCCCCAACCTAGTTTTTCTTCGATCAAAGCCAGACAATGTGCTAAAGCCACGTCTTTACTTTCTGTAATCATTGGGCTGGGGATCAATTAGTTATTTGTTTGAATTAATTTGCACAAACTTGAACGCGGCTTGGTTTGGCTAATTATCTATTGCCGATCAACTTTGCGTCATTCTTTTTTAATTCTGTTTACGTAATGCAAATCTACAGCAAAAATCGAATGGCGGGAATTTGCTTATTGGCGGCTTTCCTCGCATTAACAACGACAGCAAAGGGCCAGCCAGAAAAAATTATTCAGCCCAGACTGGCCGATATGGTCGAAGGAAAAGGATTGCGCGTCGTGAATCGAGCGGTGAGTCCTTTGCGGGAAAAAAACCGGCAGGGCCTGCGCTTCGACGAACGAAAAGAGCACGGAATTGCCTGGCTCGAAGGCGTTCGGTTCGGAAACGGCACCATCGAACTGGATATTCGGGGACGTGATGAGTTGCAGAAAAGTTTTGTTGGAATAGCCTTTCATGGCGTTGATGACCAAACGTTTGAAACCATCTATTTTCGGCCCTTTAACTTTCAGGCGTTAGATTCCATCCGGCGGATTCATGCCGTGCAATACACCTTTGAGCCGGGTGCATCCTGGGAGAAGCTGCGTAAAGAGCACCCCGGACAGTATGAAAAAAGCGTTAATCCCGCCCCCGGGCCAACCGACTGGTTTCATGCGCGCATCGAAATCAACATGCCTACCATTCGCGTTTTCGTGAATAATGCACCCCAGCCCAGTCTGGTCGTTGAGAGCCTTAGTAGTCACCGGGAAGGCGCTTTGGGGTTGATGGTAGGCAACCAGTCCAACGGCGATTTTGCTAATTTAAAGATCATGCCCGCTCGGTAACCGAAGCGTAATTGTGTAGGTAACTTCCCTGCCAAATCATACCTTTGAGTGTTTACTATTTCTTCCTTTCAATTTAATTGGTTTATGAAAAATTACAGTAAAAATCTAATGACCTTAACGCTTACGCTGTTGATGGGTCTTTTCTGCATTCAATCCATGGCCCAGGAGAAAGCGCCACCGGCCAGCCCTCCGGCAACGGCGAAGCAAACCGTTGGTAGCAAGACCATTACGATTGATTACAGCCAGCCATCCGTCAAAGGACGCGACATCTGGAACGCTGAAGGCAAACTGGCCCCTTACGGACAGGTATGGCGTACAGGTGCGAACGCCACGACAACCATCGACTTTTCGGACGATGTGAAGGTTGAAGGCAAAAGCGTGCCTAAAGGCAAATACGGTTTGTTTACCATTCCAGGCCAGAAAGAATGGGTAATCATCATTAACAAAGGAATCAAGTGGGGCGCGTATACATACAAGCAGGAAGAAGACGTAGTACGTGTAACGGTTCCGGCTAAAAAGGCGAAAAGCTTCCAGGAAAAATTCACCATCGATATTTCCAAAAAAGGAGTTGTTTCGTTGATGTGGGCTGACGCTCAGGCGGATTTTACGGTGAAGTAAGGTCGCGCCACGGTGGCCGCTTCACGCAGCAATGCCAGACTAGTATGGATTTACCAGATAACTCCTTACTAGTCTGGCATTTTTATAAGGCTTCCGGGCTACTTTACTCCTTGTAAAGCACCAGCATAGCTACCTCTCGTTGCTCGTTGACCAGCGCTAAACCCATCCCCGCTAAAATATCCACCAGGCTCTGCGGATTTTCGGGCTGGAACGAGAATTTAACATCCAGTTTCTCGCTGTTTTGAGTTCCGTTGATAACCAGTCGCTTTCCAGTCCCGAAGCTTTCCAAAAACTCAGCGAACTCGTTCATCGTAATTCCCTGCTGATCGATTTCGCCGTGCCGGGCGTAATAGGTGCGTTGGCCCGACTTGTTCCGGGGAATCCGCTTGAATTTTTCAGGGTCCATTATTTTTAAGACGCTCACATCCTTCAACTGCGGTTCCACTTTCGTCTGCATATCAAACCGCTTGGCTAGCTCGGTTTGCAATGTTGGCAGTAATTCGTCTTTACCCCTCACAATCAAATCCAGGCAATACACGGGCGCGTTGTTCCCCTCGCCGGTTTTGTCAATCGTCCGGCTGTACGGAAAATCGCCGTGGGCCAATCTATACAGCGACGTTAATGGTAGATTCAGGCACGTGATCCGACGTTGTTTAAACGTTGAATCATTCAGATAGGTCGTACTCAGGCCCGGACTTCCTTTTATCTCACCCTGCATCCTGAACCGGCTTTGTACTGTATCCGCCGCGTAGAAGTAAGTTTTAAGCACTTCAGCAGGAGGGAGTGGATTGTCTATTTTTTGGGGCAAATGCACTTCTTTTCGATTCCAGATGGCTTCGATCACCTGATCCGTAACGGCTTCGGGGTTCGTGCTGGCAATCAGTTTTCCTTCCGTATCGATCAATACCGTATGCGGAATCAGTTGATGCGGAAACAGTTTGGCAATAGCACCCGCCGTATCGACGGCAAACCACAGATTGGAAGGGCGGGCTGCCAGATACTGATTAGTTCGCTTGACGGTTTCGTTGGTTACCGCGATGACCTGCAACTGTGACCCGTATTTCTGCTGCAACTGCTTGAGGTGCGGCATGGCTTCGAGGCAAGAGCCACACCAAGTGGCCCAAAACTCAATCAGCACAATTTTGCCCTTTAACTGGCTTAATGCAGTCGCTTTGACGGGCGCGTTGAGGATTGTCTCGAATTGGAGGTCGGGTACTGCCTGCCCTTTTTTTTGCTGGGCTAAGCCTGCGTGAGCTAAAAATAGGAGAACGAAAGTTAACTGTTTCATGGTTTCTTGATTTGCCTCAAAAGACGGAGAAAAAGCCACGTGCACCGGTTAACCATCGTTAAGCTTCCTTAATTAGTGTTAACGCCGATTCGAATAAGGCTTGCTCAGCCTATTTTAGGGGTATGAAAAAGCACATCAATCTGATCCTGGTTCTGATGGCGCTGTGCGTAGCCGGCATTATTGGTTTGCAGTTGTTTTGGAACTACCAGAACTACAAAAGCACAGTCGATACGTTTCAGCGTGACAGCAACGAGGCCCTGAATACGGCGGTCGATCAGGAAATGGCCCAGCGTCACCAGCAATTGGTCAATCGGTTCAAAGGGTGGCTAGCGGATACGTCATTCATCACCATCACCTGCGACACCAACAACCGGGAGGGAAACACGGTTTTTCACATCAAGGACCGTTATCCCAAATACGCCGACAGTAAAGGATTCTCGTTTGGAATAAGTGACTTTAAGGAGAAGTTGCCCCAGATTACGCCACGAGCGAAAACAATTTTGATTAAGCACTTCGGCCAAAAAATGCTCTGGGGCGATTTGAAAAAAGGCTTCGTTTATTACTACACGCCGCGTCTGGGGGATAGCTTAGATACAGCCTATAAAAATAGCTCGGTGAATCGGGCCGCCCTGACCAAACTCTATCAAAAACTGCTGGCTGAAAAGGGCATCCGAACCTCGTTTGTGCTTAATCAAGACACAATCCAAGCCAACCATTATAGCACTAAGCCGGTTAACACCTCGTTGCGGCGGCCCTACAAAAAAGACCTGGTCTGGGCCGGTTTCGAAAGCCCGGATACGTATTTTTTAAAAAGCATGAAGTGGGTGATTATCAGCACGCTACTGCTCATTACCATTGCCCTGGTTTGCTTTGGTTATACGGCCAAAACGCTGCTCTCACAACACAAATTAGCGGAGCTGAAAGACAACTTCATTAACAATATGACGCATGAACTGAACACCCCATTGGCATCGATTAAGATCACGGCGGAAGCTTTGAGAACGTTCGCGTACCCGCCCGAAACCCAGAATGAGTATTTAAATATTATTAGCCACCAGACGGACAAACTAACGGCCCTGACCACCCAAATTTTAAATACCAATCGCCTCGTCCGAAGCTCCGAAGAAACATGGCAAGGGCTGGATCTCAATGCGTTGATGACTAAAGCAATCCACGACCTTGCCGTTCGGCTCGATCAGCAACAGGCCGAGGTTAACTACGAACCACTCTCCGAAGCTGCTCTGGTGCGCGGCGAAGCGGCCAGCCTGACTAACGTATTTACTAATATCATCGACAACGCGCTGAAGTACGCCCCCCGACACGCAAAGCTCGACATTCGTTTATCGGCCCGGGACAAGCAGGTCGAAATTGCGTTTGCCGACAACGGCATCGGTATTCCCGTTGAATACCACGACAAGGTGTTTGAGCGATTCTTTCGGGTTCCTCAAGGAAATGTACACGACGTAAAGGGCTACGGGCTGGGGTTAAGCTACGTCCGTCAGGTGATTCAACAGCATCGGGGGGCGGTGCATGTGCGGGCTAACCAGCCGTGCGGAAGTGTTTTCATCGTTCAACTGCCCTTGTTATGAGCGCCCAACCGCACATTTTGCTGGTGGAGGATGAGCCTTTCCTGGCTAAAGTGATCAAAGACAGCCTGGAACAGCGAAATTATGCCGTAACTCATACCGACGATGGCCGAAGAGCGTACAGCCTGTTTCAGCACCACCCATTTTCGCTTTGCATCGTGGATGTCATGCTGCCTCAAACGGATGGGTTTACGCTGGTTCGGCAGATTCGGGCTACCAACGTGCACGTTCCCATCTTATTTCTGACGGCCCGAACCGCGACAAAAGACGTCATTGAAGGCTACGAAAGTGGGGGCAATGATTACCTGAAGAAACCATTTAGCCTGGAAGAACTCTTTCTGCGGGTTCACGAACTCTTGAAACGGAACACGGCTCCGGTCCAGGCTCAGGAAACAGAGGTTTTGCTTGGCCAGTTTACCTTCAATCCCCACAAGCAGACGTTACAATTCCCAAACCAGCCCGAAACCCGGCTATCCCACCGGGAAACCCAGTTGTTGAATATGCTGTATCAGCACCGAAATACCCTACTGGATCGTAAGCAGGTGCTGATCACGTTGTGGGGAGACGACAGCTTTTTTCATACTAGGACAATGGATGTCTTCATCACCAAGCTCCGCAAACAGTTGAAACCCGACCCGTCCGTCGAAATTCTCAACATCCGGGGAATGGGTTACAAGCTGATTTGCTGATCGCGCCGGTGCGGGCTGGCTTATTCGGCCAGATAGTTGCCGTACCCGACCACCATAGTCGAGAAAATAACGGTAGCGATTCCCAGGATAATGGTCCGCATGGTTTGGGGATTAGAACCGCGCCACTCGCGCAGATACAGACCCCAGAAGCTACTGAAGGCGATGATAAAGGCCATGTGCAGCGTCCAGCCTGAGAAGCGGTATTCGCCCATTTTGCTGTCGCCCATGCCGTAGAAGAAAAATTGCAGGTACCACGTAACACCAGCCAGCGCGCAGAAAATGATGTTCCGCACAATTGGCGTCGAAATGTTGGTGTAATCGGTGTAAGTTTTGTTTTTAATGTTCAGATAAATGGTCCAAATCGCATTGGTTGTCAGGCCACCTAGGAGAATAAACACCAGGGGCGCGTTATTCATGTACAACGGATCAGCCCCGTTCTGAACAGCTAATTCGGCAATGGGTTGCCCCGCCGTCAGCCCGAAGGACATACAGGCACTCATGACGCCGGAAAATACGGCTACCATTAACCCTTTGTTCAGGTCAAATTCGGCGATGGCTTCTTTTTTCTGCGCGGGAGTAAGGGTTCTTTCTTTCATCATGCCGGCGATCCCGCAAATGGAAATTCCCAGTACACAAACCCCTAAGCCGAGGAGAATCACTTGCCCCGACGTGGTGGCGAGCAGTTTATCAAAGGTGCCTTCGTAGAGGGGCGGAACAATCGTGCCAAAAACGGCGCATAAGCCGAGCGTTACGGCCATGCCCAGCGACAAGCCCAGATAACGCATCGCCAGACCGAACGTCAGGCCACCGAAGCCCCAGAGTACGCCCCAGAAATAAGTCCACCATTTCGTTTCGGTTGGCGTTTGAGCCAGAATGTCAAACAGGTTAGGCACTGTTAACGCCCCAAAGATCAGGGGAGCGGCTACCCAGGAGAACAAACCGCCCACTAGCCAGTAACTTTCCCACGACCATTCTTTAACTTTTTTGTACGGTAGATAAAAACTGCCGGAAGCAAATCCTCCCAGCGCATGCAAGACAACTCCCCAGATAACAGCCATTTCTTCTTTTTTTATACAAATCTGATTTTAGGCAGACCACTAACTCTCCTGCTCTCTCCTGAAAAGTGAGACATAACCAAGTTTTAATTGTCTTTAGACGAAAAATTTTGTCTGAAAGCCAACATACAGCCTATTTGGCCTGGGCATAGAGGGGCCGTTCTGGGCCTAAGTTGCCTAATTTATTACTTAATCAGTGCATGAGGCTCCGACAGGCCATACGAAATTCTTTTTACGAAACGTACCGGACCAAGTGACCCCAAGCAGAGAGTAAAGCGTTGAAAAAGCTATTTTGTAAAGTACAATTTTTGTGCTTATCCCGGATTAGCAGGTTTGTTTCAGCAACCAGATAGTGAAAATAGGCTGACTTCGTTTTGGAGAACTCCATCTTGAAAGAATACTTTTCGGGAACGTTCCCGGCAACGATTGCATTAATATTCTGCTCACATCCTTTTTAGTTGACCTAAATCAGTAGTAAACTTAAGATCAAGGGGCAATCTATCGATAAGCCCTTAAGGAGTGTTTCTTCTTTAAATAGTACTATTTTTGCTGACCTATGATAGCTAGACAAACTCCCGTTCACCGTAGCCGCTCTGCTTCCAGCTTTGTCGATATTTACCGTACTCCGTCGGTTTGTCCTTACCAGCTTCAGTTCAATGCAAACGACAAAACACCTAAGTACAAGCAGATTGTGCAGTCGATCATCACAGACATTGAGCGCGGAGTGCTGAAGAAGAATGACCAGCTGCCATCCATCAGTGAATTGAGTGTCGAGTACTACCTGGCGCGGGATACCGTCGAAAAAGCCTATCGTGAACTGCGGGAGCGCGGTTACATCACATCCGTGCAGGGGAAAGGATATTATGTGCAGTCAAACAACACAACGAAGCTGAAAATACTGCTCATTTTCAATAAGTTGAGTTCTTATAAAAAAATCATCTATTACTCTTTTTTACAGGCGCTGGGCGACCGGGCAACGGTCGATTTGCAGATTCATCATTATAGCGCCCGTAATTTTGAAGAAATTATCGATAAAAATCTGGGCAAATACAATTATTACGTAGTAATGCCCCACTTTGCTACGGATCTGGACAAAGCGGATTACCGCAAGGTGCTGGATCGGATTCCGTCAGATGAACTGGTTCTGCTGGATAAAGACATTCCGGAAATGGTGAACCAGCTCAGCGTTTACCAGAATTTTGATAAAGACATTTTTGGCGCTTTAGAGGAGGCTAATGACCTCTTAGCCAAGTATAACCGGTTGGTGCTTATTTTCCCGAGCGAAGGCAACTATCCGGTAGAAATCGCCCGGGGATTTCGTTCGTTCTGCGCCGTGTATGACAAAGAGTTTGCCGTGAAAGAAAACGCGGTGGATGAACGCCTGGAATCAGGCACGGCCTACGTAGTTGTTGAAGAGACTAATTTGGCCGAAATTGTTAAAAAAGTTCGTCAATCGAGTTTTCTGCTGGGGCGCGAAATAGGAATCATTTCCTTTAATGAAACAACCCTCAAAGAATTGCTGGGCATTACGGTTGTCACGACTGATTTTGAAACCATGGGTCGGACCACGGCTGCTTTGCTGCTCGACAAGAAACAGATCAAGGTCAAAAATCCATTTTATATGATTCGGCGGGCCTCGCTGTAGCCGTTTTTTCTTAAAATACTTGCCTGTTAGAAAGACCTGATAAGCTGGTCCCAAAGCAGGAGAGTTCAGAAGAGTTAAGCCGTGAAAAAAGGCTTAATTTGTGGTTAGAAGCATTGTTTACATCATAGGTAAGGGGTTAAGCCCATTAGGTTCCTAATGGGCTTATTTGTACCTTAATTGCCTGGCTGAACCCAACAAAATGACTACTGACCAACAAATTCATGATTTGAACCAACCGCTTCTGAACGAACACCAGAGCCGGTTTGCCTACGTCGCTGAACTTTTGTCGCGCCGGGGCGTAGATGTAGAAAAGCTCCTGAAACAAATCGCTGATTTTCAGATTGCCATACCAAGCTGGGCGTTGGGAACGGGAGGAACGCGTTTTGGTCGTTTTCCGCTGGGGGGTGAACCGCGCACACTGGAAGAAAAAATTGCCGATATTGGTTTATTAAACCGCCTGAATCGCTCGTCGAACTCCATCTCACTGCATATTCCCTGGGATGTTCCCGGCGATGTGGCGGCCGTGAAACAACGGCTGGTCGAGCAAAACCTTACTATTGATTCGGTTAATTCCAATACCTTTCAGGATCAGGCTGATCAGCTTCACTCTTATAAATTTGGTTCGTTGTCGCATACCGAAAACGCTGTCCGCGACCAGGCTATCCAGCATAACCTCGAATGCGTTCGCTACGGGCGGGAACTGGACGCGAAAACCCTGACGGTCTGGTTGGCCGACGGCGCCAATTTCCCCGGTCAGCAGCATTTTCGGCGCGCTTACCAACGCACGGCGGACTCACTGGCGACGATTTATGAAGGCATGCCGAGCGATTGGACGATGTTGATAGAGTATAAACCGTACGAGCCTTTCTTTTATTCTATGGCGATCCCTGACTGGGGAACTTCGTATTCCCTGTGTCAGTATGTCGGAAAAAATGCGCAGGTGCTGGTCGATCTCGGTCACCATTTGCCCAATACCAACATTGAACAGATTGTAGGTCGACTGATGCATTTTGGCCGATTGGGTGGTTTCCACTTCAATGGCTCGATGTACGGCGACGATGACCTGACGACCGGGAGCATCAAGCCTTATCAACTGTTCTTGATATTCAATGAATTAGTAGATGGAATTCAGGATGAAACGGTGAAAAATCCGCCGCTCGCCTGGATGATTGATGCCAGTCACAATACCAAAGATCCGCTGGAAGATCTGTTACAGTCTGTACAGAATATTCTGGTTACGTACACCAAAGCACTGATTATTGACCGCCCAACGCTGGAAGAAGCGCAAGAGGCCAATGATGTCGTTGGGGCGGAAGAAACCCTACGGGATTCGTTTCAGATTGATGTACGTCCGCTCGTCGCCGAAGCCAGTCTTCGCACGGGTGGAGCCCTGGACCCAATTGCTGCCTTTCGAAAAGGGGGCATTCGGGAACAGTTGATTCAACAACGTGGAAAAAAGAGCATTGCAACGGGATTATGAAAACACCGGGCCGCCGGGCGGTTGTTTACGCCGTCTTTGATGTTGGCAAAACCAACAAAAAGCTTATTCTTTTTGACGAGAATCGGCAGGTTGTCGAAGAACGGCAGGACTTCTTCCCCGAAATCGAGGATGAAGATGGCTTTCCCTGCGACGACATCGACCGCCTGACCCGCTGGGTTCGAAGCACCTGGATGGATCTGCGCCGAGATAGCCAATACATCGTTAAAGGCGTTAATTTTACGGCCTACGGGGCTAGTTTTGTGCACCTCGATGCAGAGGGTCGCCCCGTTTTGCCGTTATACAATTATTTGAAACCAATTCCGGAAGAGCTGAGTGATCGTTTTTACGCATCGCTTGAAGAAGACCCGGAAGCCTTTGCCGCCTGCACCTGCTCGCCCCGGCTTGGTTTGTTGAACTCCGGCTTGCAGCTCTATTGGCTAAAATACGCGAAACCAGAGCAATACAAACGCATTCATACGTCGCTTCATTTACCGCAGTATCTTTCGTATTTGATTACCGGCGAGAAATTTAGCGATTTTACATCCGTTGGCTGCCACACGGCGCTTTGGAATTTCAATCGCCAGACCTACCACGACTGGGTTTTTCGGGAAGGAATCGACGAGAAACTGGCTCCGCTAACCAAAGATTCGGTGGCTTCGGTGGTTGATGGCATTCTGGTTGGGGTCGGGCTGCACGATAGCTCCTCGGCGGTGGTGCCGTATCTGCTGCAAAGCAACGAACCGTTTCTGCTTGTCTCCACCGGAACATGGTGTATAAACCTGAATCCGTTTAACAATGAGCCACTTACTCCTGAATTATTGCGCCGTGACTGCCTAAGCTACCTGTCGCCCAAAGGCCAGATGACCAAAGCATCGCGGGTATTTTTTGGGCGGGAGCACGACTACCAGGTTGAGCGGATTGCGGCGCATTTTAACGTTAGCCCGGATTTTTATAAATCACTGGTCTTCACAGTGTCTAACTCGCAGAATGGCAGCTTCCGGGCGGCCCACATGGCGGGCACCGGACCTTTTCCCGAAGAACCAGCCGGTACCTGGGATTTATCCGGGTATGGATCAGCCCGTGAGGCGTATCACCACCTCATGCATGGGCTGATGGATGTGCTGCAAGCGTCCATTGAGCTGGTTCAGAAAGGCGAGCGCACGTTTTACGTTGATGGTGGCTTTGCCAGAAATCCACTGTTTATGCAGATGCTGGCCCAGCGTTTCCCCGGGCGGAAAATTCGGACGCTGGAGGTTCCGCAGGCAACAGCCCTGGGTGCCCTGATGCACCTGGAACAAGGGGAAGCGCGCAAACAAACTCATTTGTTATTTACCTGAATCGGTACGAAATTCGCCTGAATGAAAGTTGGATTATTTGTTCCCTGCTATGTTGACCAGTTTTATCCGCAGGTGGCTATTGCGTCGCTGCAATTGCTTCGGAAACTGGGCGTACAAGTAGAATTTCCGACGAAACAGACCTGCTGTGGTCAGCCAATGGCCAACAGCGGCTGCGAACAGGAAGCTCTCCCCGTCTATCATCATTTTGTCGATACATTTGAGAATTACGATTATATCGTATGTCCCTCAGGTAGTTGTGTCTACCACGTTCAAAAACATTATAACGTTATTGAGCAGACTTCGAGCGTTCAACACGTGCGTGCCAAGACGGTTGAACTGGTTGATTTCATTTCGACAGTACTGGGCGTTGATACCTTGCCAGGTAAATTTCCGTATAAGGTAGGGCTGCACCAGAGCTGCCACGGACAACGTGGATTGCGACTGGCTACAGCCTCGGAATTTACGCCCAAGCAAGAGAGCGCAACCCGGCAATTACTGCTTTCCAAGGAAGGATTAGAACTAACCGAACTCGACCGGAAAGACGAGTGTTGTGGATTTGGTGGGACGTTCTGTGTGGTTGAAGAAGCAGTATCTGGTCGAATGGGGCAGGATCGCATCGCCGATCACCAGAAGAACGGAACCCAAGTATTAACCGGTGGTGACATGTCCTGCCTAATGCACCTCGAAGGCATTGTTCGCCGCCAGCAACTGGCGATGCGGGTGATGCATGTCGCCGAAATTCTCAACGGAAACGAACCATGAGTAGCCATCCCGAATTAGCCGAAAAGTTCACCCGCGATGTGGCCCGCACAACCTGGCACGACGAAACGCTTTGGTTTGTCCGGCAGAAGCGCGACCGAATTGCGTATACCATTCCTGAGTTTCAGCAGCTTCGTGACCTGGCTTCCCAGGTAAAGAATCACATGCTGAGTCGGATAGATGAATACCTGATTCAGTTTGAGGAAAATGCCAAAAAAAATGGGGTGCATGTTCATTGGGCGGCTGATGCGGAAGAACATAATCGCATTGTGCTGAGCATTTTGCAGAAGCACGGCGCGAAGCGGATGGTGAAAAGTAAGTCCATGTTAACCGAGGAATGTCACCTGAATCCTTTCTTGCAGGCCAACGGCATTCAGGTCGTGGATACCGATTTGGGAGAACGGATTGTGCAGCTTCGTAATGAACCGCCCAGCCACATTGTTTTGCCCGCTATTCACCTGAAAAAAGAAGATGTCGGCGAAACGTTTCACCAGCATCTGGGAACACCAAAAGGCGAAAAAGACCCGCAGGCCCTGACCGAAGCAGCGCGCCAGCACCTGCGTGAGCAGTTTATCGCGGCGGATGTAGCATTGACGGGGGTTAACTTTGCCATTGCCGAAACGGGTGGCTTTGTCGTCTGTACCAACGAAGGCAACGCCGATCTGGGTGTCAACATGGCACCGGTGCATATTGCCTGCATGGGCATCGAGAAACTACTTCCCAAACTAAAACACCTGGGAATTTTTACGCGTCTGCTGGCCCGCAGCGCAACCGGTCAGCCGGTGACAACCTATACGTCCCATTTCACCCGTCCGGCTGAAGGAAGGGAGATGCACATTGTTATTGTCGATAATGGACGTACGCAACAGTTGGGTCGTCCGGATTTCCGGAACTCGCTGAAGTGCATTCGGTGCGGAGCCTGCATGAACACGTGTCCGATCTACCGGCGCAGCGGGGGACATAGCTATGATGCAACCGTTCCAGGGCCAATTGGGGCCATTCTCTCGCCTAATATTGATCTAAAAAAATACAGTTCCTTGCCGTTTGCTTCTACGCTTTGCGGCTCCTGCTCGGATGTTTGCCCCGTCAAAATCGATATTCATAACCAGTTGTATAAATGGCGACAGGTGATTTCGGAAGAAGGAGCCATGTCAAAGTCGAAAAAGTGGAGCATGAAAGCCATGACTACCTTGCTGGCCAGTCCAACGCTTTTTGCGCTGGGTGGTAAGTTTGGTCGGATGATGTTGAAAATACTGCCGCATAGCCTTACGCACGCCAAATCCATTAATCCCTGGGCTAAAACGCGCGAATTACCGGCTCCGCCCGCCAAAAGCTTCCGGGAATGGTACGCCGAAAACAACAATGAAGAGCAAGTGAACGGGAAAACGGAGAGTGTTACCGGCCCATCAATCAAGCAAATTGCCAAGCATGAGTAGTCGCGAACAAATTCTGGCCGCTGCCCGGGCCAACCGCCCCGATCTTGCACCTGAGCCGGAAATTCCTGATTTTGGAGGTGAATCGACGCTGGAGAAGTTTCAGACCATTCTGGAAAGCATCGGTGGACGCGTTGTCCGCTTAGAAAATAACGAGACTCTGGAGGAGGCCATTCGGCGGCTTTTTCCGGCTGCGCAGAAAATAGCTTCCAACCTGATAAAACCAACGGAAACGATTGAGGCAACCTCGCCCAAAGCAGCGCTCGAAGCGATTGATCTGGCCGTTCTGAACGGCGAGTTTGGCGTGGCTGAAAATGGTGCGGTCTGGATGCCGGAGAAAAACATGCTGCATCGATCGCTGCCGTTTATTACGCAACATTTAGTGCTTGTTATACCCGAAACGGCCATTGTGGCTACCATGCACGACGCCTATGCGCGCATGGGTGGAACCGGCGGTTACGGCGTATTTATTGCCGGCCCTTCCAAAACGGCGGATATTGAACAATCGCTGGTAATCGGTGCCCATGGAGCGCGTAGTATGACGTTGTTACTTATCTGATAGACAGATAATAGACCTATTCCTCAATCTTCTTTTTATGAAAAAACGGAGCCTGCCACTCATGCTGGCCGTGTTGGTTATTGCCATCAGTGCCTTTGTTGCCCCTCAGACCCCGCCTAAAATTGACCGTGTTGCATTGGTAAAACGGCATAATGTGCTCAATACATCATTTGATTCACTAAGTTCGCTGTCGGTGGGTAATGGCGAATTTGCGTTTACGGTTGACCCAACGGGCTTGCAGACTTTCCCGGAGTTCTACCATCACGGCGTCCCGCTCGGGACCCAGACACAATGGGGTTGGCATAGCTTGCCCAATGACCAGAATTTTAAGCTGGAAGAAGTTTCCAAAGACTACGAATCGCACGGGCGAAAAGTGCCGTATACCTATAATTTTTCGGGAAACGACCGCAAAGGACAGGCCACGAAATGGCTCCGGGAAAACCCGCATCGGTTGCATTTGGGCATGATTGGCTTTCAGATTAAGAAAGCCGACGGTTCACTGGCGAAGCAGACCGATATCAAAAATATTCGTCAGGAATTAAATCTCTGGACGGGTGAAATTAAGAGCCATTTCGAGGTAGATAAAGTGCCGGTCGATGTGGTAACGCTGGCGCACCAGCAGCAGGACGCCCTTGCTGTGCAGGTGAAATCGCCGCTGCTCGATCAGGGCCGCTTGCAGGTTCGGTTCCGGTTTCCGAATGGGTCGACGGACTGGGAAGCCACCTACGATTGGACCCATCCCGAAAAACACACGACCAAACTGGAGCAGCGCGGTAAGAACGAAGCCGTATTCAAGCGTCAACTCGACACTACGCGCTACGTAGCGGCCCTGCGGTGGAACGGAACCGCGACGGTACAGGAAAAAGAGGCCCATACGTTTGACCTGACACCAACGGGTAAAAATGCGTCGCTGTCTTTTACCTGCCGGTTTACAAACGGTCCGAAAGCCGACTACGCTGTACTCACTTTTGATGAAGCACAGAAAACGAACCAGACGGCCTGGAATACCTTCTGGACTACCGGCGGGGCCGTGGATTTGTCGGGCAGCACCGATCCACGCGCCAAGGAACTCGAACGGCGGATTGTTTTATCGCAATACCTGACTAAAATTCAATGCTCCGGCTCCGCGCCGCCGCAGGAAACAGGTCTGACCTATAACAGTTGGTATGGCAAACCGCACCTGGAAATGCACTGGTGGCACGCGGCGCACTTTGCCCTGTGGAACCGGACGCCGTTGATGGAACGCAGCTTGGGCTGGTACGAAAAAATCCGTCCGGTGGCTGAGGACTTGGCTAAACGGCAGGGCTTTGAAGGCGTGCGCTGGCCTAAAATGGTCGATCAGGCGGGGAATGACAGCCCTTCGCCCATCGCTTCGTTTCTGATCTGGCAGCAGCCGCATTTTATCTACATGGCTGAACTGGCGTATCGTGATAACCAGAGTAAAGCCGTACTGGATAAATACAAAAATCTGGTGGAAGAAACGGCTAAGTTCATGGCTTCCTACGCTTATTTTGACAAAGAAAAAGGCAAATATATTCTGGGGAAAGGCCTGATTCCGGCGCAGGAACGCTTCAAACCGGAATTGACGTTTAACCCGCCGTTTGAGCTGGCGTACTGGCACTGGGGCTTGAGTGTCGCCCAGAAATGGCGCGAGCGGACCGGGCAGGCGCGTAACCCGGAATGGGATAAAGTGATCAAGGAGCTTTCGCCGCTGGCCGTCAAAGATGGCTTGTACCTGGCTGCTGAAAGCTTCCCGGATTCCTACACAAATCCGGCTTACATGACCGATCACCCCGTAGTGCTGGGGGCGTATGGCTATTTGCCCGGCGATGGCCAGGTTGATGTGGCCACCATGAACCGCACGTTTGACCACGTCATGAAAGTATGGAGCTGGGAACAAACCTGGGGCTGGGATTATCCGATGGTGGCCATGTCGGCGGCCCGGCTGGGAAAACCCGATAAAGCCGTTGACGCCCTGATGATGAAAGTTACCAAAAACACCTACCTGCCTAACGGACACAATTACCAGCGGGATAACCTCCGAATTTACCTGCCCGGTAATGGCGGTTTGCTGATGGCCGTGGCTATGATGTGCGCGGGTTGGGATGGTTATCAGGGGGCTCCGACGCCCGGCTTTCCGAAAGATGGCACCTGGACCGTGCGCTGGGAAAATTTGGACAAGATGCCTTGATTTGCTAGCGGGATAAAGGAATTTGTGTTATCTCTGTATCTAAATTCCTTTAACGCTTAGCCCCAATGATCAACTATTTACGGACGTTGTTGCCAGTCCTCTTTCTGCTGGCAATGAGCCATTTTTCGTACGCCCAAAAGTTACAGCCGGGGCCGCAGGTACTGACGTTTTTTTCGGACGTCGATGATACCGAGCAGCCCTATGGCTTGTATCTGCCCAAAAATTACAATCCTAAAAAGAAGTACCCGCTGGTGATTATGCTGCACGGCGCCGGTTCTAACCACCGGTTATCGTTGCGGCGGGTCTTTGGGAAAAGCAATGCCAATGGGGAAAATGACGTGGAATCAACGCGGTATTTCCCGGAATGGGCGGATGTGAACTACATCGTTGCGTCGCCTTTCGCACGGGGAACGGCGGGCTATCAGGGTGTTCCTGAAAAAGATGTGTACGATGTACTGGCCGATGTGAAGCGGCGGTTCAATGTCGATGAAGATCGTACCTACCTGACTGGCCTGTCGATGGGCGGTGGTGGAACGCTCTGGATTGGTACGAGTCGGCCCGACATCTGGGCGGCCATTGCACCGGTTTGTCCGGCTCCGCCTAAAGGCACGGATGCGCTGGCTCCAAATCTGCTCAATGTGCCTGCTCACTTCTTTCACGGAGACAAAGACCCCTCGGTGCCTGTAGCTGTGTCGCGAGACTGGACCAAACGACTCAAAGAGCTTGGATCAACGGTGGAATACATCGAATATCCGGGCGTGGAGCATAACAGTTGGGAGAACGCCTATAAAGATGAATTTATTTTTTCGTGGTTTAAGCAATTTAAGCGGAATCGCTTCCCGGATCGGGTGCGTTATTCGTCCGCTAATTACAAATATAATCAGGCGTACTGGGTTCAATTTGACCAGCTAACGCCCGGTACACTGGCGAGCATCGACGCTAAATTTACCGGCAAAAATCGCCTCGAAATCACGTCCAACAATCTGGATGGCTTGACGCTGAATCTGGCTGGGCATTCGCAGTACAAAGCCGGTAAGCCGCTGGATGTGGTGGTGGATGGAAAATCGATTCAACTGACTGGCAAAGATGCGTTATCGCTCGTTCGGCAGGCGGGGGTTTGGAGTGAGACCAATGCTGCGATGGCCAAGGGGAAACGCAAAGGCGCAGAAGGTCCGTTGAGCGAAGCCTTTGCCAGCCGCCACGTGTATGTATACGGGACGGGCGGAAATCCAACGCCGGAAGAACTGAAAACACGGGCTGAACTGGCTACCCAGGCCGCCAACTGGTCTGTTGACCGGGGTGCTTTTCTGGGCCGGGTTATGGTATTCCCGCGCGTGATGGCCGATAAAGATGTGCGGCCCAGCGATCTGGAAAACGCCAACCTGGTTTTATTTGGGACCAAAGAAACCAACAGCTTAATCAATCAATACAGTGACCGTTTGCCCATCCACCTAGCCAGTACGGCAACGGATTATGGGCTGTTTTACATCATGCCCGTCAATAATCATTATGTGGCGGTCAGTTCGGGTTTGCCCTGGTGGACGGAGAACGGTGGGCAGGTTGTTGGCCGCCCGATGCCAAAGCCGCTTTCCAATCCGGCAGCAGCACAGGATTACTTTCTGTTCAAAGGAACGCCAAAAGACGTCATTGCCGAAGGGAAATTCGATACAAACTGGCACTTGCCCGAAAGCGAAGCCAGCAAGATGACCGCAACCGGGGTCGTCACGGTGGCAACCGGAGCCGTTTCATCGACTCGTTAACTCAAGACTCGTAGCTGTGTTCTTAAGCGAATTACGGCTACGAGTTTCTATTTTACCGTTACATCCCAGACTTTGGCGCGTCGGGCTTTGCCGTCTGGTCCTTCGACATAAAGCACCACAACATATTGCCCTTCTTTCTGGTATTGATGAATCGGGTGCTGTTCGGTGGAGGTGGTGCCATCGCCAAAATCCCATTTCCAGGACGTAATTTTTCCGGCGGATAAATCCTGAAAAGCCACCAGTCGCCGAGCCATATCCAATATCTTAAACGACCATTGAGCGTCTAGCGCTTTTCTGAAGGCTGGTTCTAGCGGCATTAGCTTGAACGGCAGCAGGTAAGACGCGTTGCCGTACATCGTATGTTCGCGGGAAAGATTCCAGAAGCCATTATTGCTATTGGAGCTAACATCATCGTAGTCAATGATCGCCCAGGCCAGACCAACGTTCTTGTTTTCCGTCAGCACAGATTCAACGGCGCGCTGCGGCCCTTCCGAACCGGCGTAATCAAAGGGCGTAATCCAGAATTCCAGCGTTAGTTTTCCGGCCTCACCGGGTTTGAAATGGTAAGTTGTCGCTGAATTGGCGTACGGCAAATCCTTAATCCAGGGTTGGCTGCCCCAGGCCAGCGTCCAGTCCTTACCCTCGGCGGGCGTGAAGATGTGGTAATTCTGCGCGTGAACGCCGTGGAAGGAGAAATAAGCGTCCATGCTGCTCAGTTCTTTGTTCGGGTGGAAGCGGTTAATGAGCGGCCCACCCGATTGGTCGCCATCTACAACCACCTCGAACGTATCGTTGTGAAGGTCGGGGCGGGCAAAATCCCAGTAATCGTCGTAGGCTTCGTACAGAAAATACAACCGGTTTAGGCCTTTTACCCAGCCCACTTTAACGCTCACGTCCAGGTTTTTAGGGTCAGCCTTCGCGTGTTTGCCGCTGTCTTCAATCAACTGATCGGTTCCAACGGCGTAATTGGCTGGAACCATCGCCCAGTCGTCAGCCTTCCCATCGATGCGGGGAATCCTATCAGCCGGAAACTGAAAGATTTTAAAAGAACGCTTGTCTGGTGGCGGTGTCGGAGGCGTCTGGGCAAGGCTAGCTGTTCCGAGCAGGCAAGCCATCAACAGGGTAAAAAGCAATTTCATGGACAATTTTGAGCGCTACTTTTTCTTGAGGTACTTCGTCAGCGGGCATTTTTTTAGATCTTTTAGCCCCTCGACCACGGCCTGGGCGTTGAATTTGGCACCAGCGTAGTTAGTGTGCGTGTGATCACCGGGGAAAAACTCACTTTTTAGCTTTGCTTCCGAGTAGTCGGCCTCGTATTTTTTGGCAATAATTTCGTTCAGGTCAATAAAGAACGCCTTCTCCGAACGGGCCACTTCCGACGCCCATTTGCCATAATCGCTGGATGCCCGCTGAACTTTACCCTCTTTCCAGACATTGCGCGGAACGAGCGAACAAACGATGGCCGTAGCGCCCTTGCTCTTCGTATCATTGATGTACTTTTTCATGTACCAGCCGTACGAATGAACGATCTCATGTTTCTTCGTCAGTAAATTGTCAATTTCATCGGTTTCGTCACCAATTCCTTTGATGGAGCCTCGGGCGCGTGAGGTGTCGTTGATGGCACCTCCGTCGTTATGTCCAAATTGCATCATCACAAAATCACCCGGTTTCAGGCTGGCCATAATCTTGTCCCAGCGCCCTTCGGTCAGGAAGGTTCGGCTGCTTCGACCACCGATGGCGTGGTTTTCCAGATGAATACGGGTCGTGTCAAAATGCGCACCCACGAGGCTGCCCCAGCCCCACAAGCCGTCGGAACCTTTACCGGAGCCATTCCGAACGGTTGAGTCACCGATGATGTAAAGCGTCGGACGTTGCTGCTGAATGGCGGCGAAAACACAAAAGCTGAAGAGGACAAGAAAGCTGAAGAGTAGTTTATTTTTCATGGCAAATACAAATCTTGATTACAGTAAAAATAAGGCTCAGTTTCCATCCGGCTTGATGGCTGACATCATCGGACTCAGGGGCCAATTCCAGTTTTCGATAGGGTCGGGTTTGGCCGGGTCGAAGGCCGGAATATCGGCCTTCAGGTACTTCGCCAGGTCCAGATCACTTTTTCGGATGCCTTCGGCAATGCAACGCGCGATCTCGTAAGCGCCGTAGGTACTAAAATGGGTGTTGTCCTTGATTTCTTTATCCTGACCGGGAAATGTGTTGGCGGGATAATGCACAAAAGCCTTAAGCGACGGCTCGACGCCCCAGGCTTCGTACAACACCTTGCTCATGGCATTGAGGTCAATGAGCGCAACGCCTTCTTCTTTGGCCGTCTGGCGCATGGCTTCGGGGTAGTCGCCGAGCGTGTTGACAATGTGACCCGTACTGTCAAAATTCCGACGGTGCATGGACGTTACCAGGACCGGAATGCCGCCTTTCTGACGTGCGCCATTGATGTACGTTTTTAATGCTTCTTTGTAGGTCGTGAATGGTTCGACGTGGGCGGAACCGGGCTTCTGATCGTTGTGCGCAAATTCGATGAACAGGTAATCGCCTTTTTTCATCAGACTCAAAATTTTGTCCAGCCGTTTCTCCGACAAAAAACTTTTGAGCGCCTCGCCCGATTCCGCGTGGTTGGCAACGGCCACTTTGCCCGACTGAAAAAACGCCGGGATCATTTGCCCCCAGGCTGCCCAGGGCTCCCGGTCCTGATCGACCACGGTTGAATTTCCGGCTAGAAAAACAGTTGCCGCTTTGTCATTCTTCGCGATTTCTAGGGCCGAAATTTTCGGTTCCGTGCCGTTAAATTCCAGCGTCAGTTGGTGGTCCCAGTTCAGGTAACCCAACTCGCGCGGCTTTAACCGAACCTTCTCCGTGGCGCTGATTTCGGGATAACGGACATTGACTGTAAACGTTTTCTGCACCATTTCCCCTTTTTGGGTAACCACGGATGGAAGCATCAACCGGCGCGACTCGGCCCGTACCGTCTGGTTGGACGTGCCCGCCGGGTCGCCAAACGTAACGGTTACCTCATAATTCCCTTCGGGCACATCAACCGTGAAATAAAAGGGCTGGTCGCTGGTGCAAAAATCCCGTTTGAGTGCCTGTTTACCAGCTCGATCAACAGCGGAAATCTTGGCGTTGCCGTAAAAACCATAGCCGAGCTCTTTGGTATACCGCGTTTCTGGCAGCACCTGTGTATAGCCTTTTTCTACTTTTCCGGGGCCAAAATCAAATTTGTAAGACTGGGTCTGCGCGGATATTGGCAGCGATAACAAGCTGACAAAAGCGGCGGTAACGGCCGGGAGAATGTTTCGATGCATGCTGTTTAGGTTAATGAGCGAATGATAGAATGAGTGAATGAGCGAATAGCTGGCCAATTCTCAACGTGTTGATCCTAGGAACTGAATTTTGCACCGTTACTTAAGTGATCAGACAGAATGAGCTTAGATCAGTACATTACAGGTCGACTAGTTATTCGCTCAATCGCTCATTCACTCTTTCGTTATTTCTTCTGCGTCAGTTGAAGCGAGCTGTCGTTGATTTCGAATGCCTTATTTTTCAGCAAGTTAATGACTTCTGCGCCCGCTAATAACACCGGACCGTACCCATGCGCCGCGTACACATTGATGGGGCGGTAGTAATAGAACGCCGGATCAAAGCCCATGCCGGTACCCACGCAAACGCCTTCCACTTGACCGCCAGCCGTCACTTTGGTCGAAACGGCGTTCCAGGCCAGCAGCGTGGCCGGGGCGTAGGCCAGTCCGTCAATCCAGCCTTTGTTGATGGCCCGGGCCATCGCATAAGCATAAATGGCGGTGGCTGAGGTTTCCAGGTAAGAATCGGAGCGGTCGATGAGCTGGTGCCAGAAACCCTCTCCCGACTGGTAGGCCGTTAAGCCGCGTACGTGGTCGCGCAGGAGTTGAAGAATGGCCGGACGACCGGGGTGATTTTCGGGCAATACATCCAGCAATTCAACCTTGGTGAGCAAGGCCCAGCCATTGGCGCGTGCCCAGCGAAATTCCGGATGCACCTGCATACCTTCCACCCAACCGTGCATGTAGAGCCCTTTTTCCTTGTTGAACATGCGGGCCGAAAACTGCTGAATCTGGCGCACCGCTTCGTCGTAATAGCGTGCTTCGCCGGTTAGTTTGCCCATCTGCGCCAGCGCCGGAATGCTCATAAACAAATCGTCCAGCCAAAGCGTGTTGGGTTGCGGTCGGTTGCGGGCCAGCGTACCGTCGGACAGCCGATACTCTTTGTTCAGAATATAATTAATGTAATTGTCGATGGAAGGGCGCAGATTGGCTTTGATGCCGCCCGCGCGGGAAGCTTTAATCATGGCCGCACACATGGCACCCGCATCATCCAGCGCATGGGGAGCCAGCACTGACCGAAGCGGGGTGTTGGCTTGCGGATTGGCCTCAACCTGCTTCTGGAAATAAGGCACCAGGCTGGAAATAAAAGCCAGGCGCTGATTGGTATAGGCGGCGTAACGCGGATCGCCGGTAGCTTCGGAAGCCAGCAGCATACCTGCGTAAGTAACCCCCCATTCATAGCTAATTAACCGAAAATCCCCTTGTTTAAAAACGGCATTGGAATTAAATTTCGATAAATCAGTAATGGGTTGAGACGTTTGACGGTCAACCAGTTGGGCGGGAGTAGCTGCGTCTAGGTAGCGATGCACGCGGTCCAGAACGGCGGTGACGTCTTTTACAGAGGGTTGCCCGTACGGAATTTTATAGTCGGGCTTCAGGAGATGAAGCGGCGTGGTCGAGTCGTTGGCTTTGGGCGCTGGCTGCTGGGCATTCGCCGATTGGCTTAGCAAAAAAGCACCTAACAACAGGATGGGGGCGGCTTGACCGAACCGATACTTTGGAGAAATAACTGGCATATGGTTTTCAGGAAAAGGGAGATATAACGTTTTCAATGTAAAAATGGATGACTAACCAAGGCTTCCTTTCATGTACTCTCCTGTACTCGCTAACTTTTATGAACGAGCCAGGTATATTTGTGGGAATCCCTGAGTGTGAGAGCCGAAAATGAAAAATAGTTAACAGAACTCCGCAGGTTTTCAAAAGAATTAGTACCTAAGCTATTAACCACGTCCATCGACCGGAGCTGTTTGCAGGATATAGAATTCATAACCGCCCTAAAATCCGGCAACGAATCGGCTTTCCGTTGGTTGGTGGAGACGTATCAGGACCGCATTTATCGGTTGGTGCTGGTGCTGGTTCCGCAGCCCGATGAGGCTGAAGACGTGACGCAGGAGGTTTTTATTGAAGTTTATGAAACCATCCACCAGTTTCGCGGGGAGGCGAGTCTTTTTACGTGGCTGTACCGATTGGCCACTTCGCGAGCTTTGGCGCACCACCGGCACCGAAAAGCAAAAAAACGGTTCGCCTTTCTGACCAGCCTGTTTGGGGAAGATGACGAGTTGGTGCACCAGCCCGTCACGGTTGATCATCCCGGACGGATACTGGAAAATGAAGAACGCAGGCAATTATTAATAAATGCCATTGGCCGATTGGCTGATCAGCAAAAAGTAGCCTTTACCCTGCATTATCTGGAAGGTATTGACTACCAGAACATTGCCAGCGTTATGCAAACGTCTGTTTCGGCGGTCGAATCGCTGCTGCATCGGGCAAAGCAAAATTTGCGTAAGTATTTAGGAACGTATTATAACGATACCAAACATCAATAAGCTATGCTACCGAACCACTCTGACGAAGAATGGGAAGCCTGGTTTAGCGAACTCCGAGCGAATGAATCGGAGCAAACGCGGCCATTCTTTTACCAGCGTTTAAGAGCCAAATTGGAGGCTCGCCAGATCGATGACTTGAAAAAACTGCCTTTCTGGATTCGTCGGCCAAGTTATGCCCTGGCTGGACTAAGTTTGCTGGTTCTGCTCAATGTTGTGATTGGCGGGCTGTACTACGAATATGCCAGTGTGCCAAAGCCAACTGCTCTGGCTACGACGCAGGAAGAATTTGTTGTTGATTACCAGTTAGACCGTTCTCCGATTGACCTTGATGAATAATCCGCTCAGGTATCGAATCTTAATAGGTATAATTATTGCCCTTGTTCTGTTGAATGCAGGGTTATTATTCTGGATTATGTGGCCGCGCTTCAACCGCTCGCATCAGCCCCATTCGTTCCTGACCGAAAAACTTGATTTTACGCAGGAGCAGCAGAAAGAATATAAAAGGTTAAAAGAAGCGCATTTTAAGCAGATTCGTCCAATGATGGATAAGATGCAGCGCGATAAACAGGCGTTCTTCGGGCAGGTCGGAAAAACTACCGTGAGTGATTCGGCACTGTTGAAGCAGGCCCGGAAGATCGAAGAGCAGATTGCGCAGGTCGATGTGCGGACATATCGACACTTCGAGAAAATCAGCGCCCTTTGTACGCCGGAGCAGCGAAAAAAATTGCAGCAGGTTCTGAAAGAGCGGCGGACACGATGGGCCCGGCGCGGGCACGGTCCCGGGCAAAAGCCTGATCAGTAATCAGCAAAAACCGGACAGCTAGCTGTCCGGTTTTTGCTTTTAGATTTAAGCAATCTCGATGCACTTATTTCCGGGGCTTTTTACCGGGTTTAGGGTGGCCCAGGCTATCCGGATGCGGTTTTGGGTGGTGCAAGCTGTCCCGACGCAAGCTATCGCGTTTGCCTTCGCCCCGTCCGGGTCCTTTGCCCCGGAATTTCAAATCGGCTTTGAAAGTACCGTCTGCGTTGAAGGCCAGAACGTTCGATTGATTGTTTGCCGAAATCCGAACTACAAAAATACCCTGGCTATCCCTACCGGCTTCGAGAATGGTGGCTCCCGCGTAGTTCGCAGCGATGTACGTGGTAATCGAAGCGGGTAAGGTTGCGATGTCGACTTTGGTCAAAGGGACGCGACAGGTCGTTGTGTCGGAAGCGGAGGTACCGAGCCGGGCAGCGCTAAAAATGGATTCAGATTCGGGTGGTGTGACCGACGAATTGTTGTCACAGCTGTAAATACCCAGACCGGTCAGGCAAAGCAGGCCCATTACAATCATCTTTTTCATAGAGGTATTGCGATTAGTATAAAGAAATTAAGCGTATACGCGTAAAATAGACCCCGACTGCTCGGTTCGGTAGGTGGTGAGTCCTCGCTTGCCATTCGTGTTCAGACCCTTTCCGGTGGTGTCATAGCGGGCACCGTGGGCGGTACAATAGAATTCATCATTTTTAAAAACGACCTGCTGTTGGCCCTTGTGGCTACAAGTCTGGGTGACAGCTACAAAGGTTTCCTGCACGGTGCGAGCCACCACAACGCCGTACTGGATAACATAGCCGCCCGCTTGGTGCAAGGCAAAGTAGGCCGGGTCGGTCAAATCAAGATCAAAGTCTACTGGGCCGAGGGGCAGAACGGCCTCGCTATCCGGTTGGCAGGAAGTCAGGGCAGCTAACAGGGCAGCACCAGTCAGACCCATGGATTTTAAAAACTCAAGACGATTCATTCGTATTTTGTGAAGGCTTCCCTAATTCAATCGTCTTGACGCGAAGAGGGTGGATATTCGTTGCGGTGATCAAAAAAATAATTTGGAGAAAAAGATGAAAAACTTTTTGAGGTGCTGCAACGGTTTACGGTTAGCAAGCGTATTGCGTTATAGAGTTAATTAATAGACCTAACCGCCGTGGGCTTTGTTATTCCGAAAACAATCCTCGTTTGACGAGCGTGACCTGGGAAGTGTCATAGCTGCCTGCCGTCTTGGCAATACCCGTGCTCAGCAGGTGCTGTTTAAGCAGTTTTTTGGGTATGCCAAGAGTATTTGCCTGCGGTATACATCTTCAACCGAGGAAGCCGAAGATGTGCTCAGTGAAAGCTTCCTGAAAGTGTTTCAGCGCCTGGATCAATACGATGGTGTGCATCCGTTCCGTGCCTGGCTGCGTAGTATTCTCATCAATACCGCCCTAAGTTATTATCGGAAATATCATAAGCTGGATACAGAGGCGGGGCTGGATCCAAATATGACTATTCCATTTAATGATGACGTTATAGAGCGACTAACTGCCGAAGAAATTCTGGATTTGGTACAAAAATTACCTCCTGTTCAACGTGCGGTTTTCTCACTGCACGTTGTAGATGGCTATACGTTACACGAAGTAGCAGAAATGATGGAAATGAATGAAGTAACCGTACGTTCTCATTTTTACCGGTCGCGGTTGCGTTTGCAGCAGGCCATTCGCGTAGCTTACCCTCATTTTTTTTCAACTGATCCTTCGATTCCGATACGATATTATGAAAACTGATAAATTTTCTGACTCGATTCGCCGGAAGCTGGAAAGTCTACAGCCGACCTACCGCGATCAGGATTGGGCTCGGATGGAAAAATACATGCAGCAACATGCGGGCGGGGGAGGAATGCCCAGCGGAACGTCCATTAGCCGTTGGCTAGTGCCTACCGCCGGGGTGATGACCATGATGGCGCTGGTAGCAACCGTTTTCTGGCAGCATGGTTCCAACCAGGAGTTGCAGCAAAAAGTGCAGACGCTTAGTCAGAAGGTAACTCAATTGCAACAAACGACCGACCAGGTTGCCAGCCGCGTCGATACAGTTTATATTACTCAATACATAGCCGAGAAAAGTACTCAAAAAGAAGCTATATCGGCTGCCAATGGCTCTTCTGCTCAACCGCAAGAGCGGCTTGCTGCATCTGAAAATAAAGAAAATAGAAGCCCAATTAAGAAGCCTACGACCGAAAACGGCTATGAAATAAACGCTACGACTACTAAAAACGAGTTAGAAATAAAGCCAGCAGGTCAATGGGCAGATCGATCCAAGATGCGGGAAACTGCTTTTAGTAAAGATCAGAAAGTCTCAGAATCGGCTGATCATCAGGCAAAAATAAATCTGAAGGGACCGGATCAGTTGGCTGGAGGCCAGGCAGGACGTACAGAATTGCCGACCAAGATAGAAAGTACCTCTGGCAATGGAGGATCTAATGATCGTTGGGCAGCCACCCAGAAAAATTTTCAGTTGAACACCCTCGCGCCCCGTGCCGCAATGCGACTGGATTCGGCTTACTTTACCGAGCAGTTTGAACGTCGTGTGCGACGCATCCGGGTAGCATCGCTAATGCCTAAAACGGCGGTTGCTCTGTCCGGGTTGGCTCCGGCAATCGAGGAGCCGCAGCCGCTCATCCGTTTTCGTTTAGGAGCTGGGGGAGAGTTGGGTTTACAGCAATGGGGCTTGGGGCTATACGGCGAAGCCATTATTGGCAATCATCTGACCTTAGGCGTTGGCTTGAACCGGCAAACCAAGTCAGAAGAGCAATTTATGACTGATAATCAGTTTGATGAAAAGACCCGCCTCAATTTCCGTAAAAAATATGCCAACGGCCTCGGACCACAGCACGAAATTCTAAATATTGAGCGCAGCAACAAGATATGGCAACTGCCAGTTAGTCTAGGCTATCGGATTGCGGTTACAGATCAACTGGCGATTGTGCCCACTGTTGGGGCTAATATTGGCCTACAGGTGAAAGAGCAGGTTGATTTTATGTATCGGCGTGATCCCCGCGACCCGCGTGGTTTTCTGCCGGTTGACCTCAAGCGCGTTTGTCCGCCTGAATTGCACAGCGGTTGGTTTTTGGCCTTAGCCGTTGAAAAGCAGTGGGATCATTGGGCCGTGCAGGGAAGCCCATATATTTCAAGAGCGTGGCAGACAGACCCAAATGGGATGAAAAGCAATTCGATTGGTGCGCGCATGCGCGTATTGTACCAATTCTAAGTAACGATTGATTAAAGCAAGGCCAATACAAAATTTTATAGGTAATAATACGAACCCCGCTCGAATTAGCTCGAGCGGGGTTTTTGTTATTGTATTTTTTTTATAGTGTATACTGGATGGTTATTAATAAAATTTAAAAATAGTCCATTTTCTATCTAGTTACTATAGTTATATATATCATCTATTTGTTTATATATTTTTGTCATTAAAGGCTTGCGGTGCTGTACAATTACTATATTTGTCATTGTCAATTAAAGAAAACCTAACATTCCCTAACTCATGATGACAAAGTTTACCAGACAGGTAGGCGGATCTCCCGGGGGCAAATTGCCCACAAAGGACGTATCCCAGTGGAAAAAAATAGGCAGTTTATTTTTGCTGCTGCAATTTATGTCGTTAAGTATTTTTGCTCAGGTAAGGGTTAGCGGTACTATTACTAGCGAGCAGGGAGAGACGTTACCGGGGGTAAGTATTGTGGTAAAAGGCACCACACAGGGTACTACCTCCAATGCAGATGGTGTGTATTCAGTTAATGTTCCCAATCAAAACAGTGTACTTATTTTCTCTTTTATTGGGTATGTTAACCAAGAAGTTACGGTTGGGAGCCGAACTACAATCAACATAAAAATGGGGGTTGACAATAAGACCCTGAGTGAAGTTGTTGTTGTTGGTTACGGTACGCAGAAGAAAGAAACGGTAACAGGATCGGTTGTTTCGGTAAAAGGAAGCGATCTGGTGAAGTCGCCAACGACTAACCTGTCAAATTCCATTGCGGGTCGGCTACCGGGCGTTGTGGCTGTAAACCGCAGTGGGGAGCCGGGTTATGACGGTTCGACTATTCGGATTCGTGGAACAAACACGCTAGGTAACAACAGTGCCTTAATCGTTGTCGACGGTGTTCCGGCTCGTTCAGGAGGTCTGGAGCGGATCAACCCAAATGATATTGAAAACATTTCGGTCTTGAAAGATGCCTCAGCCGCTATCTATGGTTCACGGGCTGCCAACGGGGTTATTCTAATCACTACCAAGCGGGGTAAGACTGGTAAACCGCAATTGTCGTACTCATTCAACCAGGGTTTTTCGCAGCCGACGATTGTGCCAAAACTGGCTAACGCGGCTGAGTACGCTAAAATGCTGAATGACCTGAACGTTTATGAACTACCAGTGGCAGAATGGGGCGCGGCTACGCAAGCTTACACAGCCACAGGTTCTTACACTCGCCCGGACGGAACGGTTCGGAAGGCACCTTACTCACCAGACGATATTACTAAGTACAACGATGGTTCAGATCCTTGGGGTCACCCAAATACCGACTGGTATAAATCTACGCTGAAAACTTGGTCTCCGCAGCAGCAGCACAACCTGCAAATTACGGGTGGTACGGAAGATGTCAAATACTTGGCTTCGCTGGGTTACCAAGACCAGGATGCCTACTACAAAAGATCAGCAACGGGTTACAAACAGTATGACCTGCGCGTGAACCTGGACGCTAACATCAACAAATACATCCACTTAGCCGTTGGTTTGCTGGGCCGTGAAGAATTCCGGTTCTATCCAACGCGCGGTGCTGGTGCCATCTTCCGGATGCAGATGCGTGGTAAGCCAAACCAACCGGCTTTCTGGCCCGATGGTCGTCCGGGTCCTGACATCGAAAATGGTGAAAACCCCGTCGTAATTACTACCAATGATACGGGCTACGACAAAGACAAGCAGGATTATTTCCAGACGAACGGCCAGTTGGACATCAAAATCCCCGGCATTGAAGGACTGAAATTTTCGGGTACCGCGGCTATTGACAAGCGGTTACGCAGCCGTCGGTTGTGGCAGACGCCCTGGACGTTGTACGAACGTGGTACGGGCGTTGATGCGAATGGTAATCCAAACCTGATTGCTAGCAAGCGCGGACCGGCTGAACCCCGGTTGAACCTCTACAGCGAAAACCAGTTGAACATCCTGTTAGGCGGTATTGTCAACTACGAACGGAAATTCGGTGCAGATCATGGTTTGACTGTGCTGGCCGGGGTTAACCGTGAAACCATCACTGGTGAAGGATTTGATGCTTACCGCCGGTTCTTCATTTCTCCGGCCATTGACCAGCTTTTTGCCGGTGGTGACCTGGAGAAAAACAACAATGGTAGCGCTTACGAACGCGCCCGGATCAACTATTTTGGTCGGGTAGCCTACAACTACAAGGAGAAATACTTGGCGGAATTCCTCTGGCGTTACGATGGCTCTGACATCTTCCCGCAAGCTACTCGCTACGGTTTCTTCCCAGGCTTCCTGGCAGGCTGGGTTATTTCGGAAGAAAGCTTCCTGAAAAACTCTATTCCGGCCATCAACTACCTGAAATTGCGCGGTTCGTGGGGCCAGTTAGGTAATGACCAGATTTACTTGCCTAACACAACTAACCTAGCTACCTACCAGTACCTGGCAACTTACGGCTTCAACACCTACATCATCAACAACCAGCAGCAGAAGACGCTGACGGAGGCCCGGATTCCAAACCCATCGATTACTTGGGAAGTAGCCAACAATGCTGATATCGGTTTGGAAGGTCAGTTGTTCAACGGTAAGATCAATTTTGAATTTGACTACTTCAACAACCTGCGGACGTCAATCCTTTACCCGCGTAACGCATCCATTCCCCGCACCACGGGTCTGGTCCTGCCTCCAGAAAATATCGGAAAGGTACGGAACAGCGGTTTCGATGGTCAGATTGGCTACAACGGTCAGGCAAGAGATCTGAAATTTACGGTTAGCATAAACGGTGGTTATGCACAAAACAAAATCCTTTTCTGGGACGAGGCGCCGGGCGCTCCTGACTGGCAACGGACGACGGGTATGCCAATCAACTCGTACCTGGCTTATCAGTATGATGGTGTTTTTAAAGATCAGGCTGATATCGACGCTAACGGGCTTGATTATTCGGCCATCGTTAAAACCCTGCGCCCTGGCGACATGAAGTACAAGGATATTGGGGGTCGTGATGCCAACGGAAACTTCGTCAACCAGCCTGACGGTAAAATTACGCCGGATGACCGGATTCGTAACAAACGGACAAACTTGCCACTTTTCCAAGGTGGGATGAACATCACGGCTGCTTACAAAAACTTTGACTTGACCATCCTGTTCCAAGGGTCGGCAGGTGCGCAGCAGTACATCAGCTTGGGTGAGTCTGGAAACATCGGTAACTTCCTGAAGGAAATCTACACAGACCGCTGGACTGTTGAAAACCCGAGCAGCGTTCACCCACGGATTGCCAACCGGAGCGACCAGTATTATTCCAACAACAATACCTACTGGCTGCGTTCAGCAGATTACATCCGTCTGAAAAACCTCGAAATTGGCTATACCATTCCAGAGAAGTTTGGAAAAAAAGTGGGTATGAGCAGTTTCCGTCTATATGCTAATGGATTAAACTTGGCAACCCTCTTTAACAAGTTGGGCTCATTTGACCCGGAAGCGGACAATGCAACAGGCCAATACTATCCACAGGCACGAGTAATCAACTTTGGTGCGTCGATTCGTTTTTAATTTTTTATTCGATATGCTACGAAAATTTAAAACCATAACATTAGCCGTTGGTATTGCCGCCTTTTCCGTAACAGGTTGTAACGACGATTTTGTGAATACCCAGCCACTTGATCAAGTTGCCGGTTCGGCTGTCTGGTCAGATGCGGCTTTGGCCGAAGCCTTTGTCACCGGAATTTACGCCGGCCTAGGGCAGGGCGGACTTTACGAAGAGCAACTTTCGTCATTCACCGACGAAGCGATTTTTACGCACCCTGGTCGGAATATTACTACCATCACCGAGGGTCGATCAAACCCAGCTGATCCAGGTTCGATCAACGAAACGCGCGAATGGAACAATATGTACCTGCGTATCCGGGCGGCCAACCTAGCTCTTGCCAACTTGGCGGAGCCAAAGTTTGCCAATACCAACAAAATTGTTGAGCGGTTGCGGGGCGAAGCCAGGTTCCTACGCGCCTACTATTACCATCAGTTGGTACGGTATTACGGTGGGGTTCCCCTCATCGACCGGCCCTACGAACTGGGTGAAGCAGATTACTTGGTCACTCGGAACACGATGGAAGAATGTATCAACTTCATTGTGAAAGACTGCGAGGAAGCTGCAACTCTGCTGAAAGGCATGTCAATGGCGAAAGGCCGGGCTAACGAAGTATCGGCGCTAGCACTGAAAGCCCGTATTTTAACGTATGCGGCCAGTGATCTTTATGACGTGGCTACGGCAAAATCAAAGTCGACCGTTCATGCTGCGTATACCAACTCGGCGCTGCTTGGTTACACAACAGGCACCCGGACTGAACGCTGGACCAAAGCACAAGCCGCTGCTAAAGCTGTTCTCGATCAAACCAGCTACGGATTTATGTTGAACATGACGGCCCCGGCTTCGAAAGAAGATGGAACCGCCAACTACATGAATATCGCTCTGTCGCGCAACGGTGGTGATCGGGATGTGCTTTTGTCTCGTTCGTTCATCAATGAAAAGCAGGAAGCGGGCGGTCAGGTAGGCTTGCACAACGGCCCCAACGGCTACCACAACTGGGCGGGTAATACGCCGGTTTCGCTGCTGGTGGATGACTTCGAAATGATGGACGGTAGCAAGTTCAGCTGGAGTGACCCGGCCAAAGCCGCCACGCCGTATGCTAACCGCGACCCTCGTCTATACGCTACGATTCTATACGATGGTGCTACCTGGAAACCCCGGACGGCAGACGTTGCGGCTAAAGATCCAGTTAACCAGATTCAGACGGGAACGTACGAAGTGGTGAACGCATCCGGTGCCAAAACGATGATTGCCGGTCTGGATACTCGTAAGAGTTCAGTGGAAGACTGGAACGGTAGCTACACAGGATATTACCAACGCAAGTTCACCGATCCGAACCCAGCTATTGTTGATCAGAACACCTACCAGCAAATTCCTTGGCCGTTCTTCCGCTACACGGAAGCCGCGCTGAACTACGTAGAAGCTTGTATCGAACTGGGTCAGGATGCTGAAGCAAAACTGTGGCTAAACCGTATCCGCTTCCGGGCCGGTATGCCGGCCATTACTGAAACTGGTACTGCATTGCGGGATCGGTACCGGAATGAGCGCCGGATTGAGCTGGTCTTTGAAGAGCATCGCTATCACGATGCCCGTCGCTGGATGATTGCTCCTACTACGCTGGGTCGCAAAGCCAATACCATCAGCATTACAGGGATGCTAAAGGCGGGTAAAACGGTATCACTCTACAAATATGATCCGACCAGCTATGATTATACGTACAAAGTTGTCGAGATCGATCCGGGTAAAGAAAACCGCTCTTGGGCAGATAAGTTATATTACCTGCCGATTCACCGCGATGAGATGAACCGAAATAATAAGCTGATACAAAACCCAGGTTATTAGAATTTGTCATAAGTAAATAGACTAAATAACCTATGCCAGTTCACTGTGAGCTGGCATAGGTTTTTAATAGCGATGAAAGCGATTTTGTTGACCATCGGCATTGGATTAATGAGTGCGGCTAATTTGTGGGCGCAGCAGATCATTCGGGTTAAAGGCGGACAAAACTGGCAAAAATCAATTCCCCTGGAAGAACGGTATCGCTATCGCCAATTTCTACCGGGAAAAATAACGTACCTAAAAGGAGAACCAGCAACCGGGCGCCTCAACTTCAATATTCTATTGGGTGAAATGCAATTTATTGACGCCAGGGGAGATACCCTATCCCTGGCCAATGAGCAGGCCATCAAGGAAATCCAGGTAGGAGAAAATGCCTTTGCCTACGATTCCAAAAATGGCTATGTAGAGATTATTGCGGCGCATAAGACCGTAAAAATGGGGGTAAAACCTGTTTTTAAAACCGTACGCGGCGAAAAGAATGGGGGCTATGGACAATCATCGGGCACCTCATCCATTACTCAATATAAATCATTTGCAGGGAGCAACGGACAGCTTGCCCGACTGGAACAGCCCGGCGATTTGCTTCTGGAGAAAGACGTTATCTACCTACTGATTGATCAAAACAATCGCTTCTATAAATTCACCAAGGCCAGTCTTTTAAAGATCTATGCCAAGTATAAATCAGAGTTGGAAGCCTATTTAAAAGCGCAGAATCCTGATTTCAAAAAAGAAGAAGATTTGAAAAAATTGCTTCTTTTTTGTGCTGATTTAACTTGAGTAACTTGTACCTCCATAAACTTGTTAGTTTCCGTTCTATGAAATGGCCATTGCCCACTATTCTTCCCTTAGTACTCTCACTACTGATTTTAACCGAAACGGGTTGCCAAAATTCATCATCAACAGAAGAGTCTATTCCTGAACAGGAAGCCCCTTTATTTACGGCATTGCCCGCAGAGAAAACAGGGGTAGATTTCCAGAATACATTAACAGAAGGGCTGAATACCAACGTTTTAATCTACCAGTACTTTTACAATGGCGGCGGTGTAGCCGTTGGTGATGTCAATGGCGATGGCTTCGACGACCTCTATTTCACCGGCAACATGACCGCGAATAAACTGTACCTCAACAAAGGGGCCAACGCCGCCACGCGCATGCAGTTTGCCGATATTACCGACGCGGCTGGCGTAGCGGGACGGGAAGGCCCCTGGAAAACCGGCGTCACGATGGCAGATGTAAACGGCGACGGAAGGCTTGATATATATATCTGTTATTCAGGTAAATTAACCCCGGAAAAGCGGGAAAACCAGCTCTTCATCAACGAAGGAGCGGACGCCAAAGGCATTCCCCATTTCAGTGAGCAAGCGAAAAAATACGGTCTGGCAAGTCCGGCCAATAGCACCCAGGCCACCTTTTTTGATTACGATAAGGACGGTGATCTGGATATGTTTCTACTGAACCATAATCCGAAATCCTTACCAATTCTGGATGAGGCCAGCACCGCCGATTTGTTAAAAAAAGAAGATGCCGAGAGTGGCGTGCGGCTGTTTCGGAATGACAAAGAGCCAAACGGGGCGATGTTTTTTCGGGATGTTACCCAGAAAGCGGGCCTGAGCAGTTCCGCGTTGACCTACGGGCTGGGCGCTGGCATTGCCGACATCAATGGCGATGGCTGGCCGGATATCTACGTGGCAAACGACTATGCTGTTCCCGATTACCTATACATCAACCGGAAGAACGGCACTTTTTCGGATCGGTTGAAAACCAGTTTGGGCCATACCTCGCACTTTTCGATGGGAACCGAAGTGGCCGATGTCAACAACGATGCGTTGCCGGATATTTTCACGCTAGACATGCTGCCGGAAGACAACCGGCGGCAAAAGCTTCTTTTTGCGCCGGATAACTACGAAAAGTTTGATTTGAACATCAAGTCCGGATTTCACCACCAGTACATGCGGAACATGCTGCAATTAAATGCGGGCAACAATGCTCAGGGCGAGCCAAACTTTAGCGAGGTAGGCCAACTGGCGGGCATTTCCAACACGGACTGGAGCTGGGCGCCTCTTTTTGCCGATTATGACAACGATGGCTGGAAAGACCTATTTGTGACCAATGGCTTTTTGCGGGATTATACCAACATGGATTTTATCAAATACATGGGCGATTTTCTGCAAAATCGGCAGGTGATGCGGCAGGATTTGCTGGAAATGGTTTACAAAATTCCGTCGTCCGATGTCAGCAATTACGTGTTTAAAAACAACGGCGGGCAGTCCGGTGGAAATGCGGTATTTAGTAACGTCAGTAAGAGTTGGGGCGTGGCGCAGGCGGCGAACAGCAACGGCGCGGCCTACGCCGATCTGGACAACGACGGTGATTTGGATTTGATAGTCAACAACATCAATAAACCCGCTTTTATTTACCAAAACGAAGCCGATAAAGCCCTGAAAAACGACTATTTGAAGGTAAAACTTGAAGGGCTTGGACAAAATACGCAGGGTGTAGGTGCCAAAGTGACGCTCTACAGCAAAGGGAAACCGCAGTATCTGGAGCAGATGCCTACCCGGGGTTACCAGTCCAGCGTTTCGCCCATTTTGCATTTTGGCTTGGGGAAAAAGGTCACCATCGACTCGCTACGGGTTGTCTGGCCAAGCGGAAAACAGCAGGTTTTGCGGGGCGTAAAAGCCAATCAATTGCTTATTGTGCAGGAAAAACTGGCTACCGACGCTTACCGAAATCCTAAAGAAGTTGCTCCCCTTTTCCGGGAGGTGGCCTCGCCGATTATCTTTCAAAGTCTTAAAACAACGACCAACGACTTTAAACGGCAGCCGTTGATGATCAATCCGCTTTCGTTTTCAGGCCCTTGTCTGGTCAAGGCTGATGTGAACGGGGATGGGCTGGAAGACGTGTATGTGGGCGGAGGCAGCGGCAAAGCGGGGATGATTTACGTGCAGCAAAAAGAAGGAAACTTCATGGCTCGAACTCAGCCTGATTTCGAACGCGATAAAGAAAGTGAAGATACCGACGCTGTATTCTTTGATGCCAATGGCGATGGCGCGGCTGATCTGTATGTTTGCAGCGGCGGTTACGGAAATTTTTTACCCGACGATGTGCGCTTGCAGGATCGCTTATACATCAATGACGGCAAGGGGTCGTTCACCAAAAAAGTTGATGCGTTGCCACCAATGCGGGTGAGTAAAAGTTGCGTGCGGGTGGCGGATGTGAATGGCGATGGCCGGCCTGACTTATTCGTTGGGGGTCGCGTTGTGCCCGGAAGATACCCCGAAACGCCACCAAGTTTTCTACTTGTTAACGACGGAAAAGGAGTTTTTAAAGACCAGATTGCGAATCTGGCGCCGGAACTACAGCGGATGGGTATGGTGAGCGATGCCGCTTGGGTGGATCTGAACGGGGATAAAAAACCTGAGTTGGTGGTAGTAGGCGAGTGGATGCCCGTAACCGTATGGGCAAATACAAACGGTAAATGGGCCAACAAAACCACTGATTATTTTGCCAAAGAATACCGGGGTTGGTGGAATAAGTTGCTGGTTGATGATTTCAATGGAGATGGCAAACCGGACTTGGTGATTGGGAATTTGGGCCTGAATACGCAGTGCAAAGCCAGCGATAAAGAACCCGCCGAAATGTATTACAAAGACTTCGACGATAACGGTTCGGTTGATCCTATTTTCTGTTTTTACATGCAGGGCAAATCGTATCCGTATGTCACGCGGGATGAATTATTGGACCAGATGAGTATCATGCGGACTCGTTTCCCCGATTACAAAAGCTACGCCGATGCGACGCTAAAGGAGATTTTTTCCGCCGAAGAGTTGGAGGGAGCGGCTCGTTTAGAGGCCAATTACCTGAAAACGGCTTATTTTGAACAGAACAACAACGGGCGCTTTGACGAAAAAACCTTGCCGACCGAGGTTCAGGTAGCTCCTGTCTACGCGCTGTCGAGCCTGGACTATGATCAGGATGGAAAAAAAGACCTGCTGGTTTGCGGGAATGTCAATCGGGGCCGTTTGCGGTTCGGAAAGTACGACGCCAACTTTGGGGTGCTTCTTAAGGGTAATGGTAAGGGCGGTTTTGTTCCAGTTCCGCAGCAACAATCGGGCTTTCAACTAACGGGCGATGTGCGAAGTATTTTGCCCGTTGGAAATACGTTGCTTTTCGGTATTAATCAGGGAGCCGTGCGGGCTTACCAAGTGAAAAAATAATGAAACGAGTCGCAATCCTACTTTTATTGCTAATCGGAGGCTGTGGTAAATCAGGGGAAAAGCAGCCCGAAATGGACCGGCAGGAAATGACCAAGATCCTGGATCAGATGACGGATGTTATGGTGCATGATGTAACCAATCCGCCGCTGGCAGCGCGTTTTTTTTCCTATGCTTTGTTAGCTGGTTACGAAATTACGGCACAACACGATAGCACCTGCCGGAGCATGAAAGGGGCGCTAAACGATTTTCCAGTAATTGACAAAGCGCATTATTCGGGCTATTCTTACCAGCTGAGTTCGCTGCTGGCCATGCTGGCCGTTGCTAAAAAAATGCAGCCTTCTGGCAAACGCCTGGAAACACACGAAAAGCAGTTGCTGGAAAAATGCCGTCAGTTGGGATTTGCGGAGGAAGCCATTGAAAGTTCGCAACACTATGCCAATCAGGTAAGTAAGCAGATTTTAGGGTATGCCAAAGCGGATAAATACAACCAGATTAGCAATTATCCGCGTTATACGCCGTCGGAGCAGGAGGGTAGCTGGTACCCAACGCCGCCGGGCTTCTTTGCGCCAGTTGAACCGTATTTCAACACTATTCGGTCGTTCACCCTGGATTCGTGTGCCCAATTTAAACCAGCACCACCCGTTGCTTTTTCAACCGATAAAAAATCGGCTTTCTATCAATTACTACAGCAAAACTATAAGGCCGAATTATCTACTGAAAACAAGCAGGTTGCCGCTTTCTGGGACTGTAACCCGTTTGCGCTGGAAGATAACGGGCATTTGATGGTAGGTATGAAAAAGATTTCGCCGGGTGCGCATTGGCTGGGTATTACCAGTATTGCGTGCGAAAAAGCAAACCTGAATTTTGCCAAAGCGCTGAAAATTCATACCGTGGTAGCTATCGGACTCATGGATGGGTTCATCTGCTGCTGGGACGAAAAATACCGCAGCAACCGCATCCGCCCGGAAACGGCCATTCGCAAGTACGTGGATGCAAGCTGGAAGCCTTTTTTGCAAACGCCCCCCTTCCCGGAATATTTGAGCGGACACTCTACTATTTCGGCGACATCAGCCGTGATTTTAACTCATTATTTTGGGGAGAATTTTCAGTATACCGACACCGTTGAAGAGCGGTTTGGCTTGCCCGCACGCTCGTTCAAGTCGTTTCACCAGGCGTCGGACGAGGCCGGTATTTCGCGCTTTTACGGCGGTATTCACTTCATGGACGCTATCACGAATGGCCAGCAGCAAGGCCTGAAAGTCGGGCAGTGGATTATAAAATCAATAGAGAGGAATTAGAGCTTATTTTTTGTTGAATTGACCTATACAGCCATTGACTGTGTTTTTATTGAGTCTGCTAAAGCGCGGGAAATAAGTCAGCAAACCGACGATCTCGCTTCTACCAATAAAGGCTGAAACCAGGTTAGGATTTTAGCGCTGCCCCGACTTTTTAAAGTTATAACTGGCAAAGCCGTTCGCCCGCCCTCAGGAGGGTTTCATCGTCTTTGGCAAAGCAGAATCGCAGCCTTTTGTAGTCGTTTTTCTGCTGGTAAAATACCGATACGGGAATGGATGCCACGCCAATTTCGCGGGTCAGACGAATAGCCAATTCATGATCTGGTTCATCGGTGATTGTCTGGTAATCTACTGTCTGAAAAAAGCTTCCCTCGGTTGGCTGGAATTGAAACCGGGAGCTACGGATGCTCTCAAGGAACAGGTCGCGTTTGCGTTCGTAAAAGTTAGGTAAGCTCAGATAATGCTCTGGAGAACGCAGATAATCGGCCAGCGCATGTTGAATCGGTGTTACGGTACTGAACGTCAGATACTGGTGGATTTTTCGAAACTCGGCGGATAAGTCTTTTGGCGCCAGGCAATACCCAACCTTCCAGCCCGTAACATGAAACGTTTTTCCGAATGAGCCGCAAACAAACGTGCGCTCCCGCAAAACCGGATGCATGGGCAGCGATTGGTGCGCTCGCCCATCAAACAGAATGTGTTCGTAAACCTCATCGCTGACCACCCAGATATCCCGATCTTTCACCAGCGCGGCCAGTTGAGCAATATCGTGGGCTGTCCAGACGTAGCCGGTTGGATTGTGCGGCGTATTGATAATGATCAGCCGGGTTTTGTCCGTTATTTTCTGCTGAACCGCCAACCAGTCAATGGCATAGGTGGGAGGCGTTAGGGTAACGTAAACCGGCACGCCTCCATTCAAGGCAATGGCGGGTACATAACTATCATAAGCTGGTTCAAAAACGATAACCTCGTCTCCGGGTCGGACTACGGTAGAAATGGCGGCAAACAAGGCTTCCGTCGCACCCGATGTGACGGTTACTTCTGTTTCAGGATGGTAAATAAGTCCGTATAGTTCTTCGGTCTTTTGGGCCAAGGCTTCGCGCAACGCCGCCACACCCGTCATCGGCGCGTATTGGTTGAAACCTTTGCGCAGGTATTTTTCGACCAAAGCAGTCAAATCAGGCGAACAGTCAAAGCCGGGGAAACCCTGAGAAAGGTTGATGGCGTTGGTTTCGGTGGCTAGTTTAGACATAACCGTAAAAATGGTGGTGCCTACCCAGGGTAATTTTGACACTAATGGATTGGTGGTTGCCGCATTCATTCCAGATCGAGAATCCGCCTCCGGTCTGCCAAACAGGTCGGACCGTCGCGCTTTGTTGTTCGCAAAGAAATAAGATAAAAGTGGATATAAAACAAATTCCTATAAAAATTGTAGACTAGTTTGATTAGCGGAAACGCTTAGGCTCTTTAGTTACCAGAGGAAAGAAAAAATAAACATTCAACTAAAAGCTCATTCGTTTTAGTTACTGTTGTAGTTATTTTGGTTACAACAGTATGAGAAACGTTCTGCTTGCTTGTCTTTTTATTACGTATTGGCTGAGTGGTTGTAAATCGACAGTCGATAAGTCTGGCCCTAACACGGAAGCGGGCCGCCGGGACCACCTGGCGCTGGGAAACCCCAGCGGAGCAACTGCCAACCCCGCGCAGGAAACAAACTACCTGATTCAACGACCGGAATATACACTTAGCTACAATCGCCAGACTGGCATTGCCAACTGGTGCTCCTGGCATCTCAGTGCGGCCTGGAAAGGTTCAGCAAGTCGATACGCTGGCAACTTTATCACCGACCAAACACTGCCTGCCGACTGGTACAAAGTCAAACACAGCGACTACACAAACACGGGATTTGATCGGGGGCATCTTTGCCCTTCGGATGACCGCGATAGCACCGCCAAAGAAAACCGCAACACGTTTTTAATGACAAACATTGTCCCGCAGGCACCGCAGCAAAACCGACAATCCTGGCGTTTGCTCGAGGAATATAGCCGCTCGTTCATTCGGGAGGGCAGCGAACTCTATATCATTGCCGGGACCTATGGACAAGGTGGCGAGGGCGACAACGGCAAGGCGGTGAGTATTGCGGGCAACAAAGTCACGGTTCCAGCCGCCTTGTGGAAAGTGATAGTCGTTTTGCCGCTTGGAGCAGGCACGCCAGCCGAGCGAATCAATGCGCAAACACGGATTATCGCGGTTTGGATGCCGAATACCAACGCCGTGGGCGAGCAATCGTGGGCTACTTACCGCACAAGTGTGGATGAGATTGAGCGCCGAACGGGGCTGAACCTTTTGTCGAATGTGTCGGAGAGTGTGCAACGAACGGTAGAAGGAAGCACCGACCGGGTAGCTATTCAGGCAATTTATCAGGAGCCAACCATTGAATAATCGGCAGCAACTAAGTTTTTTTCTGCGACCTGGCTTGCCGCTCCAGGCGTTGGTAGGCGGCAGAAAAGTCTTCTCCATCAGCGACCGCCTGCGTCAGGGCCAGAAGTCCACTTCGCCCGACCAGAATTAGCCAGCGTGAAACCTCCCGGCCCGCCGTCATGTAGGCCAGCATAACCCGCCTTTCGCCACCATCAAAAAAATCCTGGGTAGACTCCAGATTTTTCAGGGCCAAAGGTTGCTGTCCCCGCACAGCCCGACGCCATTGGTTGTTGTAGTCCTGAAAACGCTGCAAACTATCAGGCTGATTATCCGGGCGGCTACTAAGGAAGCGTCCGTCGAGCATTAACGCCAGCCCTTCGTTGAACCACTGCGGAATCTGGCGCTGCGTCGTCAGCCAGCCAAGGCGCTTATACAGTTCGTTGTGGCACATTTCGTGCGCTAGTACATCCGGGTTGCGGCCATACGGATTGATAATGATCCAGGAGTCGCCCCAGGGTGTTCCGAGGCTGCAACCCGCGCCTTCGCCACTGCGGCAATACTGCTCGTATTCGCGTAGAGTACGGCAAAAAATAACGGTAGCCCGCCCTTGCTGAGGACTCATCCAAAGGTTGTTTACGCGTTTTCTGGCCTGCTTGATTTCGTCTAACAAGAATAGTCGCTGCCGGACAGGCGTATCCCGACTAACGAAAACCGCGGGTGCTATGGGTTGAAAATCCGTGGACGACTCGATGAAAAAACAGCGAATAATTTCAGAAAAAACCAGAAGACAGACAAGCGGTATAATGAGCAAAAAAGCCAAAAAACGAACCAGTCGTTTCATAGAGTTACAAAAGCGCGGCGAACCGTCATGAATAATTAACAATGAAAATAGAAGTTATACTTTTCATTATTAGCTATTCCGCCAAATGTTCCGCCACTAAACGACCTGTTTGCATAGCGGCGTTGAGCGATGGATAAGCCGTTTGATCGCCACATTGATAAAGTCGTTCGGATAACTTGAGTTGCGCCATTGACACGCCTGACTGACCCGGATTAAACTGGGGAAGGGCTTCGGGTAAGTGATACGTTCTGAGCCATTTCCAGGTTTTCACTTCTTCGCCAAACCAGTCGATTAGTTCTTTGCGAATGCGTTCGGCCAGTGCCACTTCATTCACGGCTTCCAGTCCTTGCGTACTTACCGAGATGAGTGCCTGTCCGGCGGGCGCATAAGCCGGAGCCACGTCGCTGATAACACACATATTATGCACCGCCGATTGACGATTTGTATTGAGCATCAGCAGCTTTTCGGGCCGAGGCGATTGCGGAGCAGAAAAATAAGTGCAGGTAGTTTGGTTGAAGGCGGGCGCGGGGCCAGACTGATTCAAAAGGCGGGCAGCGGCCTGGGCATCAACGGCCAGCACAAGCGAATCGGCCCGCAGGCTTTCGCCGCTTTTTAGAAAAACGGTGTTGTCGCTGATGCGTTCAACCGGTGTGTTCAGGCGTATTTGCGTGGGCGAAAGCTGGGCGGCCAACTGCTGCGGAATGGCTTCGATACCCAGCGCAGGAACGGCAGCATCGCCGCTGTAGAAGTTCTGAAAGCAAAACTCAAAGAAATTACTCGACGTACGGAGTTCATCTTCGAGAAAAATACCTCCGAAGAAAGGCCGGAAAAAGCGGTCAATAAACTGGGCCGAGTAGCCAAAAGACTCTAGGAACGATTCCGTATCGGTTGCTTGTTGAAGGAAGAAGTCAGTGGTCGAAACACCGGAAACACGGCGCATCAATTCAACAATACGCAGTTTGTCACTTAGTGTTCCCACGGGGGAAGCCAGTGTCTGCGCAATGGCCGTTGGTTCGCGCAAGGGATTGATAAACGACATCCATTGCGCTGGGCCCTGGTGATCATCGTGGTGGATCAGCGCGCCGGAACGGAATGGTTTTAGGTCAAGAGCAGCGTAATCCAGTAAGCGGCGCGCTTCCGGATAAGCCGTCAGAAGAATCTGAAAGCCCCGGTCGAGCCGAAACCCATTGACCACATCGGTGCGAACTCGTCCGCCAACGCCATCGGAAGCCTCCAGGAGCAGCGCATTAATGCCTCGTTGTTTCAGGTATGCGGCGCAGGTTAATCCGGCCATTCCGGCACCCACTATGATTACAGACGGTTGAGACGACATACGATTTTGGTGTAGATTTTTGCAAAAATAGGATTAGTGACAACAGGTGAAAATTTTAGTTTTAGATAATATCGATTCATTCACCTATATGCTCGTTGATTACCTCAAACAAGCGGGGGCTACGTGCCGGGTGATTCGGAATACGGCGTCGATGGAAGAGATTGCTGCTGAACACTATGACGCAGTTGTCTTATCTCCTGGCCCCGGAACGCCCCGGCAGGCGGGTGTGCTGATGAATGTGATTACCCAGTATTATCAACAATTGCCGATGCTGGGTGTTTGCCTGGGACACCAAGCGCTGGGTGAATTTTTTGGTGCCCGTCTGACGAAAGCGGGGCGGCCGATGCACGGAAAGTGCTCAATCGTACGGAAAATAAGCACTGACCCACTGCTGGAAAATTTGCCGGATTCCTTTACCGTAACGCGTTACCATTCGCTGGTGCTGGACGAATTGCCGGAGGTGTTGGTGCCTACTCTGGAAACGCAGCCTGAGCCGACTGTAGAGAGGGGACTTCCGCGCAATAGTCAGACGGAAAATATGGCTTTTCGGCATGCTCAGCTGCCTATCTGGGGCGTGCAGTTTCATCCGGAAGCGGCATTAACACAATTTGGACTAGAAATATTGAAAAATTGGATTACCTTTGTAAAAAGAGCAATATAAGGACTAAAGTATTGCACTTTTCCGTTTTTTCTACGACAAAACCAAGACAGATATGAACTATCGTGTTCGGGAAGAAGGAGAGTTTCGGTTTATTGATGAAGGCCAGGGAGAAACCCTGCTTTTGTTGCACGGACTTTTTGGCGCGCTTAGTAACTGGGATGGGGTTATCAACGGATTTGCCAGCCAATATCGGGTTGTAATTCCTGTAATGCCCATCTACGAAATGCCTATCAGAGAAGCTGGTCTGGAAGGGCTGGTTCAGTTTATTGAACGTTTTATTGCTTTCAAAAAATTATCCAATCTGACTTTACTGGGCAATTCGCTGGGAGGTCATGTTGGATTGCTTTATACGCTAAAACACCAGGATATGGTGAAGCGGTTGGTGCTGACCGGCAGCTCTGGTTTGTTTGAAAACTCAATGGGTGGCTCTTACCCGAAACGCGGCAGCTACAACTACATTGCAGAACGCGTAGCGTATACCTTCTACGATCCTAAAGTGGCAACCAAAGAGCTGATCGACGAGGTATTCGAGATTACAAACAGCATTCCAAAGTGCATGCGCATTGTAGCCATCGCCAAGTCGGCGCAGCGTAACAACGTCGCCAAAGATCTTTATAAAATAAAAGTGCCAACGTTGCTTATCTGGGGGTTGAATGATACCATCACGCCGCCGGAAGTAGCCTACGAATTTAATCGCTTGATTGCGGATTCGGAGTTGCATTTTATCGACAAGTGCTGCCATGCCCCCATGATGGAGCATTCAGAACGATTCAATGAATTGTTGATTGACTGGCTAGACCGGCAAATCAACCACGAGCAGGTAGCTACAGGGAATCTGGCGATTGCATAAGCAGCGCCAGGGCCGTTTCTGAATTTTTCCGAAAGATTTGGAAACTTCAGGATAAAATTGTTAGTTTTCTGACATACAAGCCTTCCACAATAAGGTTGGTTATATTTCGTGTTACTACAATAGAATACTCCTGACGAACATGCTGGCATCTGAACTGATTGATCCTATGATACCCGCCCTGAAACCGGTCGATACGGTGGGTCAGGCGCTTGACTGGATGCAGGAACATCGGGTCGGACAACTAGCCGTGGTTGATCAGGGCGAATACAAGGGCCTGGTCAACGAAGACATGTTGATGGACGTGCCCGACGATGAGCGCCCGCTAAGCGAGGTAATGCGTATGTTTGAGCACATTTTTGTGCACGACAAACAGCATCTATACGAACTGCTTACCCTGATTCTGGAACACCGGATGCAAGTTCTGGCGGTGGTTAGTGAAGGCCACGAATTTCTGGGAACCGTGTCGACCAGCGAACTGCTGAAACAATTTGCGCAGTTGCTGGGCGTGCAGGAAGCCGGGGCTATTCTGGTTCTGAGTATTAATGAAAGAGATTATTCAATGGCCGAAATTAGCCGGCTGATTGAATCGAACAACATCCGCATCATTGGTAGTCATTTCTCAGGCGCTACGTATGGCACGCCCGACCGTTCTCACCTGACGCTGAAATTGAATCGAAAAGACATCACAGCTGTCGTAGCCACCCTGGAACGCTTTGGCTACACCGTAGAAGCGGCCTTTGCCAACACGCCCATTGAAAGCATCGACCAGGAACGTCTTGACTTGTTGCTTCGGTATTTAGATACCTAATTAATTAAGGTTTAAGGGTTTATGCGTAAAGCCGGATAAATTGTCGCCTAGTTTTAGATAATTGGCTTTAAACTTTAACGGATAAGCTTTAAACTTGCTGCATGAAAATCGCCATCCACGGACGCAATTTTACCGATCAGACGAAGCCTTTCATCGAATCCATGTTTGAGGAACTGGCCGAGCGGCAAGTGGAGGTCCAACTATCAGACATATACCGTACTTTCCTGGACAAATCAGGTGTCCAGCATCATACTACCCAAATCTATACGTCTCATTTTGACGTTTTCAACGCCGATTTTGCCATTAGCTTAGGCGGCGACGGAACGCTACTGGAAGTGGTCACGCACGTTGGACCGCGCAACATTCCTATCATTGGCATCAATACCGGGCGATTAGGTTTTTTAGCAACCGTTTCGCCGAAAGCGATTTCGGCCATGCTGGATGCTTTAACGTCGGGTAACTATACCCTCGATGAACGCTCGTTGATTTCCCTCGTCTCAGATGATGACTTGTTTGGAAGTGTTCCCTTTGGGCTGAACGATGTGACAATTACGAAAACCGAAATTTCATCGATGATCACGGTGCATACCTATATCGATGGAGAGTTTTTAAACTCGTACTGGTCCGACGGTTTGATTGTGTCAACTCCTTCTGGATCAACAGGTTATTCGCTTAGTTGCGGTGGTCCAGTCTTGCTACCTCATAACGAAAACTTCATCATAACTCCCATTAGTCCGCATAACCTGAACGTGCGGCCCATGGTCGTGCCCGATAGCAGTCATTTATCTTTTGAAGTGCAAAGTCGAAGCAATACGTTTCTGGTGTCGGTCGATTCCCGGTTCCGTACAGTCGATGTTTCAACGCGTTTGAGCGTTCGGAAAGAACAGTTTAATGCCCGTTTAGTTAAGATGAGTGATGATAATTTCCTAAATACGCTGCGGAGTAAACTAAACTGGGGCTGGGATATCAGGAATTAATAAAATTAGGCGGTAGATAAGGAAATAAAAAGGGTCTAAAGCAAAAATTTAGCCGTTTAGAGCCTTCAAATTCAGGTCCCGTTGCTCATTCATTTATTTCCTGATCCAATAAAAGTTTCCTGTAGCCGTTTGTCAAAAAGAGCCTTTCCTTTTGGGAAAAGGTAACATGCACAGGAAACAGTAGTACGTATTAAGCAAGTCATGAAGAATAACCTACTGATTGCAAGCGCCCTAATGACGGCCGCTATGGTGGCGACAGGAACGACCGAAAGCGCTGCGCAGAGCCGTCGAACAGATTTTATACCTTACTCGGAAGTGGGCATAGGCGTTGGCACCTCCAGTTATTACGGAGAACTGTCTGGGTATCGAAAACCCATTCGTTCCACATTTCAGCTAATACGCTGGAATGCGGGGTTGATGTACACACGCCATTTTACGCCACACTTCGCCGCGCGGGCAGGGTTTACGTATGCACGTATCGTAGGGGACGATTATACGTATAACCGTAAAAATGCTGCTGAGGACATTGCTCTTTATGTCCGAAACCTGCACTTCCGGAATGATCTGAAAGAATTCGCCCTGACAGGGATCTATAAGTTCGTGGGCGATGGACGAAATACAAATTATCGCGCAAAATTTACGCCGTACATCTTTGCGGGTATTGCTTTGGCGGCTCACAGCCCGGAAGCGAAAACGCCCGTTAATTTTGAGCCGGATCAGGAGCAGCGTTGGGTGAAACTTCAGCCACTCGGAACCGAGGGGCAGGGGCAACCTGGTTACGCGAAGCCATACTCGCTTGTAGCGGTGGCTATTCCGGTTGGCTTTGGCTTTCGGTATATGCTCAATGAACGTTTTAACGTAGCAGCGGAAATTAGTTACCGATTTACCGGAACCGATTACCTGGACGATGTAGGTGCGCCAGGACCGGCTGACCCAAGTGTGCTAAAAGATGATTTGGCGCGCGCTATGTCGAACCGCTCCCTGGAGCCAACGGCAGCGCGTAAAGGAGGCGATCGGGAGCAGCAACTGCGGGATTTCTTGACCGGACAAGATCCATTTGCCAATAATGGAGCCCTTTTGCCAGGTGTTCCAGAGCGTACACGGGGCGCAAAAGGCGTGTTGAATGACGGTTACATGACCACGAGTATTCAACTGCATTACGTTTTGCTGCCTAAAATAAAGTGTCCTCCGGTAAAATAAGTAGGTATTTGATGCACTGTTTCTGAATCTGAGTTGGAAAATATAGGCAAAATTATCCGAAAGTGTCTTTTGCTGGTAGGCGGAATACTACCACTGGCTAACACGGCTTTCGCTCAGGCGCAAATGCCTAGCTGGGAAGTTGGGGGCGGGCTGGGCGCAATGGTGTACAAAGGTGATTTGGCACCGGGTATTGCGCCCCGGAATCTCCGTCCGGCTGCTAATTTGCTGGTTCGCTATAATGTGAGCCAGCCTTTTACGGTGCGCGCCAATTTCGGATTGGGGCGCATCGCGGCGGATGATGCCTCGACCAACGATCCGTTTCAGCAAGCCCGAAATTTGTCGTTCAAAACCAACATCAGCGAAGCTAATTTACTGTTTGAATACAACTTCCTGGACTTTGCCAACCGCCGGCGAGTGCTGAACTGGACACCTTATGTAATGGGTGGGCTTGGCGTTTTTTCGATGAAGCCGAACCCCAATAGTGGGGGCTATAAAACCAAAATGCTGATGAATTTCCCGCTGGGGATAGGAATAAAATATGAATTCAAACGCCCCTGGATAATTGGTCTGGAAATGGGAACGCGGTTTACCCGATCCGATTATCTGGATAATTTTGGTCCCAATACTTTTGGGGGGACTGATAAGCTCCGCAACGGAAATCCCAATAGCAAAGACAGTTATACCTATGTTGGGCTACTATTGAGCTACCGCTTCTACAAAATTGATTGTCCGCAATAGTTTTTTTGAACAGATTGCCTAACAATCTATTCATAATACCAAAGAATTAGTGAAATCAGGTGTTTACAAAATGATGCGATGGGGAAGCCTTCTTATTGCTGCATGGCTTGTGCTGGTTAATACAGCTTCTTCACAAACTGTCGTCTGGACAGGTACTTCGGCCCCATCGGTTGACTCTCTTTGCCTTCGCTTTCAGCAATTGTACATTCAGATTCGGGAGGAAAGCATTGATCCCGATTCTGCGCGCCAAACGTTTCAGGACATTATGCTGGGACTGCGGGGGCGTTTTCAGTCGGGTCGGTCTTTCCGGATCGATAGCGTACTTCGTGATAGCCTGACCCGGCAATTTGGTTATTTTGCATTCCCGGTTCGTGGCTACGAGCCCAACGCCATCGGTGGAAGTCGGGGAAGCGGTTACCGGGGCAAAGGATTCGATTTATTTGACTACCAAGTTCGGGGCAGCCATCCCGCCCACGATATTTTTATTGCCGACCGGAATCAAGACAGTGTTGATGATAACAGTGATTTGCCTACTGATGTGCTTTCGATGTCGAATGGGGTGGTTATTGGCATTGAAACCGATTGGAATCCAGGGCAGGAATACCGGGGGGGGAACTGGGTTTGGGTATACGATCCTATCCTCGACGGACTTTTCTACTACGCTCATAACAATGCGGTATTGGTTAGACCGGGCCAATGGGTTCAGGCGGGTGATAAGCTAGCCGAAGTTGGCCGGACGGGGTACAATGCGTACCAAACCCGTTCACCGACGCATTTGCACCTCATGTACCTTCAATTGATGCCGGACGGCCTTCCCGAACCACGAAATACATACCGCTGGTTGTTAGGCGCTAAAACACAATAAAAAAGCGCTGTGAAGGGCTTTTATTTCCTCACAGCGCTTTTTCATCAATCACTTCCTCTATTTCCCCAGTAAAAGCTTACTCGTCATTTCCTGATCAATGGTAATGAATCCTGGGTAATTGACTTTTTTGCCACCCAGCGCCAGGGTTGGTTTGATTTTGATTGTCAGTTTAGAAGGCTGGGCATTGTTCCCTCCCGACAGACTCTGAATAAAATTAGCAAAGGCATCCCGCGTTTTCTCATCGGTTAATAGTTGGAACGCGTTAGCGCGAAGCCGAACCGGTACCCGCGTTGTTCCGCCACCCGCCGGAACCTCAATTCGTTGATTTAGAAAGCCGTTAAACAACTCCTGGTCAGCCAGCAGAATTTTATACTCCAACTGGTTAATCCCCGCCTTCCGATTTGTCGGATTGTAGATATCGAGGTTCAGGCGGGCACTCAGGGGCACGCTCTTGGCAAAAACTCCCGCTGCTAACTGCGGATACTTTAGCGGATTAATATCGTCCAGCTTTTTAAATTGGCGCACATCGATGCCCGATAAAAAGATGCTATCGGCTGATGCAACGCTGTATTTACAGTCGCCCAGAACCTTCGCTTCGGCGAGTTGTCGGTTAACGCTGCATTGGCTGAAGGTAAGCATGGCAACCAGCACCACCAGGAGAGAAATACTTTGTTTCATGATTGGAAAAATCAGTTCGATTTATAAACAGAAATAGGCCAAAAAAGTCTGATAGGCGACGTAAATAAGGCCTATTTTTATGAATTTAGACCTAAAAGTAAGCCTTGGGTTTAAAATGTGATCTACTATTTTACGGCTTTCGAGAATTTGTCCTCTAATTCTTTTGTTTTTGCTTTATAATTATCTGGCGCGTGGATTTTAAGCTAGGAAATCAGGGAAAAATTTTGTATTTTTACTACTCCAATACCTGCCTTTTCCTATAGATTTTTATAACATTTCCGCAAAACGGTAATAGACAAATTACTGATTTATGACGAACGAATTAATTGAAACTGACATCAAGCCTGAAGACAGTACACCCAAGGAATATGGAGCCGGTAATATTCAGGTATTAGAAGGACTGGAGGCTGTCCGGAAGCGCCCGGCCATGTACATCGGTGATGTTGGAATCAAAGGATTACACCACCTCATTTGGGAGGTAGTTGATAACTCAATTGACGAAGCCCTAGCTGGTTACTGTGACACCATCCACGTCACGATCAACGAAGACAACTCAATAAAGGTTAGTGATAACGGACGAGGGATTCCGACTGGAATGCACAAGACAGGCCGATCGGCCCTGGAAGTTGTAATGACCGTGCTCCACGCAGGAGGAAAATTCGATAAAGATACTTACAAGGTCTCGGGTGGTCTTCACGGCGTGGGGGTTTCCTGCGTTAACGCCTTGTCGACCCATTTGCGGGTAGAAGTGCACCGGGAAGGAAAAATATTTGAGCAGGAATACAGCACGGGACATCCCCTGTATTCTGTTCGGGAAATCGGAACGGCCGAAGATACGGGAACGCAGGTTCAATTCAAGCCTGATGATTCCATCTTTACGGAGGTCGTTTACAAATATGACACCGTAGCCGGACGTTTGCGCGAGTTAGCCTTCCTCAACAAGGGCATTCGTATCACGCTGACGGATCTACGCGACCGGAATGAGCAGGGCGAACCGCTTTATACAGAGTTCCTATCGGAGGGCGGGTTGATTGAGTTCGTAAAATACATGGACGAAAATCGGCAGTCGCTCGAAGGCATGTCTCCAATTTATATGGAGAGCGAAAAAGGCTCTACACCCGTTCAGGTGGCCCTAGTTTATAACCTGGAAGCAGGGGAGAACATTTCGTCGTATGTGAACAACATCAACACAATTGAAGGCGGGACCCACGTTCAGGGATTCCGTTCGGCTTTAACGCGGGTGTTGAAGAATTACGCGGAACGCAACGCGCAGGTGCTGGGCAAGAATGCCGGTAAGGTTACCTTCAGCGGGGAAGACTTCCGCAAAGGATTGACCGCCGTTATCTCCGTGAAAGTAGCTGAGCCTCAGTTTGAAGGACAGACGAAAACCAAACTGGGTAACCAGGATGTGGTAAGCGCTGTTAGTCAAACCGTTTCCGAAATGCTCGAAACCTGGCTGGAAGAACACCCGAAAGAAGCGCAGGGAATTATCCGTAAAGTGTTGATTTCGGCGCAGGCACGGATTGCTGCTGAGCTGGCTTACAAACGCATCATGGCCGACCGCAAGGACTTCATGAGCGGAATGGGCCTGCCCGGTAAACTGGCTGACTGCTCCGATACAAACCCGGAACACTGTGAGCTATACCTGGTAGAAGGGGATTCGGCCGGTGGTTCAGCCAAGCAAGGACGGAACAGGGCTTTCCAGGCAATTTTACCACTACGCGGTAAAATTCTGAACGTGGAGAAAGCCATGGAGCATAAAATTTACGAGAACGAGGAGATTAAAAATATCATTACAGCGCTTGGAATCCGGTTTGAACGGCAGGGCGATGAGACAGTGATGAATCTGGAAAAACTCCGGTATCACAAAATCATCATCATGACCGATGCTGACGTTGATGGTAGCCACATTCGGACCCTGATTCTGACGTTGTTTTTCCGGTACATGCGTCCACTGATTGAGAACGGATATCTGTATATCGCCCTGCCGCCCCTGTATTTGGTGAAAAAAGGCAAAGAAGAGCGGTATTCCTGGACCGAACAGCAGCGCGAAGCGTCCATCCGTGAACTGGCGGGTGCTGGCCGGGAGGAAAACGTAGGCGTGCAACGTTACAAAGGTTTGGGTGAGATGAACCCTGAACAGTTGTGGAGCACAACCATGGATCCAGAAAGACGGACCCTCAAACAAGTAACAATTGAATCGGCTGCCGAAGCTGACCACGTTTTCTCCATGCTGATGGGGGATGAAGTAGCCCCAAGGCGGGAATTCATCGAGCGAAACGCCAAATACGCTCGGGTGGACGTGTAAGAAAAGAAGAGAAAAACGGGCCGAAAGGCCCGTTTTTTTGTTATAGGTAGTATAAAGATAAAGCCGGAAACTAAAACTTAACATACATGCTTTATGATTTATACGTTACTTAACTAGCGATAAGCATACAGTACATCATGTCCACGAAATACTCTTCCGATAAATCAGATAAAAAAGGTTCTTTCGGGAATCTTTTTTCGTTTCTCTCGAGCCGAAAACCCATTGTTGCGCCCGATGGCGAAGATAGCAAGGCCGTAAAAATAAGTGAAAAACTGGCGAATGTAATTGACCAGAGTAATTACATCAGTCGGGATTTAAGCTGGCTCAAATTCAATGATCGGGTGCTGGACCAGGCTAAGAATCCGGACCGGAACCTGTTTGACCGATTGAAGTTTCTGGCAATTACGGCTTCAAACCTGGACGAGTTTTTTACCATCCGGGTTGGGAGTTTGTATAATTACCTGGACTACAACAAAGAGCGGATTGACTATTCCGGTTTGCGCGAAATTCCGTTTCGTAAGGCATTGCTAAAATCCGTACAGCAGTTCAGCAAGGACCAGCGGACGATTTTTGCGGAATTGAAAGAGGAGTTCTCCAAATACGATTTTCAACTGGCCAAGCTAGGCGACCTGACGGACGACGAACGCGAACAGGCGATTGCGTATTTTGATCGGACAATTTATCCGATGCTGACGCCCATGGTGTATGATTACACCCATACGTTTCCTGTTTTGCTGGCAAAGGTCTTGATCTTTGGGGTAGTTACACACGATCCTACGCGCCCAGCCAAGCCTGGGGATGAAGACGAAAGCCACCGTTTATCTTTTGTTCAGTTGCCGGCAAATTTACCCCGCTTTTTATCTTTTGAGCGGGACGAAGAATTGTTGTTGCTGCCCATTGAAGAGGTTGTGCGTCAGGAGATCAGGAAGCTATATCGCAACATTGAAATCCTGTCGGTTAATCTGTTCCGAATGACCCGAAATGGAGACTTTACCCTGGAAGAGAGCGACGATATAGAGTCTGATTTTATCGATGAAATTAAGCAGAAGATCAAAAACCGCCGCCTGGGACGGGTAGTTCGGGTGGAAATGGAGCCGGGCGCTTCAGAGTGGATGATCAATCTGCTGAAAAAAAGGTGGGAAATCGACGAATACAACCTCTTTGAAAACGACCAACTGATTGATTATACCAGTCTGTGGCAGATTATTCGTCATCCGGAGTTTCGGGATCAATTGACAACGGCCCCGCCGCCCGTACCTGCGTTAGGATATAGTCGGGAAAAAAATCTGGATATTTTTGACGTGATGAAAGAGCGGGACATTCTGCTGCATCATCCCTACAATAATTTCGAGCCGGTACTGTCTCTGCTGGAAGAAGCGGCTGAAGACCCTAACGTTCTGTCGATTAAGCTAACTGTTTACCGCCTGGCGAAAAATTCGCGCGTGACGGAAGCTTTGTTGAAAGCGGCAGAAAATGGCAAGCACGTTTCTGTTCTTTTTGAAGTAAAAGCCCGATTTGACGAAGAAAATAACATTCGTGAAGCGCAGCGTCTGCAAAAGGCAGGATGTTTTGTGATTTACGGAATTAGCAAATACAAGACGCACACGAAGCTTTTGCTGGTGGTCCGCAATGAAGGCAGCCGGGTTGTGCAATACGCCCACCTGTCGAGTGGGAACTACAACGAAGATACCGCAAAACTATACACCGATATTGGTTTGCTAACGACAGACCAGGTCTATACACGCGATATTTCGGAGTTTTTCAATGTCATTACCGGACACTCCTTGCCGAGTAGTTACCAGTACCTGATCACGGCACCGCGCGACATGCGGAAGCAATTGATCAAACTGATTCAGGGGGAAGCTGAGAATGCCATGAACGGTTTACCCAGCGGCATTTGCATTAAACTCAACTCGTTGGAAGACAAACATATCATCGACGAGTTGTATAAAGCTTCCCAGGCAGGTGTGCCAATCCAGCTTATTGTGCGGGGAATTTGCTGCCTGCGCCCCGGAAGGCAGGGCTTAAGTGAAAACATTGCGGTCCGATCCATTGTAGGTGATTTTCTGGAACATACGCGTCTGTTTTATTTCCATAACAACGGTGATCCTAAAGTATACGGGGGAAGTGCCGACGTGATGGTTCGCAGTTTTGACCGGCGGATTGAGTCCCTGTTCTTGCTGGTTGATGAGCGGGTTAAACAACAAGCCATTCATATCCTGTCGTATAATTTACAGGACAACATCAATACGTATGTTCTTCGGGAAGATGGCTATTATGAAAAATGCTGCCTTGTAGAAGGCGTAGAAGAGCCCTTCGACATTCACAAAAAGTTCTTTGAAGTGACAGATGAAGAGGTAATGGAAGCGCATTTGTTCGCCAACATACAACTGGGAGTTGGTCAGGAAGCCAAAGAACAGGAAACTCAGGACGAACCGACCGATGTGCAGGAGAATGAAAACAAAAATGAGGCTATAAAAGAAAGCTTGTAAAAGCGTGCTCGGGCTACCCAGGTAGCCCGAGCAAAACCTACCGCACAAACTCCAGAACTGCCTGTATAAACTTATCTGTTTCAGTTAAGAAAGGTTCGTGCCAGGACTCTTCAAAAGCGACAAAGGAAGTTCGTGTATTGCTAAGCAGATCACGAGTTTCATACCCTACTCCAACAGGCACGACTCCATCTTTGGTACCCCAGAAAAGCGCGACAGGAATACGGATATTCTTCAAGAGGGCCCCTTTCTCAAATCGGCGCAATTCAGTTTTACCGTATTCTTCATAGGCTTTGGGGTGCGTAAACTGCGCCAGGGCTGTATTGGGTGAGGCAAATGCATAATTCAGCAAAAACTTTTTATCGTCATACAGGGAAACCGGGTTGCCTCCCAGATCAAACATATAGCGGTACAAGGCTGCCAGATCAAGCGTTTTTACGGATTCTTCCGTAATAGGATGCGCGAGCATGTAGTCTTTGGCATCGGCATTACCCTGGCGGTCGGCTTCCCGCAGGATCCATTCCCGCATCTGGTAAAGCCAGCGATAGGTAGAGAAGGTTCCATTGATGACAATCAGGCTGTTAACTAGCTTTTGATTGTCGTTCGTTGTTAGGAACTGCCAAGCCAGATCAACCCCAAAACTGTGCGCGAGCAGGTGAATTTCGGCATTCGGGAATTGTTCTTTTAAGAGCTTAATTACGTAATAAGCATCTTCGCCAAATTGTTCGTAATTGAGCGTCTTCAGATCGACTTTGCCCGAGGAGGCCCCTGCAATGCGCTGGTCCCAGTACGCAACGGCGACCTCGCTTTCCAGCTTTTTAAAATAATAGCGGTAACACATGGCACAATCGCCCGGGCCACCGTGCAGATACAGGACGATTTTGTTGGATGCAAGATTGCCGCGTACCCAAATAGGCATATCGGCTCCTTTATGCCGCAAATGTAGATTCCGTTCAATGTCCAGGTCGTTGCTTTTATCGCAGGAAAAAAGAAGCACCAAGCTAAAAAATAGCAGGTTACGGAAAAATAAGACTAACGCTCTCATGATTTCTTAAGTGGTTTGATGATGCCAAGTTCGATGCCAAAACGCAGGAGCGAAGAGGCATTATACGGGCGTTGCTGCATGACGTTTAACCGGGCATACCAGGCGAGCGGAATCTGTCGCCGAACGGATAAATCCTTGCCCCAACCGATAGATACAGTGGGCAGGAAAGCATGACGCCCTGCCAAAGGTACCCGTTCAAACTGGCCATTTTCACCAACTTCAAACGTTTGGCCTTCCAGAAAATACCGGAAATAACTGGGCGAAATAGCCAGCTCAAAGGTGCCTCCGCGACGTCCAAGGCGACGATAAGCGAATTCGGGCGAAAGGATAACGCCAACGTGATTGGCTGGATGACGGTAGACCGCTAAGCCAGGAGTAAAAAGAAAACTTTTCTGCGTGGAGGAAGCTTTCTTCTGGTAGCGATAAATGGGGCTTTCATAAGCTACTTTTACGCCGTAATGAGTAACGGTTTCGCCAAAATAGGCGACCCGAATAGCCTGAGCTTGCGCCGTAAACATACAGATTACAGCCAAGCCAATGGTACATACTATTTGTTGCATAGTGAGGAAGGAAATTCGGCCGCAAAATTATCCTTTTTGCGTGTAAATAGTTGACTATCAAGTCACCGTAAAACCTGTATCAGGTGCTTTTGGCGCTGAATCAGGTGGAAAAAGAAGTGAATCAGGAGAAAAAAGGGGCGAATTAAACCCTATTCTTCCAGCCATTTTTTAAAGGCGGGGGCTTTTTGCTGACTAATAATGATCTCTGTAGCGATGGGCGGAACAACCTCAAGCCTTAGCTTGCCGTAGGATTCGTTGAGGTAGGACTTGCAGGCCCGCCGGTGAACAAGGAACTGCCGATTGACCCGAAAAAAAAGCTGCGTGCTTAGATCCTGGGCTAATTCATCCAGCGAAGAACTGACCAGGTATTTTTCCTCTGAAAAGGTCATGACAAAGACCGAACTAGCCTCAATGTAAAAAAAAGCGGCGTCGGTAGTGGCTAACGGAATGTTTCTCAATCCACTGTTAACAATCAACGTTTGTCGAGTAAAAGAAACGGAATTGGTGACAGCTTCATTCTGAGATACATTCTCGACGGTCTTACTGGCCCGAACGTAAAGGTAAGCGCCTACGTAATACAGGTTAATAAAAAAAATAACCAGTACACTGATTGGAAATTCATAGACTGGAAAGCTGGACGTAGCAATGTCTTGTTCGATAATAAACCGAAAAAACAGCATCGTCAATACCAGAGAAACGAGTACGGGCAAGCCAAAACCCAGAAGAATTTGGCCGATGCTGCGGCGCGTGGGATGAGTAAACCAATCGTAATGAACGTCGAGAAAGACGGTGGCTGTTCGAACACTGGTCCAGACAATAGCTGTAATTAGAGCGGTAACCACCACATCCCGAAAATAGAGTGGCCGCGACCACAAGACAAAAAGACTATCTGTTTGACCGAGGTGGACAAAAAAATAGCCAAGTAGCAAACTTCCTGCAACAATGATCCAACGATCCTGGTAACGAATCTTCATACGAGCGGGTAACCGGTTCCGCAAGTTACAAATTTGCGAAAATGCCTCGTATTTTTTGCGTCAGGTTCGGATAAACGTCGGATGGACGCGCCGTTTCTTTTTTTCCTTTGTATCTTCGCAAGCTTTTCTAACCGTACACTTCAAAATTTAACTGTTTGTGAATCGTTTTACCGGGCTGATTGGAATTGTATTAATTCTGGGTATTGCCTACGCAATGTCAAACAATCGTAAAGCCATTAATTACCGTACTGTAGGTGTTGGATTATTGTTGCAGTTTGGTCTGGCCCTGTTTGTCTTAAAAACTGAGCTTGGACAAGTTGTATTTCAATGGTTGGGGCATAATATTGACCGGTTACTGAGCAAAGCTTCTAAAGGCGCAGAATTTGTATTTTCCCCTTTAGTGAAGCCCGAAGTCTTGAGCCGCGCTTTTGGCTCCGACAACAATTTTATTTTCTTTTTCCAGATTATTCCGACCATCATTTTTGTCGCCGTATTGGTCAACATTTTCTACCACCTGGGCATCATGCAGCGTGTGGTTTCTTTTATGGCGCGCGCGATGAAATGGCTGATGGGCGTGAGCGGTGCCGAAGCCTTATCTAATGTGTCCAGCACGTTTGTGGGGCAGGTGGAAGCGCAAATCATGATAAAGCCTTACCTGAAAGGCATGACCAATTCTGAATTGCTAGCCTCCATGTCGGGAAGTTTTGCCTGTATTGCGGGTGGGGTGCTGGCGGTTTATATTTCGTTGGGTGTACCGGCTCCTTACTTGCTGGCTGCTAGCATCATGGCTGCTCCGGGCGCGCTGGTAATCAGTAAGATCGTGTTTCCCGAAACCGAAGTTTCCGAGACGCAGGGAAGCGTTAAAGTGGACATTAAGAAGTCGCACGCCAATTTGCTGGATGCCATCGCCGGTGGCGCTAGCGAGGGCTTGAAAGTGGGCTTTAACGTCATTGCCATGCTTATTGGGTTTATTGCGTTGATTGCACTGCTCGACAGTATTCTGTTTCGTATTGGTTTTTACATTCTGGGAACCAGCAATTTAAGTCTAAATTTCCTGCTAGGAAAAGTATTTTCTCTGTTTGCCTGGGCGATGGGCGTGCCTACAAAAGACATTGAAACCGCTGGTGCGCTGATGGGGACCAAAATGGTGGTAAATGAATTTGTGGCTTATCTGGATCTGGTTAAAGTGAAAGGAACGCTTGATCCTAAAACGGTGGCCATTACGAGTTTTGCGCTTTGCGGTTTTGCGAACTTTTCGTCCATTGCAATTCAGGTGGGCGGGATCAGTGAGCTGGCCCCTTCCCGTCGCAGTGATCTGGCGCGTTTGGGTTTTAAAGCGCTGATCTGCGGAACGTTGGCTTCCTATATGTCAGCGACATTCGCGGGGCTGCTTCTCTAACGTGCTGATCATTTATGACCCGAATAGGATTACTTTCTGATACGCATGGTTACTTAGATCCGCAGATTTTCACTCATTTTGATCGTTGCGACGAAATTTGGCATGCTGGCGACATCGGCAACCTTGAAATTATTGACCAGCTACGGGCTTTTAAGCCTTTTCGCGGCGTTTTTGGCAATATCGACAACAAGGAGATACGAATGGAATGCCCCGAACACCAGCGATTTAGTTTGGAAGGGCTTACGTTCTGGATGACGCACATTGGTGGAACGCCACCGCGCTATAATCCGATTATTCGTCCAAATTTGCAAATTAGTGCCCCGGATGTCTTTATCTGCGGCCATTCGCATATTTTAAAAGTAACGCGTGACCCAAAACTTGATAACCTGCTGTACGTCAATCCCGGAGCGGCGGGTAAACACGGCTTCCACCACGTTCGAACCTGTCTTCGGTTTTCGCTGGACGATGGAAAAATAGCGGATATGGAAGTGATTGAGTTAGGGAAGAAGTAAAACAGCCCTTACTGATTTATAGTCGGTAAGGGCTGTTTTACTTCTTACGACAAAGATTAAAGCGGTATTTGCTCAAACTTCAGGGCTGGCTCGCCATTTTTGAAAGAAGGGCGCGGACGAATATTCAACGTCTGGAACAGTTGCTTATCGGCATCTTCTTCGGGATTTGGCGTTGTCAGCAGTTTGTCTCCGGCGAAGATGGAATTAGCACCGGCCAGGAAGCAGAGAGCCTGTTCTTCCACATTCATCCGAACGCGACCCGCCGACAGGCGAACCATCGCTTTGGGCATGATAATCCGGGCAGTAGCAATCATCCGAATCATTTCCCAAACCGATACGCGCGGCTGCTCTTCCAGGGGCGTTCCTTCAACGGGAACCAGCGCGTTTACGGGCACAGATTCAGGATGTTCGGGTAGATTCGCCAGCGTCAATAACATACCGATGCGGTCATTGTGCGACTCGCCCATACCGATAATGCCCCCCGAGCAAACCGAAATTCCGGCGTGACGTACATTGCCCAGCGTGTCTAGCCGGTCGTCATAGGTACGGGTTGAAATAATATCACCGTAATATTCTTCGCTGGTGTCGAGATTGTGGTTATAGGCATACAAGCCGGCATCCTTCAGCTTTTGGGCTTGCGATTCAGTCAGCATACCCAAGGTACAGCATACTTCCATGCCCATCCCGTTCACGCCTTTTACCATGTCTAGCACCTTGTCAAAGTCGCGGTTGTCGCGTACTTCGCGCCAGGCAGCACCCATGCAGAAGCGGGTACTTCCGGAGTCTTTGGCCCGTTGAGCGGCGGTCAACACCTCGTCCACTTCCATCAGTTTGTGCACTTTTACCGCCGTATGGTAACGAGCGGCTTGCGGGCAATAGGCGCAATCCTCTGGGCAGCCACCGGTTTTGACCGAAAGAAGCGTACAAACCTGCACTTCCTGCGGGTCGTGGTGCTGGCGGTGAACAGTGGCCGCGCGGTAAATAAGGTCCAGAACGGGGGAGTTATAAATGTCGGCGATTTCCGCGCGAGTCCAATCAGTACGGATATAAGTCATAAGTCAGCAGTCGTAGAGCAAGCGTCACGAATCTATTCCAAAAGCCAAAGATAGGTGGTACGTTGTTTTAGCGCAAATAGAACATAAAGCCTGATTCTGTATCTTTGTTTTTCAATAAATGATTAAATATGGCGAAATCGCCGAAATATTACGTTGTCTGGAAAGGGCGCCAGAAGGGAGTTTATGATAATTGGGATGATTGCCAGGCTCAAATTCAGAATTTTCCGGGTGCTTTGTACAAATCATTTGAGAGTCGCACCGTAGCCGAAAAAGCGCTGGGTGAAAAGCCACACGTTCATTTTCAGGGCGGCGCGAAATCGACCGTGGGAAAGCAAAGCAAATTGGCCGTTATTGGACAGCCTATCCGCGATAGCATTGCCGTTGACGCGGCCTGGAACACGGCCTCGGGCGCGATGGAATACCAGGGCGTTCACGCAACGAGCAAGCAACTGCTTTTTCACCAGGGACCCTATGCAGATGGAACCAACAACATCGGTGAGTTTCTGGCCATTGTACATGCTCTGGCGTGGCTCAAACAGCGTGGAAGCAGTTTGCCAATTTATTCCGATTCGCGCACGGCGATTAGCTGGGTTCTGAAAAAGCGGGCGAACACCAAGTTGGAAGAAACGCCCAACAACGCCGTCCTTTTCGAACTCCTCGATCGGGCGGAAACCTGGCTCCAGGACAATACGTACCCGAATAAAATTTTAAAATGGGAAACCGAGCACTGGGGAGAAAATCCGGCTGACTTTGGTCGTAAATAAGAAACTACTATCCACTTTAAATGAAGGCGTTTTTTGTTTCGGTTTAAACAGTTTACCATTCAGCAAGATCGGACGGCCATGAAGGTATGTACGGACGCCTGCATTCTGGGAGCCTACGCCCCTGTGGAAGGCGCGAACTTGCTGGATATTGGCACCGGAACGGGTCTACTGGCGCTCATGGCGGCCCAGCGAGCTGAAAGCCTACGCGTTGATGCCGTGGAGATCGATGAGGGGGCCTATGGGCAGGCAGCAACCAATGTGGCGGCTAGTCCATTTGCGGAGCGGGTGCGGGTGTGGAATATATCTATCCAGGCATTTAAACCTGATCAGGAAGGCAATTACGATACCATCCTGACCAATCCTCCTTTTTACACGAATCACCTGCGTTCGCCGGATGCCAACGTCAATCGGGCGCTGCATAACGACGAGCTTCCTTTTGAGCATCTGGCAGTGGCGATTCAGCGTCTATTGAAGCCGGACGGACAGTGCTGGGTGTTGCTACCCCCTTTTGAAATGGAACGGTTTCGTAAAATAGCGGAGAAGGTTAGTTTGTTACCATTCCGGCAATTAAATGTCCGTCACCACGCTCAGAAACCGTTTTTTCGGCAGATTTGCGGCTTTTCGTTTCGTAACTTACCGCTTGAAAAAGAAACGCTGGACATTTACGAGACTGACGGGAAAACCTATTCAGAACCTTTTCGTCGTTTATTGCAGCCTTTTTATCTGATATTCTGAAACCTTTACGAACTTTGCATCAAGTGAGAACACAAGCCTGGCGAATTGAAAGAGCAAACCACTGAATTTTCTCCCAATGCTCTGCTAAATTCTTTGCGTTCTCCGTGTTTACTAAGTATGACTAACGAACCATTGCAACTTTCCGTTATCATTCCGCTCTTCAACGAAGATGAGTCGCTACCCGAACTGCACGAATGGATTGTTCGCGTGGTTACCGAACAGAAATTCTCGTACGAGATTTTGTTCGTAGACGATGGTAGTACGGATAATTCGTGGGAAGTAGTTCAGCAACTGGCTGCGCGCAATCCACACGTCCGGGGCATTCGGTTTAATCGGAACTACGGCAAGACGGCGGCGCTTCAAACGGCTTTTCAGGCGTGCCGGGGCGAGGTGGTGATCACGATGGATGCAGATTTGCAGGACAGTCCCGACGAGATTCCGGAGCTTTATCGGATGATTACCCAGGGCGGATACGATCTGGTATCGGGCTGGAAGCAGAAACGATACGACCCGATCAGTAAGACGCTGCCAACCAAGTTGTTCAACGCCGCCACCCGCCAGATTTCGGGAGTTTATCTGCACGATTTCAATTGCGGTCTGAAAGCTTACCGGCAAAAAGTAGTGAAGAACGTCACGCTTTACGGCGAAATGCATCGCTATATTCCGGTGGTGGCCAACTGGAACGGATTCAAGAAGATTGGCGAAAAAATAGTGCAGCACCGGGCGCGTAAATACGGGACTACCAAGTTCGGGCTGGAACGCTTCGTAAATGGTTTCCTGGATTTGCTCGTCATCGCTTTTGTCCACAAATTTGGTAAACGTCCCATGCACTTCTTTGGCAGTCTTGGTACATTATCCTTTTTTGTTGGTACAATAATCACATTCTACCTAATTGGCGAAAAAGTATATAACATTGCCCGGCACCTCAAATTTCGCAACGTAACCGATAACCCTTTGTTTTTTCTGGCATTAGTAGCTATTATTCTGGGCGTTCAGTTATTTTTAGCCGGTTTTTTAGGTGAATTACTGATTAGGCAATCGACAACCAATAAAACAAGTGATTTATTAATTGCAGAAAAAGCGGGCTGAAGCCCCCTCTGTGCCTCTTTACAAACTTATTTTTTCTGGCCGCAGAGAATAGAAAGAACTTATGGAAAGCACGGAGGTTATGAAAAGAACTATGAATCAACAATTTAAAGCACATCCCTGGCATGGGATTTCGATCGGAGAAGATGCTCCGAATCTGGTAACGGCTTTCATCGAGATTGTTCCTACGGATACGGTCAAATATGAAGTAGACAAAGAGACAGGGTATCTGAAAATCGACCGCCCGCAGAAATATTCCAACATTGTTCCGGCCCTGTATGGCTTCCTTCCGCAAACGTATTGCGATGAGCAGGTAGCTTCTCTCGCGCGCGAACGGTCAGGACGGGACATTGAAAAAGGAGATGGCGACCCCATTGATATCTGCGTTTTGAGCGAGCACGCCATCACGCACGGAAACATCATTCTGCAAGCCATTCCCATCGGTGGATTCCGTTTGCTGGACAAAGGTGAAGCTGACGATAAAATCATCGCTGTTCTGAAAGGAGATGCCATGTACTCGCTGTACAAAGACCTGAAAGATCTGCCGAAAGATGTTGTTATGCGGTTGCAGCACTATTTCTTAACGTATAAAAACTTACCGGCTGAGCCCATGACTTGCGAGATCGTCAACATCTACGGTCGTGAAGAAGCCCACGAGGTGATTCGTCGGTCAGTAGAAGACTATTGGCAGCTAATTCGCACGCAGGCGACGATGAGCTTATAGCAAACTGAAGAGTGGGATAGAAGCAGTAAGCTAGTTTCTCCTTCTATCCTCTAATTATGACTTCCAACACATTTTTGCGGGACTGGGAATAGTCCCGTTTTTATTTTTGTTAACTAAGTATCTAAAAACATTAGTTAAATATACCTTCATGCGGCAATTTTTGAAATATGTTCTAGCCACCTTCGTCGGACTCATCGTCTTTTCGTTTGTGGGATTTATGCTGCTCATTGGAATCGGATCGGCCCTCAGTTCTGCTTCCAGCGATGAAACTACAGTAAAAGAAAATTCAGTATTAAAGCTTAACCTGAACAATCCGATACGGGAAATTGGCGTCGAAAACCCGTTCTCCAGCTTTGGACCTTTCAATTCGGACGGTGACGTCATTGGCATCATTGACCTGAAACAGGCCCTGGCGAACGCGAAGCTCGATCCGAATATCAAAGGAGTTTACCTCCAAACTGAGTATCCGCAGGCGGGTTGGGCAACGCTTGAAGAAGTGCGCATGGCGCTGCTGGATTTTAAAAAATCGAAGAAATTTGTCTATGCTTATGGCGAGGTGATGACCGAAAAAGGATATTACCTGGCATCAATAGCCGATAATATTTATGTGAATCCAGCCGGAGCCGTCGAATGGAATGGTCTGGATGCCGAGTATACCTTCTTCAAAGGAACACTTGACAAGTTGAATATCAAGCCGGTAATTTTCCGGGTAGGAGAGTTTAAAAGCGCTGTAGAGCCGTTCCTCTACGAAAAAATGAGTGAGGCCAGCAAATTGCAGACCGCTTCTTTCCTGAACTCAATGAACAATCATTTCGCCTCAGCCATTGCTACCAGCCGAAACGTATCGGTTGCAGCCTTGAAGAAAGAAGCTGATGAATTGTCTATCCAGACGCCGCAAGATGCCCTGAGAGCAAAATTGGTTACCCGTGTTGCCTATTACGATGAAGTGGAAACCGACATGCGGAAAAAATTAGGCATCGACGAAAAGAAAAAGATCGATTTTGTTTCGCTGGGTAAATACGGAAAAGCGAAAAAATACGTCGAAGAAGGAAACATCAAAAACCGCATTGCTGTCATCGTCGCTTCGGGCGATATCGTTTCGGGAAAAGATGACAACAACATTGCTTCGGACAACATTACGGAACAACTGCGCAAAGCTCGGCTAGACGATAAAGTGAAAGCAATTGTGATGCGTATCAACTCGCCGGGTGGTAGCGCGCTGGCGTCGGATGTGATGTGGCGTGAAATTGAGCTGGCCAAAAAAGCCAAGCCCGTCATTGCTTCCATGTCTGATTATGCTGCCTCTGGAGGCTATTATATGGCGATGGGTTGCAATCAGATTGTGGCTTATCCTAATACCATTACGGGGTCTATCGGGATTTTCGGCATGCTGTTTAACACCGAAGGCTTCTTCAAGGAAAAACTCGGAATTACGTACGACCGGGTGCTGACCAATGCCCATTCTGACTTCCCGACCTTAACGCGTGAAATGTCGCCGTTTGAGCGGGATGTGTTGCAGAAAAACGTGGAGCGCGGTTACGCCATCTTCACTTCTAAAGCGGCCCAGGGACGCAAAATGCCGGTTGATAGCCTGCGCAAGCTAGCTTCAGGAAGGGTTTGGACGGGCGAACAGGCGAAAGCCAACGGGCTGGTCGATAAATTAGGCGGCTTGGATGATGCCATCAAACTGGCGGCTCAGTCGGCTAAGCTGAAAGAAGGCGATTACCGGGTTCGTTATATTCCCGAGAAGAAAAACGCCATTGAAGAACTGCTGAAAGGGTTCACCGGTGGGGACGAAGAAACGAAATTGAGCGCCCACGTTGGTGAGTTGGCTCCGTACATTCAATACCTGAAAAAACTGAAGAACATGCAGGGGGTACAGGCGCGCTTGCCCTTTGAAATTGATATTAAATAATTTACTGTAGAGAGTTATGGGAAAGCCTCAGAGCAGTCGCTCTGAGGCTTTTTTTCTATAGTGAAGAGGCTTTTGGCCTTGGTCTATTCGGCAGTTTTTGACGGTCAGTATTGCTTCGCTAATCGGTAGGCTGATTTATTGATTCCTGATTCGGCTTTTTCAGCTAACAAAAAGGAGGCTTATTAAGTATTCTTGATCTGAACGCGTTGCTTATTTGGATCGTAGCTCGTGAAGATAGTCAACCAGCTTCGACGGGCCAGGCGGAAAAAATAAGGCGTCAATAGCACTAAAGTAGGCGTCAACCCGATGAGGTAATAATCCAGATCAACCTTTAGCCACTGAACAAAAACAAAGAAAGTAAGCAACGTATAGATGGTATAAAACGCATAGCTTACAAACATAGCGCCCCAATAAAAGCCGGGTTCCGGGGTAAGCGGTTCGCCACAGTGCGGACAGTCAGTATGCATTTCGTCAAAGCGGCGGCTGAATGCACTTTTAGTAACAAAAAAGTCTCCTTGGTGGCAACGTGGGCATTTATTAAAGGCAATGCTGTATAAAGGGCTGTCTTTTAACATGGCTATTGGGTCGCCAGAGCGACATTTTGAGTGGAATATTAGCTAGATGACCAGCAGTTATTACTCTACAAAAATACCAGTTAGCGCTCTTTTTTTCGAAGACAGAACAAGGAGGGTATGGTACAAATCAACGATTGTTGAGTAATTGTTGACGGAAATCAGCGGGTGTAGAGCCGGTCTGCTTTTTGAAGAAGCGCACAAAATAGGAAGGGTCGTCAAAGCCTAACAGAAAGCCAATTTCCTTGATTGATTGAGTCGTATGAGTTAATAGGCGCTGGGCTTCAATAACCTGGCGCTCGTGCAAAAGCTGGCTAGCCGTTTTACTCAGTACTTTTTTACAAATATGATTGAGGTAATTAGGAGTAAGGTTCATTTTCTCCGCGTAGGCACCTACTTCGCGGGTTGTCAGGAAATGCTTCTCCAATAAATCTTCATATTGCCGAATGCGGTCGTATAGATGCGTGTCGGTTTCGGTTAACTGTTGACTATAAAGGCGGTTTGCTGTTTCCAGAATAATGTGGATGTAAGAAAGAAAAACCTCAGATCGGTTTAGACGCCTATTTTCGTATTCCTGGAAAGCATACGAAAATAGGTCCTGAAAAAGTCCCTTCTGATCGGAAACTTCCAGAAGCGGCTGGTGCTGGTGGGAATGAAAAAAAGGATACTGTTGCAGGCGATTTCCGAAGCGGCTTCGAAAAAAATTAGCTTCCAGAAATAAATTATACCCTTGAATATCAGGAGATAACTGCCAGCTATGGACTTGCCCGGGCGTAAGAAAATAAAGTTGGTTAGGGGCTAAGTTATACGTTTTGAAGTCGATGGTATGAGTGCCTCCTCCGGTTCCAATCCACATAACCAGATAGAAGGTATGCGAGTGTGGTTTGTCGATGCCTTTAAATTCCTGTACCAGCTTCTCCAACCGGGTCATGTAAAAAAGCGCTTCGGGCTCATGACGGGGAAAGGAATGAAGTTTGTAAACGGGAACGTTAGACTGCATAGGCACTAAAATTCAGGAAAGCATGGTGGATCATTCCAAATTAGGTAGTTGTCCTGCTGTAAGCCAGTAATCGCAAATCTGTTTCACCAAAACTTTCATTTCCCGGTAGGAAAAGGGTTTGCTGATATATGCATTAAGGCCTTGTTCGTAAGCATGTTGAACCTCTTTCGGCTGATCGGAACTGGTGAGCAATAAAATTGGAATAGCTCTGAAAGAATGCATCTGGCGAACGGCCTGGGCAACCTCAATGCCATTTCGCCCGGGCAAGCTCAAATCCATAAGAATAAGGTGGGGACAGTCCGAATGAGTGGAGGCTAATAAATCGCTAAGTAAATCCGTGCCGGTATTGTAACGTTTTATGGTAACCTGGTCACACTCAACCTGCATGGCCCGAACAAATAAATCCATAAAGTTAGGGTCATCATCGATGAGAGCGACCCTGGGTCTTTTTACCATTTTGTTGGTGAAGCGCCTTAACGAGTTTATACGAAATCTTGGTTATATTTTGTCAAATATAACCATTGCTACCAAATCTTTTGTGGTAGTCTACCATAAAATAGAGGAAGAAATGTAGTATTTCGAGCTTAATTATAACTGGAAGAATCCATAATTAATTGGAAGAGCTTAGCAAAATGCAGCGACTTTTTCAGTTTGGGATCAGACTCTTGCCACTGCCGGAAAGGATTTTCCGGATGCCAGGTAATGCGCTGTATGGTAGGATTGTAAACACCAACTGGATCAACTTTTTCGTGAGTGGCCAGATCAGAAAGAATTTCTAAGCCTTCTTCTTCTGAGACGCACTCCAGCATGGCATACTGACCCCTATACATATAAATTACCACAGGCCTCATAGGCAAACCAACTTATGTTCGGATGGAGATAGGGTTAAGACAGCTTTTTGGAAAATTGGTCACATAGGCGCGTTGATAAGGAAATTAGACCAGGGATTTATTAGACTTTCGAAAGCCTGATAAGACAAAACCCCAGCAAGCGCCGGGGCATGTCTATGCGTAAGTGCCATACTTACGAATGAAGAGTTGAAAAAGATTTACAGACCGGCTTTGGAACCGGACTTTTTTAGAGCCAGCTGAAAATTCTGTACAATAGATAAATAATTAAAAACGTAAACGCGTTCTATTTTCCCAGTGCAACTGCTCCCGGCTTCAAATACTTATCAAACCATTGCAGGTAGCGTTCAATTCGGTCGCGCTGGTAGCTAGGCGTAGTAATGCCGTGAAACTGACCGGGATAGATGATCAGCTGCGTTGGAACACCCAATGAGGTAAGGGCCTGGTACATTTGTTCACTACCCGCCACCGGTACGTTGAAATCTTTTTCGCTGGCCATAAACTGCGTGGGCGTTTTAATGCGATCTGCTTTTAAAAAAGGATAGGAGAGCTTCAGCCATTTATCCAGGTTTTTCCAGGGCGTTCCAAGCTCATGTTCGTATTGATTGACATATTGATCGGAGCCGTACATGGTTAATTGTAACGAGCTGCCCGCTCCGCTGGCTGCCGCCTTGAAACGGGTATCCGTCGCAATCGTATAATTCGTCAGAATGCCCCCATAGCTCCAGCCCCCAATGCCCATGCGTTCGGGGTCGGCAATGCCTTTCTGCACCAAATAATCCGTAGCGCCCAGAATATCCGCCACTTCTTTATTGCCCCAATCGGCGTAAATGGCTTTGCAGTAAGCCAGACCCCGACCGCTGCTACCTCGGTAATTAACGGCGGCAACGGCATATCCACCGGCAGCCAACAGCTGCCGGGTCAGGTCAAATCCATACGTATCCTGGCTGACAGGCCCACCGTGAATGTATAGAATGAGCGGGAGCTTTTTGTCGGCAGGTATATTGGACGGGCGGTACAGTAAGCCCGAAACCTGCGTGCCATCTTTGCTACGGGAGGTAAAGCCTTCCACGGAAGCAAGCTGAAGAGAAGCCACAAATTCGTCCTGTATTTTGGTTAACCGGCGCAGGTTCCCACCTTCCAGCGCATACAATTCACCGGGGAGCTGGGGTTCGGCCATCATCGTTAACCAACTGCCTGAACCCTGATTTTTGAGATCAGTGAAGATGCGGTCGCCGCCGATAACTTTGGTGAATTTCCCGGTATTCAAAGCATATTGACCTACGTATGCCTGGCGGTCGTCATCAACCAAAACAGCAATTGACTGCCCATCCGTTGACCAGCGCGGATTGCGAACGGGCCGGTCGAGGGCCTTGGAGAGGATCGTTGGCTCACCGCCATCGACTGCCAACACATTCAGCGTTGGCTGATCGTACATGATAAAATTATCCGCCGAGGTCGAACGCAGGTAAGCCAACCGTTTCCCATCCGGACTCCAGACGGGGTTGTAATCACGACCAGCCCAGGTGGTCAATTGCCGGGGCGTGGCACCGCGCCGGGTGTCGATAAGCCAGAGGTCGGTGTTTTCGTTTTTGTCGGGATCAGCCGTGCGGTTGCTAACAAAGGCAATTTTAGTACCGTCAGGCGACCAGACCGGCGTCGATTCGTCGTGTATCCCGGTTGTTAAGGTATCTAGTTTTTTCGTGGCTACATCAAATAGGTACAGGTGAGCTGGGCGCCGATCCAGATAGCCTTTTATATCCTGCTTAAATTGGTAGCGGTCAACCAAATAGGGCGTTCTGGCTTTTCCCTTAGCAGAGTCGGCCACGCTTTTGTCTTTAATGATCAGGGCAATTTTTTTGCCATCCGGTGACCATTCGTATTCTTCAATTTCGCCCTTTAGGTCAGTTAATTTTTTGCCTTCGCCACCCCGGCGATCCAGTAGCCAGAGCTGGCTTTCCGAACCGTTTCGAGCGGCCATGAAAGACAGGTATTTTCCGTCGGGACTCCAACGTGGCCGGGATTCACTATCGGGGCTGTTCGTCAGCTGAACCGACTGCTGGCCATCCCAGCTTACCATCCAGACATCAGCGTTGCGTTTGTCTTTGGCTGCATCGACAGACGAAAGAACGTAGGCCACCCAACTACCGTCAGGGGATACTTGCGGATCACTGATGCCTTGCAAGCGCTCAATGTCAGACGGGCGCATGGGTCGTTTGGCCGGTGTTTGAGCCAGCGTTATGCCCGAAAGGAGCAAGCTGGTTAGTAGTAAAGAGGAACGTTTCATAACGACTTAGGTTGTCAATAAATCCCTACAATTTACAAAAAGCTACAGATTTTCGTGAAGCAGAACGCAACAGCAACCAACCTGACCAAATGCCCACTCCATCACCTAAAGAAAATGACAGACAGGAAACAAAAAAGCCGCCTGGCAGTCAGGCGGCTTTTTAATTATTTAAAAAGTGGAGCGTGTATCTCGCGCAAGGTTTCTACCGGAATCTTAATGACTTCCCGGTCGTAGGTGAGGAGCCCGTTAACCTCGCCTTCTACATCCGTTGTTTGGGTGTAAACGGCGGCAGAAACGCCCAATTTCTGGTACATTTCTACCATTTTGGCGTATTTAGTCCGGTAAGCCTTCAACACGGCATCTTTGTCCTGGTAGGTCTGGTAGCCCCAGTTTCGGTTATTGGGGTTCCATAAATGTCCGGTTATTGGCCAGCCGATACCGCCAAATTCACCAACCACAATCACGCGGTCTTTTTTCGCTGCCGGTTCACGGGGTACTTCCTCGTACGTGTGGATGTCGTAGAAATCACCTGCACCCAGATCGCTCCAGCCACTAACTGCATTAACTAACCGACTCGGATCGAGTGCTTTGGTCCAATTAGCCAGCCGCACGTTATCGTATTGTCCCCAGCCTTCGTTATGCACAACCCAGGTAACAATGCTGGGGTGATTATGAAGTCGGTTCATCATGCGGCGGAGCTCCAGTTCAAATTGCTCTTTGCCCTTCGAGCGGCGCAATGGCTCAACGGTTTCTCTAGGATCCATGTTCTGGCCCTCCAAGAAGCCAGACGGCATGTCCTGCCAAACCAAAATACCCAGGCGGTCGCAGTGGTAATAATAGCGAGCTGGTTCGACTTTGATATGCTTCCGAAGCATGTTAAAGCCCGATTTTTTCAGAAAATCGATCTCAAAAACCATGGCATCATCGGAAGGCGGCGTGAGCAAGCTACCCGGCCACCAGCCCTGATCGAGCGGGCCATTCTGAAACACAGGCTTGTTATTCAGCAATAAAAACGGTTGACCTGCTACATTTCCGGGGCCCATCGAAATTTTCCGCATCGCGAAATAGCTCGTTACGGCGTCAATTGGCGTTCCGCTTACTTCAGCCTTGGCGTATGCCGAACGTTCGGCTTCGTTGTGGCGGGGCCGATTGCGGTTTTCTGTACCCTGGAAGGGGTCTTTCACCGGAACAATCTCGACTTTCAGGTTATACAGAAAAGGAGTATCGGGTGACCAGAGCTTCGGATTTTTCACGCTCAGAAAGCCCGTTCTACCGGCACGAATGATGGTTGTAGCAACGGTCTGGGTACCGTCCATCGCGGTGAGGCGGAAGCCAGTTGTTGGGTTAGTAATTGGCCGATTCGTTAAAACTTCTACCCGAACGCGGCTGGAGTCCAGCTCAGGAGTCAGGCGAACTTCTTCGATAAAGACCGGATTGGGCACGGGTTCCAACCAAACTGTTTGCCAAATACCCGAAACAGGAGTATACCAGATGCTATGGGGGTTGAATACCTGTTTGCCGCGCGGTTGCTCACCTTCGGTCGTCGGATCGGTCACGCCCAAAACCAGTGTATTCTGACCCGATTTCAGAAAGTCAGTAATGTCAAAATCGAAAGGATCGGAACCGCCCGTGTGCGAGCCAACCAGCCCGCCGTTTACCCACAAATTGCATTCATAATCGACCGCGCCAAAATGAAGCAAAACGCGCTGGTTTTTCCAGTCGGCAGGAATGGTAACCGTTCGGCGATACCACAAACGCTGGGCGTCGGTTAGAGGCTTGGTCACCTTGGAAAGGGTCGATTCTACGCAGAAAGGCACCAGAATCTGGCCGTCAAATTTGGCCGGCTGTCCTTCGGTTTTGGGGCGGATTGCGTATTCCCACCAGCCGTTCAGGTTCTGCCAGGCTGACCGAACCAGTTGAGGACGGGGGTATTCCCGCCAGGCATTTTCGGGCGTCACTTGCTTTTCCCAGCGGCTAAGAATGGTGGCTGGAGTCAGCTTGTTGGTGGCTGATTGGGCAAAAATGGTGGTGCTTATTCCTAAAAGAATCCAAAAGAATAAGCAGGATCGCAGGTAATTAAGGGTTTTCATACAGATGAAAAGGGTTAAGCAGGCAAAATAGTAAAAAACAGAGCCGTTCGTTGTCTTGTCGATCAGGAAGCATGTCTGGTCGGTGAAAGATCAATTACAGCGTCTCGTTGAATTTCGGCAAACTAACAAAGAAGGAAGGACGATGCTTTCTTTTTGTGGATCAAAGTAGGTTTTTTCCAGGTTGCGGAACAAGGCTATGGCGGCGGCCTTTCCCATGTCAAAAGCGGGTTGCGTGATCGTGGTTAGGGAAGGGTTGAGCAAAGAGGCAGTCTCCAGGTTGGAAAAAGCGATGATCTTAACCGCATCCGGGATGGTCAGGTTGAGTTCTTCACAAAGCTGGTAGGCGGTAATTGCCAGCTTTTCAACCGAAGCCAGCAAACCATCAGGCCGCTGCGGACTTTGTAATAGTGTTCGAATGAGTTCCTGACTAATCTCCCTTGATCCGTTAACAATTAAGTCGTCCTGAGCCGCGATCTGACTCTCCGCGAGCGCTCGTTTGTAGCCTTCAAGGCGTTGATTACTAATGGATAAACTATCTGAAAGAGAGAGGAAAGCCACGCGTCGGCAGCCTTGTTCGATCAGGTGCCGGGTCGCCTGGTACCCACTTTCAAAATCGTTTGTGGTGATTTGGGCCATAGTAGCTTCATCAAAAATGCGGTCAAATAGCACAATGGGAATGCCTTTGGCCTGCAAGGTTTCCAGGTGCCCAATGCGATTGGTTTCGCCGGAAAGCGACATAATCACACCGTCAACCCGTCCGCTCTGAAACTCCTGTAAGATGGTTTGTTCACGCGCCAATGATTCATAGGTTAGGTAAATAAGGGTATGATACCCTTTCGGTTGCACAATGGATTCGATTCCTTTGATGGCTAATGAAAAAAAACTATCCGTGACTTCAGGAATGACAACGCCAATGGTTTTGCTTTTTTTTCGGCGCAGGCTGCTGGCATATGGATTGGGGACATAGTTCAGACTTTTGGCTAAATCCAGGACGCGCCGCTTCGTCTCCTGGCTGATTTCGTGGCTGTCCTGCAACGCTTTCGAAACGGTTGATACCGACAAATTCAGCGTTTGGGCCAGTTTTTTGAGATTAACGTTTTCCATACAGTTGCAAAATGATCAACGGAAAGCAGGAAACAAATCCGGCTGAGCGCGTCAGGCTGCTTTTCGTTGAATCAGCCCCCAATACTACGAAAACGTTTTCGTAAAAAAATATAAGTTTTTCCCACCAAAGGCTAATTGAACTCTTTAGATTGCGTAGAAATTTAACCGTCATCGCGGATCATCTATTAGACTAAAAGCCTATGAACTCCCTAACTGAAACAGAAAAAACTCCTTTGACCAGTCTGGATGAATGGGAGGATGATTTGCTCGAACGTTATCCTGATCCCGAAACGATTGCGAAGGAAAAGACAACAGACGAGTACCGGAACTACGACAACCCCGGCCGGGATACCGTCCGTGAATTTTACCGCCTGAACCATACCTACCAGACGTATGATTTTGTGCGGGAAAAAGAGCGGGAATTTCTCGCTTTCAACAAGAAAGAAATGCCCGTTTGGGATGCGTTTACCTTTCTGAATCAGTTGGTTGACGACTCCGATCCAGATACCGATTTAGACCAGTTGCAGCACCTGCTTCAAACGTCGGAAGCGATTCGGGCGGATGGCCACCCGGATTGGTTTGTGCTGGTTGGTTTGCTGCATGACATGGGCAAAGTGCTCTGCTTGTTCGGCGAACCGCAGTGGGCTGTGGTGGGCGACACATTTCCAGTAGGCTGCGCGCATTCGGATAAAATCGTTTACCCTGAATTTTTTAAGGACAATCCAGACACATACGATAGCCGATATAATACCAAATACGGCATTTATTCACCGAATTGCGGCCTGCGCAACGTACATATGTCGTGGGGACACGATGAGTACGTCTACAACATGGTGAAAGACCATCTGCCAGAACCGGCTCTCTACATGCTTCGGTACCACTCATTTTATCCGCAGCACCGCGAAAATGCCTACGATCACCTGATGGATAGCCATGATCACGAGATGTTCAAATGGGTGAATCTGTTCAATCCGTACGATTTGTACTCGAAGAACCCGACGCCACCAAACTGGACAGAATTGCGCCCGTATTATGAAGACCTGGTAGCAAAATACCTGCCTGCCACCCTGAAATTTTAAAGCTCATCTTCAAATTAAAGCCAGACCGGATGCCTATGCGTCCGGTTTTTTTATGCCTTTCCGTTCCGCTACGTCGAAAAGTAACCAGATATGAGTATTTCTAAACAAAACGGGCATTTGGGATAAAGTAACCCCACTTTTAACTTCTCTGGCCACTATGAAAAAACTCACGTTGCTATTGATTCTAGTAGTAGCCTGTCTGCGCGTGAACGCTCAAAATCAAGACCTGTTGAGCAGTAAATACCCCAAAGGCGAACTACAAAAAATACTGATTCCGCAGGCTAAATGGGTGCCTTTTCCCCGGCGGGAAGACCGTGCGGGCTGGGCAAAGGCCGACCAGGCGATGATGAAAGCGTATGTAACCAAGGCCGAATCGTACCTGAATTATGACTGGCCCTCTATTCCGGCGACTAAATCGCTACTCATCGAGCGAACCGGCGACCGGGAAGAATACCAGTCCATGAGTTTTCAGAAACGGAACGTATTAGGTACGCTGGTGCTGGCGGAAATTTACGAGAACAAAGGACGCTTTATAGATCCTATTATCAACGGCGTATGGTCGATTTGTGAAGAATCATTTTGGGGTGCTCCGGCCCACTTGCCCCGTAGTAAAGAGTATTCGGGGTTGATGGATGTGTCGAAGCCGTTTGTCGACTTATTTGCCGCTGAGACAGCCACTTATCTGGCTTGGGTAGATTATTTTCTGGGCGATAAGCTGGACGCGGTTTCGCCGCAGGTGCGCAAACGAATCTATCACGAAACCAATTACCGCATTTTTCAGCCCCTCATGACACAGCACCACGGTTGGATGAGTGCCAACGCCAGTGGGCGGGCACCCAACAACTGGAATCCCTGGATTTGCTCTAACTGGTTGAATGCGGTGCTCTTGCTCGAAAAAGACGACCAGCAGCGGACGGCATCCGTGGCCAAAATCCTGAACGTGCTCGATAATTTTGTAAACCCATACCCACAGGACGGCGGCTGCGACGAGGGCCCAAGTTACTGGGGAGCGGCGGCGGCTTCGCTCTACGACAACATTGCCCTGTTAAACACGGCCAGCAACAACGCGTTTCAGTATGTTTATGAAGACGAAAAGATCAAAAACATGGGCAAATTCATTTACCGCGCGCAGATTAGCCCAACCTATTTCCTGAATTTTGCCGATGCCGATCCGCAGCCGGGCATGGCGGCCAACATGATATATCGCTTCGGAAAAGATATAAAAGACCTGGATATGATGAAATTCGGAGCTTATTACCGCAAATCTGAAAACGGCTCTATCGGAAAGTTTCATTATTTCCGGCATTTCTACGCGCTCTTTATGCAGAATGAGTATCAGAAAGCGGCGCAGGGGCTTCCGTTACCAAAAGATGTGTGGTTGCCTGATCTTCAGGTTTTTGCGGCGCGGGATCGGCAAGGAACAACGAATGGTTTTTATGTAGCTGCGAAGGGTGGGCACAACGATGAGAGCCACAACCACAACGACATTGGCAACTACGTGGTCTATTATGACGGCCACCCGCTCTTGATTGATGTAGGCCGGGGTACTTACACGCGCAAAACGTTCAGTGACAAGCGCTATGACATCTGGTACAATTGTTCGAATTACCATAATTTGCCCACCATAAACGGGAAGGACCAGCCGCCGGGTGGGAAATACAAAGCCGGTGACATCATTTATAAGCAAAATCCAGGATCAGCGCAATTTACTCTGGATATGGCCAAAGCCTATCCCGCTGCTGCGGGTGTTACGAGTTGGCAACGAACCATTCAGCTCAATCGCGGGAAAAACGTTCAAATTAACGATGAGGTTAAATTAAGTAAGGCCGACAGCATTACCCAGCACCTGATGACCTGTTACCCCGCCGCCATAACCAGGCCCGGCGAAGTGACCATTCGTTATAAGCCCAAGAATGCAACCGGTAAGGACTTTGTAGTGCGGTATGACCCGAAGCAGATGGAGGTTTCGGTCGAGAAGGTAATACTGGATGATCCGGAAGACAAAGGAATTATTACCAAATGGGGCGATACCATTTACCGAATCAATTTCAAAGTTTTAGCGCCAAAGACGTCCGATAAATTCAATTTTGTGGTAGCAGCTAAATGACAAGAGCAACCGCAGAGCGTGCCTTACTTCAAGCACGCTCTGCGGTTTACTACCTAAACTTCTGTGCGCAGCACTTCCAGCGGCGGACGAACCAACACCTCCCGACTGTTTAGCAAGCCAATGACAACCGTCAGTAGAACAACGGTCAGCGAGACAACAAGCAGCGGTACGAGATCCGGTGAGAAAGGCATTTCAAAGACAAAATAAGCCAGCGCCCACGTTCCGAAAAGGGATAAGCCAATGCCAGAAAACGCCGCCAGAAAACCCAGAAAGAGGTATTCAATCAGTGTAATGAGCAGGATTTGTCTTCGGTTAGCGCCAATGGTCCGCAGCAAAACACTTTCCTGAATGCGTTGGTATTTACTAATTACAACGGAGCTACCCAGCACCAGCAAGCCCGTAATAATGCTAAATAAGGCCATAAATTGAATCACGAAGGAAATCTTACTCAGAATTTCATCCAGCGTTTTCAAAATTAGATTTAGGTCGATGGCCGACACATTGGGGTATTGCTGAACCAGACTACGCTGGAAAGTAGCCGATTGCTGCGTGGAATCGACGCGTGTCATCAACACGTGAAATTGGGGGGCTTGTTCGAGAACACCGCTCGGAAAAACAACCAGAAAGTTAGTTTGGACCCGGTTCCAGTCAATTTCGCGGGTGCCCCCCACAATGGTAGGAATCAGCGCGCCCTGCACATTGAACGTGAGTGTATCACCCAACTTTAGTTTCATGCGTTTCAGATAGGAATCTTCCAACGAAATGTGAATGGCTCCGTTGGCCTGAAAAGGAGCTTTTCCCGCCACTAATTTTTCGGATTCCGCCAGCTTATCGCGGTACGTAACGCGGTATTCCCGCGTCAACGCCCAATCCGGTATCTTGGCGGTTGTATCCTGCTGAATCGCTTCGGTGGTCCGTCCATTGATTTGCGCCAGCCGCATGGTTACAATTGGCACTTCCTGTAAAATCGGTAATTGATGTTGCGCCACTAACTTTTTAACGCCTTCCTTCTGCTCATTCTGAATATCGAATAAAACCATATTTGGCTGGTTTTCGCTGGAGGAGAACTGGACGCGGCTCAGGAGCAGGTTCTGGGTTAGATACAACGTAGCAATCAGAAATGTACCCAGTCCAATAGAGGTCACCAAGGTGAGCGTCTGGTTATGTGGCCGGTATAAATTGGCTAAACTTTGCCGCCAGATGTAACTCCACGAAACCGGGAAGAATTCGCGCACCAGCCACATCATCAGAAAGCCCGCCGCCGTCAGGATCGCGAAGGTCGCGCCTAGACCCGCCGTAAAGCCCAATGCCAATTTCCAGTCGCGGGTTTGCCAATACGCAAATCCCGTAATGAAAAGCAAAATCAAGCCGTAAACAAGCCAGCGAAGCGGATCGCGGCTGTCAACATCGTCATCAAAAGAACTGCGTAACGTACGGAGCGGCGATATTTTCCGAACGACTAAAAGAGGAAGCAGCGCAAAAAGAATCGAGATAACGACACCAGTGATAATGCCCTGCGCGATGGCTTGCCAGGAAAGCGAAACGCTTACTTCTACTGGCAAAAAGCTGCCAAATAATTCGGGAAGAGCAAACTGAAGGACGGTGCCCAGAAGCGTACCCGCAATAGCACCCAGCAATCCCATCAGCGCTGTCTGAATCAGGTAAATTAGAAAGGCCTGACGCCCGCTTGCGCCCAAACAGCGCAAAACAGCTACCGAGGCCAGTTTTTCTTTAACGTAAAGATGAACCGAGCTGGCAACACCCACGCAGCCCAGCAGCAAGGCCACAAAAGCGACCAAATTCAGGAACTTGGCTAAGTCTTCGAAGGCACGGCCCGTCTGGCGTTTTCGCTCAGAAACGGTGTCGGAGTTAATGCCTGCTTTGTCTAATTGCGGTTCCAGCTTCTCGACCAGCGCATCAACGTCGGTTCCTTTTTTAAATTGGTAATAAGAGCGATACTGCGCCCGGCTTCCCAGCTGAATAAGTCCAGTCTCTTTCAATAGTCCCCCGGGAATAAAAACCGTGGGGGCTACCGTGCTTGTTACCGCCGTCTGGCCCGGCGTTTTCAGCACCCGACCCGCAACGAGAAACGTAAGCTCACCCACTTTGACTGAATCACCGGGCTGGGCTCCAAATTGTAGCAGGAGGGCATCATCGACCAGCGCCAGCCGTTGATTGGCTTTGCTGGCTTTTCGAAAGGTTGCGGCGGCGGCGGTAGGCTCCGTGTCCCAGCTTCCGTAATACGGAAAATTACCTTCAACGGCTTTAACCTGCGCCAGACGCACATTCCCCGATTTCGGGAAGTAAACCATCGACGGAAAGGCAACCTCCGTGGAGCGTTCGGGCGCGATGGACTGTAAAAATTCAGCGTTTTTCTTACTCGGTGTTTTATTGGTCGTTAAAACCAAATCGGCGCCGAGCAATTCCTGCGCCTGCTCATCGATGCTTTTGGCCAGGTTGTCGCTGAACGAATTGATAGCCACCAGCGCGGCAATGCCCAAGACGATGGACGACATGAACAAAAACAGCCGTTGCCGACTGCGGCGGCTGTCGCGCCAGGCCATTTTCCACAGCCAGCCATTAAAAAGCGAAGCCGTGGGCGTTTCTATTTTAGGAATGGAACGATCCATTTGATACGTCAGAGGAAGTGTACAGTTAATTTTAACCAGATCAGTGCGTTACACTTCTAGTTTGGAGCGGTCATTGGTGGTATCCGAAACAACGGTTCCGCCTTTGATGCGGATGATTCGCTGCGTGCGGGCGGCTAATTCGAGGTCGTGCGTGACCAGAACGAGCGTTGTGCCAGCTTCCCGGTTTAACTCAAACAGTAAATCGACCACCGTAGCACTGGTGTCGGTATCGAGGTTCCCCGTTGGTTCGTCGGCAAACAGAATTTTAGGGCGGTTGGCAAAGGCACGCGCCAGAGAAACGCGTTGTTGCTCGCCTCCCGAAAGCTGGTTGGGGTAATGATGCCCTCGCTGGCCCAGCCCAACGCGTTCGAGCAATTCGTTTGCCGTGCGGCTGGCGCCCTTTTCGCCGCGTAGTTCGAGCGGCACCATCACATTTTCCAGCGCAGTAAGCGTTGGCAGGAGCTGAAAATTCTGGAAAATAAAGCCAACATGCTGGTTTCGCACCGCCGCCCGTTGGTCTTCAGTCAGGTCATCCAGTTTTATATCGTTCAGATAAACACTCCCCGAAGAGGCGCGGTCCAGGCCAGCACATAAGCCCAGCAGCGTTGTTTTTCCGCTTCCAGACGGCCCGACAATGGAAAACGTGTCACCAGCATTAATGTCAAAATTGACCGTGTTTAGTACGGTTAGGTTGCGACCGCCACTCTGGTAAGATTTGGTTAAGTTCTCGACGCGCAGAATGCTCATATTAGTTGATTTCGCTTTCGTAAACAACGATTTGTTGATGATACGTTATTAGAAACAACCGTTATTTTCTGGATTATATTCAAACACGCCGTTATTTTTTGACAAAAGGCTGTGCTGGTAGGTTAAGTGGCGCACACGAAGTTGATTCGAAGCAAACAATTACAGACGCTGGGGTCGATTTTGCTTCTGAAACTCCTTGATTAATTTAGTATTACCCGCTAGCCAGATCACATCGCCCGCCAGCAAAACAGTGGTCGATTCTGGATTTAGAATGCGCGTGCCGTTGCGCTCAAGCCCAACAATCAGGCCCTGGGTTTTTTCCCGAATACCAGAGTTTCGAATGCTCTGGTTGAGGTGGGGAAACTGGGCGTCTACCGTAACGCGGTGGAGGGAAACTTCCTGATTATTGACCGGAGTTGGAGCAGCTGTTTCGGTCCGTTCAACCATGCGCTGAAACTGGCTAAGTTGCTGATCGGTGCCAATAACGGCAATGCGATCACCGGGAAAAAGCCGGTCGTGCCGATCAGGAACCAGTTTGGTGGAGTTGCCTCGTTCAATCGAAATGATGTTAACGCCGTATTTTTCCCGAAAAGCCAGTTTTGCCAAGGTGTTCCCTACTCCCGGAGAGTCGGCACCAATGTCGAAATAGGTTAAGTGAGCATCCCAGGGCAATAAATTCTTTCCGGTGCGGGCCTCCTGATCCTGCTGACGTGCATTTAGATTACCCAGGAATCGCTTTTCAATTAGTTCATAAACCAGAGATAACCAACGGCCCAACAAAAGTAGAAGCACAATGAGAATACCCATGGATACCAGCAAGGTCGGAACAGAGAATAACTGGTCGAGAAGAAAAATAATCAAACCAAGGGCGACAATACTACGTGCGGCGGCTAACGCCACCAGCGGACCCCGGTAGGATTTTTTGGCCGTCCAGAGCCGAAGATAGACCGGCTGACGAACGGGTTTGAAGACCAAAGCCCAGATAAAGGGCGCGATGAGCGAAATAGCCAACAGAGCGGTCAGGATTTGCGCCCAGGGACTATTCAGCACGTCTTCGAGCAGAAAAGGTAACAGGACCCGTGATAATAGTAAAATAATGCCTACTACTACCACGGTATGGGTAATAACCAGTTGAATATGCGCCCGAATCAATACCTGCCAATCGCTGGCCCCGCCGATGGTTTGCGCTCCCGAACTGTAGTGTCCCAGAAAAAGCTTGGTGCGGGCGCTGATTCGGCGATCTACCCAACCGTAAACCGGTTTGGCAGCCCGGATCATGTAAGGCGTGGTAAACGCTGTTAGCGCGGAAACCGCAACGGCAATTGGATACAAAAAATCGCTGGTTACTTTCAGGCTTAATCCAAGGCTTGCGATGATAAAGGAAAATTCGCCAATCTGGGTTAGACTCATGCCCGTCTGGATGGATTGCTTTAGCGGCTGGCCGGAGAGCATCGCACCCACGGATACAAAAAAGGCTTTCCCGGCAATAACCACAACGGTTAATAAAGCAATAGGTCCCGCGTATTTAACCAGCATTTCGGGGTCGATCAGCATCCCGACGGAAACAAAGAAAACGGCCCCAAAAAGGTCTTTAATTGATTTTAGCAGGTGCTCGATGCGTTCGGCATAGATGGTTTCGGCCAGAATAGAACCCATAATAAAGGCTCCGAGGGCGGGCGAAAAACCGGCGTTGGTCACCAAAACAACCATGAGCAGGCAAAGGGCCAGGGAGACAATCAGGAGCGTTTCATCATTGATGAATTTGCGGCTGGTACGCAGAAAGGTCGGAACCAGAAAAATACCCGCCAGAAACCACACGACCAGGAAAAAAGCCAGCTTCAGCACCGCAGTTAGCATTTCCATGCTGAAAAACTGCTGACTAACGGCCAGCGTGGATAAAAGCACAATCAAGACAACCGCCACCAGGTCTTCTACGACCAGAATACCAAAAACGATACCGACAAATTGCTGGGTTTTGACGCCTAGTTCTTCAAAGGCGCGGAAGATGATAGTGGTTGATGAAATGGAAATAATGCCCCCTAAAAAAATACTATCCATGGTTGACCAACCCAGCGCCATACCCGTTGCATAGCCGAGAAAAAGCATGGCTGTAATCTCAATGATGCCCGTTATGGAAGCAGTTCCGCCCACTTTAACTAATTTTTTAAGACTGAACTCCAGTCCCAGGCTGAAAAGCAGCATAATTACGCCAATGTCCGCCCAGATACGAATCGTTTTCTGATCGGTGACGGTAGGAAGCAGCGTAAAATTAGAGCCAACCAGCAGGCCCGCCAGAATATAACCCAAAACGAGCGGTTGTTTCAACCACTTGAAAAGCAGCGTTGTAACAGCAGCTACCCCTAAGATGAGCGCCAGGTCGGTGATCAGGTGAGGAATATGTGCCATATAACTAAATTGAAGGTGTTACTTACAAAAAAGGGTGATATGGCCGAAGGTACATAGGGATTTACCACTATAACAAGCCGCCCATCATTCTTTAACGGCTCAAAAAAAGGCTTTCGTGCCTCATTAGCCGCTTATACGGTTTGATCCGCTGGTTAAGATGCACTATTTTTCGGTTTCTTTTCAACGATTAACGAATCCAACAACATGCAGCTAGCTGGTAATACGGTCTTAATTACCGGGGGGACTTCCGGAATCGGTCTGGCTTTTGCCGAGCAATTTCTGAAAGCGGGGAGCAACGTGATTATCTGCGGTCGGCGGGAAGACCGGTTGGCTGAAATTAAGCAACAATATCCTGAATTGATCACCAAAGTTTGCGATGTTACCAACGCCAAAGAGCGGGAAAGTCTGGCGCTCTGGATCATGCGGGAGCATTCCGAAACAAATGTATTGATCAACAATGCCGGGATTCAGTTGAAAACCAAGCTGACCGATCCGGTGGATATGAGTCGGATAAGCGCCGAGGTAGAAACCAACTTTATCGCTCCGGTTCACCTGATTTCGCTGTTTTCCCACCAACTGGCGTCTCAGCATGAAGCGGCCATTATTAACATTTCGTCGGGGCTGGCTTTTGCTCCGTTGGCGCCAATGCCAATTTATTGCGCAACTAAAGCGGCCATTCACTCGCTAACGTTGTCTATCCGGCATCAATTCAGAGACACGCCCGTCAAAGTTTTTGAAATTGCTCCCCCAGCGGTGGACACCGAATTAGGCCACGATCACCGGGAAGATAAAACGCAGTCGCACGGCGGAATGCCCATCGACGCCTTTATTCAGGAAGCGATGGAGGCCATTAAAAATGACACACTGGAAGCCGCCATTGGTCAGGCAGCAGGATTGCGGTCGGGGCGCGAAAGTTTGTTCGACCGCATGAATCCGTAAGGCTTAAAGCCCACCCGTTATGGTTTTTAGGTAGTCGAAAAAAGCCTTTTTGCGGGGAGAACTGATCTGCCAGTTGACAGGAACGGACTGGTAGCCCTCATTAAAGCCTTCGTCCTTCATCCGGTAATCGAAAAAGCCCCAGGAAGCGTAGGCGCTGGTGGCAGCCTGAAAGTTATTGCTCGGCTGATCGAAGTTGAAATGATCGTCTTCGTTGAAAACGATGGGCATTTTTCGGTAGCCCGCCACCGCGCGGGTCTGCTGCACCATTTCCACAATACGGGCTGGATCTTTAACGCCATTGCCGTGCAAAAGCAGGAAATCGGCTTCCCGAACGACGTTCTCCCGTGGAACCTTGCCGCCGCTGTAACTTGTGCTGACCAGAAACCGATAGCCCCGCGTTTTGTAGGCTTTCACGCGTTGCATAAGTTCATGCACCCGTTCGGCTTTCAGAATGTCGTGGTCATACTTGATGTCGCATTCGTTATTAATCTCGATCAGGACGTTTTGGTACCCGCCTTCGGCGAGGATTTCCAGCAGATTATCGACGGAGCGAATCACTGCCGCTTCGTTTTTCAGGTATTGATCCTGCCCAAAATAAAACAGTCCCAGAATGACCACCATGCCCAGTTCATCGGCTTTGTCCAGAATCTTTTTGAGTCGGTTGTGGTAATACGGTTCCCAACTTCCATCGGGATTAAACATGGAGTTGATCCAAGGTTGGTCTTTTGAATACCCTTCGGGGCTGCCCCCTTGCAGGTTGAGCGTAAACGCCAGCAGACCGTGCGCCTTCCAGGCAGGCATGGCCTCGATAAATTCGTTGGTGTTGCGGTTAGGGTCCCAGGTTTTGGTATCCGGGTAAGCCCATTTTGATCGGGTTTCGGTGTTTCGATCCTCGAAAATACCCTGCACCATCCGCGCATTGGGCAAGAGCCCTTCAATCTTGTGGCCGTTCCAGGTACGCCCTTTAAACGTCGGTTTGCCGTTGATGTAAAACTGATCGCCGACGATGGAGACGGTTGTTTTTCGCTTCGGTGGCTTTGGCGCCGACTTTACCGTTGCCGGGTAGAAAAGATAAAGCATAGCACTAAGTAGGAGCAATAACCAGGGTCGGCGGTCAGCAGTAAGGGCCATACTGAATAAGTAAAAAGTTTAGGATAATAACGGAATTGCTAAGTAAGCAAAAAAGCCGCTCGCAATGCGAGCGGCTTTCCAGAAATAACGTAGAGTGGCTAATTATATCCGTTCAATTTGTGCCCCGATGGCGTTCAAACGAAGGTCAATATTTTGGTAACCCCGGTCGATTTGTTCGATGTTGTCGATGATGCTATCTCCCTGTGCCGACAACGACGCGATCAGCAACGCAACGCCCGCGCGGATATCCGGCGAAGACATCCGAATGCCTTTTAATTGCTGCTGGCGGTTCAGACCAATTACGGTCGCGCGGTGCGGATCGCAAAGGATCATCTGAGCGCCCATTTCGATCAGCTTATCAACGAAGAAGAGACGGCTTTCGAACATTTTCTGATGAACCAGCACCGTTCCCTGCGCCTGAATGGCCGTTACTAGAATGATGCTCAGCAGGTCGGGAGTAAAACCAGGCCAGGGAGCATCGGAAATAGTCATCATGCCACCGTCCAGAAAACTTTCGATCTGGTAATGTTCCTGAGCTGGAACGTAGATGTCGTCATTTCTGATTTCCATCTTAATCCCCAAGCGTCCAAATACGTTCGGGATGATACCTAGCTCCGGTACGCGGCAGTTTTTAATGGTAATTTCGGACTGGGTCATGGCGGCCAACCCAATGAACGAACCAATTTCGATCATGTCGGGTAGCATCGTATGTTCGGTTCCGCCTAGTTTTTCCACGCCTTCAATGGTCAGCAGGTTTGACCCGATTCCACTGATTTTAGCGCCCATGCGATTCAACATCTTGCTAAGTTGCTGAAGATAAGGTTCGCAGGCAGCGTTGTAAATCGTGGTGGTGCCTTCGGCAAGAACGGCAGCCATGAGGACGTTAGCGGTTCCGGTCACGGACGCTTCGTCCAGGAGCATATACGTTCCCTTCAGGTGGCTGGCATCCACGTGGTACATCCCGCCGTCATTGGCGTCGTAGTTGAATTGAGCACCAAGCTTTTCGAAGCCCAGGAAGTGAGTATCCAACCGACGACGGCCAATTTTGTCGCCACCGGGCCGTGGAATCCGACCTTGCTTGAAACGGGCTAGCATGGGTCCGAGCAGCATAACCGACCCCCGCAAAGCTGAGGCCTTTTTGCGGTAATTTTCGGTGTCTAATACGTCAACATCGACGTCATCAGCCTGAAAACGATACGATGAATCACCGTGGGGAGTACTGGATAAAAGCTCAACCTTGACGCGGAGATCCCCCAATAATTCAATCAGTTTATTGACATCGCGAATATTCGGAATATTATGAATAATAACGGGCTCGCTGGTGAGCAAAACGGCGCACAGGATTTGCAGGGCTTCGTTTTTAGCTCCTTGAGGGAAAAGTTCGCCTTTCAGCCGACGGTCGCCGGCAATGCGGAAAGAGGCCATTGATTCTAGGAAAAAGTGATGCGCTATTCGCATAAGCTGGCTTTGTGGAGCCAGCTTATACGACTAAACGCGTGAATTGTCTTAACGTTTTCTGCGGTTGTTCGGGTTATGGTTGCCCCGGAAGCTGCGGTGGCCGCCTGAATCCCGGTTGTCCCGGTTTTGATTTCCCCGCGATGGATTATTTGGATTCTGGTAGTAGTTCCGCCCTTCATTTCGTTCGCGGTGGCCGGTATCCCGGTGCCCAGAATCCCGGTTACTCTGACCCGTATAAGCCTGAACAGGCGTCGAGCGGCGGGGTTGCTGGTCGCCCGTGCGTTCGCGCGGCGTCGCTTCGACAAAGCCATTGGTCCGAATGATTTCAATATCGTCCTGAAGGCTGCCGTTTGACATTTCGTGGAGGCTTTGCAGAATCGTTTCCTCCTCGACGGATTCCTTGTTCCAGGTCGTGTAAAACGTTCTCATCAGGCGCGCCAGATACGAGACAAAAGCCCGTCTTTCGTCAGCGTCTTCCAGAGATACGGCCTTGTTAATGAGAAGTTTCATGTTATAGCCGTAGTGCTTGTGCTTCAGGGCGTGGGTGTTGTATGGAACCTGTTGCGGTTTTTTACCCAGCACATCCGGCGATGGCGGCGGATAGGGACTGTCTACATCAAGCGTGAACCCCGACATGATGTAAAGATCATCCCACAATTTATTGTAGTAATCCTGATTATCCCGCATGTTGGGATGGATCTGTCGCATCAGTTCCACCAGGATGTGGGCGTAGCGTGTCCGTTTCTCCCGATCCTCAATGGTTTGCAGGTGAGTGACAAGCTTCTGAATATTGCTGCCGTATTCTTTCAAACGCTGTTTTCTATTAAGTGTGCAACAAAAATAAAAAGATTTAGGGAATAAGGGATAGAACCGAGGCCGTAGAAAGGATTTTATACTGTCCGTTAGCTCATTTATTGACTTTGCCTGCGCTAAGCATTTCCTTTTCGGCGGAACATCCCCGATTGATGCCGTGTTGTGTCAATCTATGAAACAATGGTTACAAATTTATAAATCGGAATTCTCAGATACCCTTCGGCTCAGTATTCCCATCGTAATTGCACAATTAGGCGTTGTTTTAATGGGAGTAACCGATAATTTATTTGTCGGACGATTACTGGGTGCGGTGCCTCTGGGCGCGGCGGGGCTGGCCGTTTCACTGGCTTTTCTGGTATCCAGCATTGGAGTAGGTGGCCTGGCTGTAGTGGGAACGCTGGTTTCCCAGGCGCGTGGGCGCAACGATGGCGCCGAAATTAACCGCCTTTTCCGGGGTGGAATTCGCGTGGCCTTGCTGCTGGGTCTGGTTTTGGGACTGGCCTCGATGGCGCTGGCTTATTTTTTCGGCGTTTTCCAGCAAACACCCCAGGTAACCGAACTCGCCCGGAACTTCATGATTATCATGAGCGTGTCTAATATTCCGTTGTTTCTGTTTGTGGCCGCGCGGCAGCTGTGTGACGGATTGGCTTATCCGCGCGTTGCGATGGGCATTACCATCTCCGCCCTGGCCATTAATGCGTTGCTAAATTACGTCTTGATTCTAGGAATTGGTCCATTTCCGGAGATGGGCTTGTACGGCTCAGCCACGGCTACGCTGCTGTCGCGAACATACATGGCGGTCGCTATTTTGGTGTATATTCGGCGGGCATCGGTCTTCAAGCAGTACTTTTCCCCGGCATACCGGCAACAGCAAATAACTACCGAAGTTGGCAAAGTATTGCGGCTAGGCTTACCCGGTGGCATGACCTTCTTTTTCGAAATTGCTACGTTTTCACTGGCGCAGGTGATGGTGGGCTGGTTGGGCGAAAGCTCCCTGGCGGCGCACCAGATTGCGATGAACATGGCGTCAACGACCTACATGATGGCCACGGGGGTTTCGGCAGCCGGAGCCATTCGGGTGGGGAATGCGGTGGGGCGGCGCAGTTCGCTGCTGGTGCGCCGGGCCGGAACGGCTGCTTTTTTATTGTCGGGGGCGTTGATGGGCTTCTGTGCGCTAATTTTTGTAACGGCTAACGAACAGTTGGCTACTCTTTATATTCAGGATAATGCCGAGGTCGCTACGATTGCCGCTGGACTGTTGTTAATGGCTGGGGTTTTTCAGCTGTCAGATGGTATTCAGGTAGTGGGTGTAGGTGTGCTGCGGGGCTTGTCGGATGTGAATATTCCCACGATCATTACTTTATTTGCCTATTGGATCATGGGTCTCCCTGTTAGTTACGTCCTGTGTTTCTGGTTTGGAATGGGCGTAACCGGCGTCTGGGTTGGCCTACTGGCAGGTCTTTCGGTAGCGGCTATTTTACTAACCACGCGGTTTTTTCGGATGGTGAAACGAATGCATTTGCCCGCTCAGGAAGGAACAGCGCTGGAAACATTGCCGACTCTTTGAAGCGTTTATTATTGGTTGAAAAAGAATTATTATGGTAAAAAAAACGTCCCCCCGTGGTTTGGGTGCCCTGTATGAGTTGGCTGCCCGGGCTGGTTTAGACTGGTTTTTGTTGGCTCTTCTGGGCATGATTGGTCTGGCGTATCTCTGGCCGACACCGGGTATACAGGAAGGTCCGTTCTCTTTGTCGGAACTGGCTAATTACGGGGTGTCCGTAATTTTCTTTTTTTACGGATTGCGGTTAAGCGGGGATAAGCTGCGGGCGGGACTAAGCAACTGGCGGCTGCACATTACCATTCATTTGGCCACTTTTGTGGTCTTTCCATTATTGATTCTGGCTGGGAAAGAGCTGTTTAGCACCGAGCAGACAGCTTTGTTGTGGATCGGGGCTTTCTACATGGGTGCCTTACCGTCCACGGTTTCGTCGTCCGTCGTGATGGTGTCCATCGCGGAGGGAAACATCCCGGCGGCTATTTTCAACGCCAGCATTTCCAGCCTGATCGGCATTTTCATTACGCCTCTGTGGATGGGACTTGTTTTGTCGAGCAGTGGCGGCGATTTCGATTTGGGGGGCATTATCCTCAAACTCGTCATTCAGGTATTAGTACCGGTCGTGGCGGGGATTTTACTGAACCGCTGGCTAGGGGCGTTTGCCGAGCGACAAAAGAAGTTTTTGCGCTATTTCGACCAGATTGTCATCTTGCTGATCGTCTACACATCCTTCTGCGAATCCTTCGAAAAACGGATGTTCCAAAGCCTGACTGGCATCGACTTGCTGATTCTGGGGGTTTGTATGCTGGGACTGTTTTTTCTGATTTTCGCGCTTATAAACTTCGTTAGCAACTGGCTGGGTTTCAGTCGGGAGGATCGGGTTACGGCTTTGTTTTGCGGTTCGAAAAAATCGTTGGTGCAGGGCGGTGTTATGGCCAGCGTTTTATTTCCCGGCAACATGGCAGGGATCGTGCTGCTGCCCATCATGATGTACCACGCCCTGCAACTCATCGCGGCCAGTGCGATTGCCCAGGCGATGGCCCGTCAGGGCAAGGCAACCAGCAAAAGCGGAACCGCGTAGCTTAAGCAATTCGAAGGCCATTGGGCGTTTCTCGGTCGGGGAGCAGCAAGGTTACTTCTTTATCCGCCCCCACAACACCCAGGACCAGGCATTCGGAGATGAAATTGGCAATTTGTTTGGGCGGAAAATTAACGACGGCAACAATTTGTTTGCCGATCAACTCCTCTGGGGTATACAGCTTCGTGATTTGCGCGGAGCTTTTTTTTGTGCCCAGTTCGCCAAAATCAATCGTCAGCTGGTAGGCCGGATTGCGGGCTTTTGGGAAGTCAGCCACGGCAACAATCGTTCCGGTGCGGATGTCCACTTTCTCAAAATCATCCCAGGTCAGCATTGTTTTGGTTTTATTGGTTAATAATTGAAAACAGGAAAGTAGAAAATCTTGCCAAAAGTGCCTATTTTTTGTTAACAAGCTTGATGTCCTTCCAACGGATTAAACGCAAAAAGAGTCTACTTAGAAAACAAAGGCTTATGAAACGATTATTACCAATATGTTTGATTTGTTTGCTCTGGGTCTTCAGCGCCGGGAGCGCGTTTGCCTGTAGCTGCATGGATGGTGGCCCTTTCCTGTCCATCGCGGAAAAATCGGCCTGGCAACCCGGGATTCTGATGGTGCGGGCCGAAGTGAAAAGCCAGGAAGAACACGGAATGGACGTCAAAGTCCTCGAGGTGTTGCATGGCGCCGAAAACAAGAATGTTATCCGGGTATGGGGCGATCCGGGGCACTTGTGTCGCTTGTATACGCATGGATTCAAAAAAGGAGAGAAGCTGGTGCTGATTCTCCGCCGCCTCGAGACTCCCTATTACGGGAACGAGCAGGTAAATGACTATGAATTAGGCGGTTGCGGTACTTATGTGTTGCGGGAAGGCGATCGGATTTCTGGACGGATTTCGGCTCGGGACGGCGAACTTTCCAAGAATAAGTTTTACGATGAGCTTCACGAAATTTTGAATAGATTTAAACCCGAAGAGGCCAAAGTTTATCCCAATCCGGTGTCTGATCAGTTGACGGTTGATATGCCTGATACGCCGGACACACCTTTATCTTTGCAGGTTTTTTCGGTTACGGGTCAACGCTTGCGCACCATGCAATTGAGCGAAAAGGAACAGCACGATCTTGATTTTTCGACCCTGGCGGCCGGGCAGTATATCTTGTTTTTTAGTTCGGAACACCAGCGATACCAGCGGCGCGTTATAAAGCAATAAAGCAATGCCATTCGGTGGACATGTCCACCGAATGGCATTATAGTTTCCGGAAATCTGTTTACAAAGCTTCGTCCTTGGTCCCACGAATCAGGCCAATGCCGGAGAAGAAGAAAATACCTCCCAAAACCAGGTAAACCAGCGAGGCGCGGGCAACGCCACCGCTGGTCAGATCCATCGCCCCGTAAATCAATCCAATCAGACCGGCCACCGTCAGGAGGAGGCCCAACACACGTTTCAAGCTCATATTTATATTGTTTTATGGAATCAGTTCACATTCCCTATACAACTAGAGCTTGCCCGAAATGGCCGATTGGTTTGTCATTAATTTATTTATTGGCTTACCCGCGCCAACAAACGTCAGGAAGAGACGGGCATTTAGGCAGTATTTTTACGGTTTTAGCGTAATTTTACTAGTCTATTTCGACTTGCTCTATGTTTCGCCTAAATCATAAAACCCTGCCTTTTGACGCGTTGAATGCGGCCATGTCGGGCGATCTCTACTTTGATGAGTCGTACCGGCACGAAGCCATGCGGTGGCTGTACGCAACGGATGCTTCTGTCTACCAGGAAAAACCGCTGGCGGTAGCCGTTCCGAAAACGGTGGATGACATCCGCCATTTGATCCAATTTGCGCAGGAACACAAAACGTCACTGATTCCAAGGGCCGCCGGAACGTCGCTGGCGGGGCAGGTGGTGGGGAGCGGTATTGTTGTCGATATTTCCAATTACTTTACGAATATTCTGGAAATCAATGCGCAGGAGCAATGGGTGCGTGTGCAGCCGGGCGTTATTCGGGATGATCTGAACGCGGGTGTGAAAGACCACGGGCTTATGTTTGGTCCAGAAACGTCGACGGCCAGCCGCGCCATGATTGGCGGCATGATTGGGAACAATTCCTGTGGCTTGCATTCCATCGTCTGGGGCAGCACCCGCGATCACCTGGTCAGCGTTAAGGCCCTGTTGAGCGATGGGAGCGAGGTTGAATTTCGGAGCCTCACGGAAGCCGAATTTCGGGCGAAGTGCGCCGGTCAGGACGTTGCCAGCCCTCTGGAGCAGCAGCTTTATCAGCATATTGACGATATGCTTGGAGAAGCCGACAAGCAGCAACTGATTCGGGAAGGCTTTCCCAAACCAACCATCACCCGGCGAAATACAGGCTACGCTCTGGACGCTTTGTTGCCCTTTTTTGAACCAATTCCGCTGAACGATCTGGCGGGGGAAAAAACCTTTAATTTCTGTCGCCTCATTGCGGGGTCGGAGGGGACGCTCTGTTTCATCACTGAGGCGAAGCTGGCTTTACTGCCATTGCCGCCGAAAGAAAGTGCGCTCGTGTGCGTCCATACCCAGACAATCCGGCAGTCGCTGGAAGCGAATTTGGTGGCTCTCGAACATGGTTGCTACGCCTCCGAACTGGTTGATGACTACATCCTGCAATTAACCAAAACCAACATCGAGCAGGCCAAAAACCGCGATTTTGTTCAGGGCGATCCCAAAGCGATTCTGATGGTCGAGTTTTTTGCAGAAGAGGCCGCAACCTTGGCCAGAAAGGTTGATAACCTGATTTTTGCGTTAAAAGAAGCCAACCTCGGCTATGCCTTTCCGGTATTGCACGGCGAAGACGCCAAAAAAGCCTGGAACCTGCGGAAGGCGGGTTTGAGCATTATGTATAATGTGCCGGGCGATGATAAGCCGGTTAACCTGATTGAAGATTGCGCGGTTGATGTGCGCGATTTGCCGAATTACATCGACGAATTGGAGCACATGGCCGCCGAAAAACACGGTCTGGCGCTGGAATATTCGGCCCATGCCGGTGCGGGCGAACTGCACGTTTTACCCCTGATTAACCTGAAATCAGTAGAAGGTCGGAAGAAATTTCGCGCTTTGCTGGCTGATACGGCGGCGCTGGTGAAGAAATACGGCGGATCGTTGTCGGGGGAGCACGGCGATGGCCGCTTGCGGGGTGAATTTATTCCGTTTATGATTGGCGAAGCGGCGTTTAAACTGGTGCAGGACATTAAGCGTACGTGGGACCCGCAGAAAATTTTCAATCCCGGCAAAATTGTGGATACCCCGCCGATGAATGAGTTTTTGCGCTACGAAGCGGATGTTGCCGAATCAAACCAGAAAACGCCTTTCGTCAACACCGTTTTTGATTTTTCGGCGGATGAGGGAATCTTGAATCTGGCGGAAAAATGCAGCGGCTCCGGCGACTGCCGCAAAACCCACATTACGGGCGGTACGATGTGTCCCAGCTACATGGCGACCCGCAACGAAAAAGAAACCACCCGCGCCCGGGCGAATATCCTGCGGCATTTTTATACCAACCCTACCGAACGATCCAAGTACGATTACGACACTGTAAAGGAAGTTTTGGATCTGTGCCTGTCCTGCAAAGGCTGCAAAGCCGAATGCCCGTCCAGCGTTGACATGGCCAAGATGAAGGCTGAATTTATCAACGAATACAACGAGAAAGTAGGCGCTTCGACGCGCACTCGGTTGATTGGGAATTTTACCAAATTGATGTCCCTGGCCAGTCTGGCGCCCTGGGCCTACAACGCCATCTACAACACGCCCAGCCTGCGGCGGTTGGCCAACAAAACAGTGGGTTTTCACCCGGACCGAACCATGCCCCACTTGGCCGGAACGACCCTGAAGAAGTGGTTTTCGGGCCGAAAAAAGAGCGAGGTACGTGGTCAGGGACCCACCGTTTACCTTTTCTGCGACGAGTTTACCAATTACAACGATGTGGAAGTTGGGCAGAAAACGGTGTTGTTGCTGGAACGGCTGGGCTATCAGGTGCTAATACCCGAACACGTGGAAAGTGGCCGAACGTATCTGTCGAAAGGGTTGGTGAAAGAGGCGCAAAAGATTGCCACCCGGAACGTAACATCTTTAGCCAAATTGATTACGGACGACACCCCCTTGGTCGGCATTGAGCCTTCCGCGATTCTGACTTTCCGCGACGAATATCCCGATCTGGTGGGCGATTCGCTCAAGGCGGATGCGCAGCAAATTGGCCGCAATGCCCTGTTAGTGGATGAATTTATCGCGCGGGAAATTGATGCGAAACGGATTGATAAAACGCTTTTTACGAGCGAAAAGCGTCTAATTAAGCTGCACGGACATTGCCACCAGAAGGCACTTTCGTCGTTGGTCGCTACTAAAAAAATGCTGTCTCTACCGAAAAATTACGAAGTACAACTCATTCCGTCGGGATGTTGCGGAATGGCGGGTTCTTTTGGGTATGAGTCGGAGCATTATACGCTGTCGATGCAGGTAGGCGAACTGGTCTTGTTTCCCACCGTTCGGCAGCAGCCGGAAAGCGTGCTGATTGCCGCCCCCGGAACGAGTTGCCGCCACCAGATCAAGGACGGAACGGGCCGGATTGCCAAGCACCCCGCCGAGATTCTGTACGAGAGTCTGATTAATTAACAATGTGTTACCAAATTATTCTGAGCAGTTATAAGCGAAGGTCTGGGTAGCGCGTTGGGTTTGGGTATTGGGGTGGATAACCTGCTCGATTGTCCGGCGGACGGGGTTGTTGAATGCGTCGTATTCCGCCTGACACGTCGCTGATTCCAGCAAAACAGGGTTGTTGGTTCGCAGCAGTTTTCGCTCGTAGGAAACAAAATCATTGACCTGAAGAAAGCGGGCGGGCAAGACCTCACCTGGGTTATTGGCCATGGAAAGAACCAGGAAAATAGGCGATTGGCTAAAGTCGGCGTAGGGGCTGCGGTGCAACAACGAACCCATTTTGAATTGCCATTCTTCCTGCGTTTGCAACTGGCCCGGAACGGTCGTCGTCAGGGTTTGCTGGATGACATTGTGTTTGTCGTCGCGCACAAACTGAAACGTGCGATTAGCGGGCTGGTTGGCCTGTAAATCGGCCTTTCTGACTTCATTCAGGCTGTTGATGCGGCCATTGTCGTAGACAAAAGTATAGATGGCTTGCTCAATATTTTTGCTGTAATAAATGGCTTTCGACATTTTATTCTCAGCATTGTAGAAGAACGTAACCTGTTGATCAGGCTTACCCGTCAGATAGGCATGAACGGCGGACTGGCCCTGGTACTCAATCGAAAAATGAACATCCTGACCGTTCCGCTTTTCGGTAAAATCGGTAGGCTGGCCCTGAATGTTAAATACAACAGTTTGCTGACCAGACGTAATGGTTTTTCCGCCCTGAACAACCTGTTCGGTGGCATTGGTCAGGAGGCAAACCCGATCCGTTATTTCTTTCGTAGCCAGTTGGCAAGCCGATAGGCTACCAATCAGCCCGATAACAAGAAATTTATTTTTTAGCATATAGATAGAGGAAGTAGAGGGATTACTGTTATATCTATCATTCGCGATCATTATACTTGTTGGACACTAAATTAGAGCATGGGTCACCAGGAACAGCGACAACTTTTACTAGAAAAGCTTCGGGAGATCCGAAATCCAGAATCGATTCGCCGCTTTTTCGGATTATTGAAAGAGCTAATTGATTTAATAAATGTACCAAATGGCGACAATCGGTTAGCATTAGTAACCCGAAAAGATTTAAAGGGGATTGCCGCTAACATTAATTTTTTCTGGGCCTTGCGCTTGCACCAGCCACGGCGGGGGGAAACGGAATTCTGGCTAACCATTAAAAATAGCTGCCGGGATCAGCTCACGGGCCTGTCGGAGATTGATTTTGTGCCGCTTTCGGAAAAGTCGCCGTACGTGTCGGTGGTGATCGGGCAATCGGACATGCATTTGCTAAACCATCCGGTTTTGCGGCGGTGCTGGGAAGATTGCCTGCTGGAATTGGTCGAAAGCGCCAAACGTGGGCCGCATACGTACCGGCATAACGCGGAGATGTACAAAGCTGCCGAAGACGAAGCGTACCTGAGCGAAATTCTGCGGCTGACCGTTGATCCATCGTTGGCCGAGTCGCGTTCAATGACGGTGGAAGAACCCGAGGTGGCCTACGCAGAAAATGCTGTTGTTCAGCCAAGTATACCGCGCAGCCTGGTTTACTACGGTCCGCCGGGTACGGGGAAAACCTACGCCGTTCAGCAATTAATTCAGCCGTATTCCTCTGACTGGGTAACGTTTCACCCCTCGTTTGGCTACGAGGAATTTGTAGAAGGCATCCGACCCGAAGTGCGGGGCGGACAGGTAGATTACCGGGTGCGTAAAGGCATTTTTTACCAGGCTTGTGTCAAAGCCATTCAGTTGGCGGGGTATGGGGGAATGGGTGATTGTCTGAACGATTCTGCCGAAAATCGACAGCTAAAATTAGGGAAAGCACCGGTGCATTTTCTGGTCATCGACGAGATCAACCGCGCTAATATTTCCAACGTTTTTGGAGAACTAATCACCTTGCTCGAAGACAACAAACGGTTAGGTGCTGAAGATAGTTTGCACCTGACATTGCCGTATTCTGGCGAGCGGTTTGGCGTTCCGCTGAACTTGTACGTAGTGGCCACCATGAATACCGCCGACCGGTCGATTGCCTTGCTGGATATTGCCCTGCGGCGGCGATTTAGCTTTACCGAACGTTTGCCAGAGCCTGCTTTACTGCCTGTTATTGAGGAAGTTGATTTGAAAGAATTGCTTCGGGTAATTAACAATCGCATCGAATACCTGTACGACCGCGACCACCAGATTGGACACGCTTACCTGCTGGCCGTACAGACGCTACCGGACTTGTGCGCTGTTTTTCGGGATAAAATTATTCCGTTGTTACAGGAGTATTTTTACAACGATTGGCGGAAAATTCAGTTAGTTTTAGGAGATAACGCCGCTTGGGGGAAATTGCCCGATCAGAAACTTGTATGGGTAAAACGGAAGTATACCGCTGCTTTATCCAAAGACTTGTTTGGGGAGGAGCCCGACGCCTATGAGGACGTAACGACCTACGAAATTAATCCGAATTTGCAGCGTCAGGCGTACGAAGGCATTCCAAAAGAGGCGTTTATTTTGATGTATCAAAAACCTTGAGAGAAAGATTGGATGCGTAAAGCGCCTTTCACTCTTTATCACTTTCGCTCTTTATAAACCATGAAAGCACTCGTTTTAACGGAATATAAGCACTTTGAATTACAGGATTTGCCGCAGCCAAAACCGGCCAGCCACGAAGTATTGGTAAAAGTACAGGCCGTTGGGATTTGCGGCAGCGATGTCCACGGCATGGACGGCAGCAGTGGCCGCCGGATTCCGCCGATTGTGATGGGGCACGAAGCGTCGGGCATCATCGTGGAAGTGGGTGATGCGGTGAAAGGCTGGGAAGTAGGTGATCGCGTGACCTTCGATTCGACGGTGTACGCGCTTGACGATTGGTTTAGCCGCCGGGGCATGTACAACCTCAGCGATGGCCGGGAAGTGCTGGGCGTCTCAACGCCCGATTTTCGGCGTCAGGGCGCTTTCGCGGAATTTATCACGGTGCCGCAACACATTCTGTATGCCATTCCCGACAACGTTAGCTTTACGCAGGCCGCCCTGGTCGAGCCCGTGGCGGTGGCGTTGCACGCCTTAAGCCTGACGCCGCTAACCGTGAACGATTCGGCGGTGGTGGTTGGAGCGGGCATGATTGGCTTATTCGTGATTCAGGCGTTGAAGATAGCTGGTTGTAGCCGCATAATTGCCGTCGATCTGGAAGACAACAAGCTGGAATTGGCCCGCCAACTGGGTGCCACCGATACGCTGAATCCGAAAACGGATAACGTGGCCGCCCGCGTTCAGGAACTGACCCAAGGGCGGGGGGCGGATGTCGCTTTTGAAGTCGTGGGTGCCGGTGCTACGGTTAATTTGGCCATCGATTGCGTACGCAAAGGGGCAACGGTGACACTGGTCGGTAATCTGGCACCCAAAGTCGAAATTCCGTTGCAGGCCGTCGTAACCCGGCAGTTGCGGTTGCAGGGTTCCTGCGCCATCAACGGGGAATACGAAGCGGCGTTGCAGTTAATCTCTTCGGGCAAAATTGACGTAGAAGCGATTTTGAGCGCTGAGGTGCCGCTGGATGAAGGGGCCGATTGGTTTCAGCGGCTTTACGCCAAAGAACCCGGATTAATCAAAGTGGTCTTAAAACCGTAAGTATGAAGTGGTTTCTCGCTGGTTTGTGTCTGTACTTTCTTGGAACGGCTTCGGCGCTGAGTCAGGCAGACACAACCGCGGTGAACCGAGTTTTAGGAGCCAAAATTCATTCGGGATTTATTATTCCTCATTCCAGCGAATTGAGGTCTATTTCTGGCTCCAAGCCAATTGGGTTTGAGCTGACTTACAGCCGAATGGCGCTGAGTCGGCGGGCTTGGGAGCGGTGCAACTGTTTTGCCCGCGTCGGGGCGTATGTGAACTATTACAACTTTAACGACCCGGTCGTTTTAGGCCAGACCGTTGGAGCGGGTGGGTATTTCGAACCCTTAATTTCGTACCGGAGCCGGCTCTATTTCTCGGCGCGCATCACGGCGGGTTTTACCTACCTGACACGCATTTACGACAGCCAGACGAATCCGGAAAATGTCTTTTTTAGCCTGCCTGTCAGCGCCTTGGTTGGGTTAGGAGCTAGCGCGCATTACCGCCTGAATAATAATCTGCATTTCGTGCTTTCGGGAAACTACAACCACATTTCGAACGGGGGGATTCGGAAGCCGAACAAAGGAATGAATTTTCCGACCTTGTCGGTGGGGCTGGAATATCATCCTCAGCCCACCACTTTTCCGGCTTACCAGAACCAGATGCGCCGCAAACCCGACCGGCGCTGGACCTACCGGGCGGTGGCATTCGGAGCAATCAAGGTGATGGAAGCGACCGACCGCCACCCGGAACTGCCGCGTACTTTGCTAGGCAGCACACTCACGGCTGGGTATCGCCTAAACAGTTTCCACGCGCTTTCCGGTGGGTTTGACCTCATTGCTGACGGCAGCGTGCGCGAAACAATCCGCCGCGATAGCCTGACAACGTCTTCCGGTCAGTTGGCTTTGCTGGCGGGCTATGAGCTTTGGCAGGGCCGCTATACGTTTGCCGTACACATGGGCTGGAACCTGCTTCATCCCGGCAAGCCTTACTCCGACGTAATTTATCAGCGCTATCAGCTTCTGTATCGGTTTACGGATCAGTTAGTAGCGGGGGTAGGTCTAAAGGCCAACAAACAGGTCGCTGAAGGGTTTGACGTGCGTCTAGGCGTTAATTTTTAGCCTTATTTTGGCCAGAGGGTCGTTCGGTTTGCTGGATTCATCAACTCTTGAACGAATGGTTGGGTCATTGGCTGGTTGATAACTGGATCACCCTCACAAGTATATAAAGTACAATAGCTACAGGACATATAGCTCTTATAAATCTGGATGTAGGACTGACCGTTGACCTTAATGAGTATAACGGTAGTGATCGCTTCTTCTTTGTCTTGCCGGAGCTGGTCCATCTTCTTTCGTAGCCACTTCAGGTTATTGAGTGGATCACGAACGCCGCAGGCTTCCTTTGGACTCAGATCACTTTCCTTTTTGCAGGACAAGGAGATAACCACAACCAAGAAAATAGGTACAAAAAGCGATTTTAGAAAGTAAATTCGTTTCATATTATTTAGCCAGGATATAAGTATCTATTCGCTTCATGTCGGGGGTAAATGTGGTTTCAATGGTTAGGTTTGTATCAATAGATACTATCTTCCCTGATGAGGCAAAGAGGCAGTCTACATGAGGACAGGAAACGGTTTCTGTGTAGGTAAGAACATTGCCGGAGCGGGTAAATCGCGTTGGTGCACAACAAAGTGTACTGTTATCTTTACCATCGTACAGGATTTTCCCATCCCGGGTAAACTGAAGGTAACCGTTAGGGTCAACCGAGATAGACGGCTGGCCAGACATTTGGGTAGACGAAAGCTGCCAGCGACTGTCATAGAAGGCATCTGGGATTACCTCGGCTTTGCGATCGCAGGCAAATAGGCTAATTATAAACAAACCAATGAACCAACTTTTCATAGCTTTCTTACTTTTGCCAAGAGGATTCATAATTTAATCCAATAGTTGGAATAAGTCATTAAAACAATTCCTAAGCACACAATGAACATCGCCCTTATTGGCCCCGGCAAAGTAGCTCACCTACACGCCAAAGCAACCTTACAGGTTCCCGAAGCAAAATTGGTTGCCATTTGTGGCCGAAATACCGCTAAAACCGACGCTTTTGCCCAAGAATACGGCATTACGGGATACAGTGACATCTACGACATGATTGACCGCGAAAACGTCGATCTGACCATTATCTGCACGCCCCATCCGGCCCACCGCGATCCGGCTGTAACGGCGTTGGAGGCAGGTTCGCACGTGTTAGTGGAAAAGCCACTGGCCTCAACCTTAGCCGATTGCGACGCAATGATCGAAGCAGCCCGTCGGGCGGGTCGTTACCTAGGCGTGGTTAGCCAGCGTCGTTTTTACACGTCCTGTAAGCGGATGAGACAGGCCATCGACGACGGAAAAATTGGGCAACCGGCCCTGGGAACCATTCAACTGCTGGGCTGGCGCGACGAAGCTTACTACCGCAGCGATCCGTGGCGGGGAACGTGGGAAGGCGAAGGCGGCGGCATTCTGGTAAACCAGGCACCGCATCAACTGGATTTGCTGCTCTGGTACATGGGCGAGCCAACCGAGGTGTATGGCTTATGGCGCAACATGAACCACCCGTATATTGAAGTAGACGATACGGCGGTTGCCGTGGTTAAATTCAAGAACGGCGGTATTGGGAATATTCTGGTGAGCAACAGCCAGAAGCCGGGTATTTACGGGAAAGTACACGTTCACGGGCAAAATGGGGCCTCGGTCGGTGTGCAAACGGACGGAGGAGCTATGTTCATCGCGGGGATGTCGTCGATTCTGGAACCGCCGGTAAACGACCTGTGGACCATCGAAGGCGAGACCGAAAAACTGGCGGACTGGAAAGCCGAAGACGCGGCTTTTTTCAACCAGATCGATTCGACAACCTACTTTTTTACAGAGCAGATTGCGGATTTTTGCGCGGCCATTCGCGAGGGGCGGCCACCGCTGATAACGGGCGAAGATGGCCGTCGGGTAGTTGCTTTATTCACCGCTATCTATCAATCCACCGAAATCGATCAGGTCGTCAAGGTATCCTAACTGCAAAGCTGGGTCGACCGCAAAAGTTGGTAACCTTTCGGCAAGGTTCGTAGTTGAGTAAGCAGATTTAGTAGCTTGTCCATGAAAACGATTCCATTAATTGGTTATTTAACCCTTCTGCTCTTCATTTTCGAGGGTTGTCATCGTAAAAGCACACCAGACCGCGATTCCAATAACGGCACTGATGCGACGGTTTCTGCCGATTGGAACACCAAACGCCGCCAAGGTATTGATTTTACCGCTTTTGGAAACGATACGGGCTGGACACTGGATGTTGATTTTGCCAAACAGACTCATTTTCGGGCACCCGGGGCGCGAACCATCACCATGACTACACCCAAGCCCCAGCGTTCGTCAAAAAGCCGGGGTGTTGTGCTGGAAGCCAAAGACGCCAAAGGTCGCTTGTTGATTGGGATTGATCCGGTGGTTAGCCGGGACAAAAAATCAGGGGAAGAGTTTGCGTATACCGTTTGGGTCGAATCGGGCGGGAAGCGCTACAACGGCATGGGGAGCTTTCTGAATGGTCCGATTCGCCTAAATACCAACTGGGTGCTGGAAACGTTTCGCGGCCAACGGATGCGCCCGGAACAGTTTTCGGGCCGGTTACCCAATCTCACCATCAACACCGTGGAAAGTAAAGTACAGGGGTTTGCGGGCTGCAACGAAATTCGGGGCAACATCAAGGCGGAAGGCGACCGCATCAAGCTGGCTCCCAACACCGCCACGCGTAAATATTGCGCCTCTAGTTTCGAGACGGCTTACCTGAAAACGCTCCAGAGTGTTACGCTGTATCGCGTTGCCCAAAACCGCCTGACGTTGCTCGCGGACGGACAATACGTGATGACGTTTCGGAAAAGATAGCTTAAATGCCAAAGATATACGCTGTTGCTGAATACGGATTGATTCGCCGGGAAGCGGATTTTCCCGATCAAACGAATTCATGGACGGCCATTTACCTGCCAGCCGATGCTTTTGAAAGCCTGAAAGGTTTTATTGCCGAACATGAGGCCGACAACGTATTGTCCTACGGCTGGCAGAAAGGGCGGGAACTAATCCGAACGAAAAACTACGTCGGGTTGATCGAAACGCGCGAAGGCGTGCAAGTGGAGATTCTGCCGAAAGTGGCCGGAAATCCGCAGGTCGTGCTGCTGCACATGCTTCGCCACCTCCGCGATGTGCCGTTTCGGTACCTGGCTACGGCTCTTTCCGGTACCGCCCGTCTGCCTTTGTGGGAAGTATTCATTACGGCCTTTTTGGACGAAGTAAGTACGGTTATCAGACAGGGAACCCAGCAGGCTTATGTGCCTATTGAAACGTCCGAAGCCTTCTTGCGGGGTAAACTGCGGATTCGGGACCAAATCCAGAACCAGATTCAACACCCCGAACGACTAGCCATTGCCTATGCCGAACGATTAACCAACGTGGCACCCAATCGGCTGTTGAAAAGCAGTCTGCTGTTTGTCCAAAGCCGGGCGCGAACCGTTGCGAATCAGAGCCGTGTCCGGCAACTGTTGTTTGCGCTGGATGATGTGCCTGTTTCGAACCGCATCGGTGACGATATCCGGCTGGCTCAAAAAGCCGGTCGGCTGTTTAACCGGTACCACTCCATTATTCAGTGGGCTGAAATCCTGCTTGCTCAAACCTCGTTTGCGCCTAAAACGGGGTCTTATCGAATGCTGACGCTGCTTTTTCCAATGGAACGGGTTTTTGAGGATTACGTGGCGGCGGGTTTCAAGCGGTATTGCACCGAGGGAGAGATCACGCTTCAGGAATCTTCGCGCCACCTGATTGATGAACACGGCGGCGAGCGGCGGTTTCGGCTGCGTCCCGACATCATCTGGCGGCACGGAAAGGAGGTCATTGTGCTGGATACCAAATGGAAAACCATTGACGCTGCCAACCAGGCTGGAAACTACGGCATCGACTCGGCGGATATGTACCAGTTGTATGCCTACGGAAAGAAATACGAAGCCAGTAAACTTGTGTTAATCTACCCGACCAGCGACACGTTTCGGGAGCCCTTGCCCGTATTTGGCTACGATTCGGGCCTTCAGTTGCGGGTGGTTCCGTTCGATGTGGTAAAGCCTTTGGAGCAGGAGGTTCGCAAAATAATGAATCAGGAAGGGTGAGTATGAAATGCTTTGCATTAACTTACGACCACAGTTGACAATTGCTTCAATTTGTACGCCTAAATCCATAAAACGTAGTTTACATGCCGCTTCTACTAACCTTTCTGGGCATCCTGGCCCTGGTTTTTTTAATTGCCTTCGTTAAGTTAGATACCTTTATTTCGTTCCTGCTGGTTTCCATTGGGCTGGGGCTGGTTGCCGGGATGGACGTGGCTGCCATTGGTAAAGCCATCCAAAGTGGGATTGGAGGGACCCTGGGTGACCTTGTGTTAATCATTGGCTTCGGGGCCATGCTGGGTCGGCTGGTAGCCGAAAGTGGTGCCGCCCGACGCATCACCAATGTGTTGATTAGCTGGTTTGGTATGAAAAATATTCGCTGGGGACTGGCTCTGGCTGGCTTCATCATCGGTATTCCGCTGTTCTACAATGCCGGTTTTATTATTGTCGTCCCCTTAATTTTTACCATCGCCGCTTCGTCGGGACTGCCCATGCTAACGATAGCTATCCCCATGCTGTCGGCCTTATCGGTGGCGCACGGCTACCTGCCACCGCACCCATCACCCGCCGCCATCGCCAACCAATTGGGCGCACCCATCGGCCGAACGCTGTTGTATGGCATTATCGTTTCCATTCCCGCCATTGTCATTGCCGGACCGATTTTCGGAAAAACGCTGAAACGGTATACCCCTAAACCCGACCGCGACCTGTTCAATATCCGCGAAGTTCCCGACACAAACCTACCCAGCACAGGCGTAAGCTTTCTGGTCGCTCTTTTGCCCGTCGTTTTGTTGACGGTATTCGGACCGCTGAAAACTGTTTTTGCGCCCGATTCGCTGGCTGGCAAACTGGTTACGCTGATGGCTGAACCTTATATCGGGATGCTGGTTTCGGTATTGGTGGCAATCTACGCCCTTGGTTTGCAACGGGGCGACAGCATGAAAGAGGTCATGAAACAGCTGGAAGAAGCCATTAAAGCAGCTTCACCAATTTTGCTGGTTATTGCCGGTGCGGGGGCATTAAAGCAAATCTTTATCGATAGCGGAACCAGTGCCTACATTGGCGAAATGCTCCGGGGCGTCCAGATTTCTCCCCTTGTCATGGGCTGGGGCATTGCTGCCGTCATTCGGGTATGTGTTGGATCGGCCACGGTAGCGGGTTTGACAACAGTAGGAATCATTTTACCCTTAATTCAGCAGCAGCACGTGCAGCCCGAACTAATGGTGCTGGCCATCGGCTCCGGTAGCCTGATGTTTTCGCACCTGAACGATGGCGGCTTCTGGCTGTTTAAAGAATATTTCAACTTGAGCATCAAAGAAACGCTTCAGACCTGGTCCGTGATGGAAACTATTGTTTCCGTGATTGGTTTGTTCGGTGTATTGACTTTGAACTTATTTATATGAACGAGGAACAGAAGGAGTGGTATTTAATTGACGAAAGTAAGCAAATCGACTCCCCAGCTCTACTGGTTTATTCGGAGCGGGTTGCGGATAATATTCAGGCCATGCTGGACATGGTGGGTGGCGATGCTGAAAAGCTGATTCCGCACGTCAAAACCACGAAAATGGCCGAAGTTGCCAAAATGCTTGTTGATGCGGGTGTCGATAAATTCAAATGTGCTACCATTGCCGAGGCCGAAATGCTGGCCGATACAGGTGCCAGACACGTACTGATTGCCTACCAACTAACCGGCCCAAAACTGGCTCGCTTTCGGGACCTAGTGGCCGCCTACACCTGGGTCGAATGGGCTTCCCTGATCGATAATGCCGAATCGGCAGAAGAGTTGGGGGAGGCGTTTGCCGAGACAACGCACAAACCAGCCGTTTACATTGATGTAAACGTAGGCATGAACCGAACGGGTCACGCAGCTAATGAAGAACTGACCCAGCTTTACTGGCAATTGTGCAACGACGAACGGTTTAATTTACGGGGATTTCATGCTTACGATGGCCATTTGCGCGATGCAGACGTAGCCGTTCGCCAGGCCAAAGCGGATGCCGCTTTGGCTCCATTGCTGGCCGTCATCGATCAGTTGGAAAGTGAGGGAGCAACGCGCCCGGCGCTAATTGTAGGAGGAACGCCTACGTTTACGGTACACGCCAACCGACCCGACGTGTGGTGCAGTCCGGGAACCTGCGTTTTCTGGGATTGGGGATATGATGATCTACTGCCCGAGCAGCCCTTTGAGTGGGCCGCTTTGCTGCTGACCCGTATTGTTTCAAAACCAGCTCCCGGCATCATTACCACCGATTTAGGACACAAGGCAGTCGCAGCCGAGAATCCAATAGATCGGCGGGTAAAGTTTTTGAATTTGTCTGGTTATGAAGTGATTGGTCAAAGCGAAGAGCACTTGGTTTTACGCGTTGCCAACTGGGAGACGCTCGAAGTTGGCAATGAGTTATACGGCGTTCCGTACCACATTTGCCCAACGGTGGCTTTACACGACGAAGCCAATGTGATTCAGGCCAATCAATTCGTCATGCGCTGGGCGGTTGAGGCCCGTCGGCGTCGGTTGACTTATTAAAAGTCATGTGAAAGTGCCCTGCCGGACGAGTAAAAAGGCATCATCAGTAACTCTTAACTCTAATTATTAACGTTTAATTGACCCATGCGTTTCTTTCCGTTTGTCTTTTTGACTTTGATTTGGGTGGCTATGACGCCAGCAAAACCGACCCGTGTTATTTTCTTTGGTGATTCCATTACGCAGGCTGGCATCCAGCCGGGCGGGTACATTACGCGCCTGAAAGACCGTCTGGCCAAAGAAAACAAGGGCAATGATTACGACGTTGTCGGTGCTGGTATCGGCGGGAATAAAATTTACGACCTCTTTTTGCGGATGGATGAGGATGTGATCGCTAAACAACCAGACGTCACGTTTATTTACATCGGCGTAAATGACGTATGGCACAAGAGCACCCACGGTACAGGCACTGATCCAGACAAGTTTATTAAGTTCTACGACGCGGTAATCAAGAAGTTACAGGCTGCCGGGAGCAAAGTTATTCTAGTGACGCCCGCCGTGATTGGAGAGCGTGCCGATGCATCGAACCAGCAGGACGGCGACTTAAATCAGTACACAAAATTTGTTCGGGATCTGTCGGTCAAACACAAGCTGCCACTGGTGGATTTGCGCAAAACCTTCATGGATTATTACCAGAAAAACAACCCGGATAACAAAGAAAAGGGCATTCTGACGACTGACCGAGTTCACCTGAATGAGATTGGAAATCAGCTTGTTGCGGATGAAATGTATAAAGCGCTGGTAGCGGTTAAGTAGAGTAAGGTACAAAACCTAGTCAAACTTCGGCCTGACGCGTTTAGTTGTAGTGTAAACTGACTACAAATGCCGCGTCAACCGTTCGATTATTCGCTGGATTATCGCTCGCTCGATCTTCGGGAGCAGCCCGAACTGTATCGGGTGGGTAAGGGAGAGCAGGGCGTTTTGCTGGTACAGCCCTACAAGTCGGAAATTTTGCCGCACTGGCGCTTTAAAACGCCGGAAATTGCCCGGGAATCGTCGGAAAAAATCTACCAGTTGTTTCTGGACTATAAAGCTGCCGACGATTTTATCGGCATGGACATGGCCCGGAAATTCCTGCAAATGGGCGTAACGCGTTCTCGCCGCTATGCCAATCACCGGACGGGTCAGAAATACGATGGCCCCGTGCCCGATGACCAGAAAGGGCGTAGTGGAGCGCACGGCCGGGATATGCTTCCCCTGGACGTGGATCCGGTGAAAGCCGAAAGCGCCGCCATTTTTCGGGAAAAGTACCTTCAAGCTCGCGAAGACCCTGATTATAAGCGACTGAGGAAAGAGTGGCAGGAAAAATATGGCTGACACGTGATGGATAACTCACCACGTGTCAGCCTTTTCAATTTATTTTCCTTGTGCCTCGACTACGGCAATGGCCACCATGTTGACAATTTCGCGCTCGGACGAGCCTAACTGCAACACGTGTACGGGCTTGCGCAAGCCAAGTAGGATCGGTCCAATAATATCAACGCCCGCTGCTTCCGACATTAAATTATAAGCAATGTTAGAAGCCGATAAGTTCGGGAAAATCAAGGTGTTAGCACCTTCTTCAACCAGCTTGCTGAACGGATAACTCTGACGCAGCAGCTCGGTATTAAAGGCAAGGTGAGCCTGAATTTCACCGTCAACAATCATGTCCGGGTGCTTGCGCTGAAGAATCTCGGCAGCGCGGTTCATTTTGGCACCATCTTCTCCCTTGGCGCTGCCAAAGTTGGAATAGGTTACCAACGCAATCCGGGGCTTGATGTTAAAACGCTCCACTGCCCGGGCGGTTGTCTCGGTGATTTCGACGATTTCCTCTGCCGTTGGGTCAAAGTTAACGGTGGTATCGGAGAAGAACAGCGGTCCGCGTTTAGTCAGCAGAATATACATCCCGGCCACTTTCTCAACGCCCGCCTCTTTACCAATAACTTGCAGGGCCGGACGAATCGTATCGGGATAGTTCCGCGTTAAACCAGAAATCAGGGCGTCGGCTTCACCGGTTTCTACCATCATTGCCCCGAAATAATTCCGGTAATACATCAGGTTTTCGGCTTCCAGGGAATTGATCCCTTTACGCTTCCGCTTATCGTAGAACAAACCAGCAAACTTTTGCACCAATTCAGCTTGTTCGGGTTCCCGTGGATCAATGATGGGTGTTGAACCTAAATCCAGTTTGTTGGCTTCGATCAGGGCCTGGATGGTAGCCGTTCTCCCCAGCAAAATAGGATGAGCAATGCCTTCATCCCGAACCTGTTGAGCCGCTTTTAATACCTTTAAATTTTCTGCATCAGCAAAAACTACCCGCTTCGGTGCCGACTTGGCTTTATTCAGAATAACCCGTGAAATCTGATTGTCCTGACCCAGACGATGAGCCAGTTGCGCTTCGTAAGCTTCCCAATCGGTGATGGGGTGTTTGGCAACGCCCGAAGCAATGGCTGCTTTGGCAACGGCCGGAGCCACGGTAACCAATAGGCGCGGGTCAACCGGTTTTGGGATAATGTAAGTCCGGCCAAACATCAGGTTCGCCTCATTATAGGCTAAATTGACAATATCGGGTACGGGTTTTTTGGCCAGATCGGCCAGCGCATGAACGGCGGCCAGCTTCATTTCTTCGTTGATTTCAGTCGCCCGAACGTCGAGTGCCCCCCGGAAAATGAAGGGAAAGCCTAGTACGTTGTTGACCTGATTTGGATAATCCGAGCGCCCTGTTGCCATGATGATATCTTCACGGGCGGCAATTGCTTCGGGGTACGAAATTTCGGGCGTTGGGTTGGCCATCGCGAAGGCAATCGGATTGGCAGCCATGGAACGAATCATGTCCTGCGATACGACATTCCCTTTGGAAAGCCCAATAAAAACGTCCGCGCCTGCCAGCGCTTCGGCCAGCGTATAGACGTCGCGAGTGGTAGTAAACTGGCTTTTCCGTTCGTCCAGGTCGGTGCGGTCAGCGCGAATAACGCCTTTGCTGTCGCACATGATAATGTTTTTGACATCGGCCCCTAACGAAACATAAAGTTTGGTACAGGAGATCGCCGAGGCACCGGCACCATTTACGACAATTTTAACCTCGCCAATTTTTTTGCCAACAATTTCCAGCGCGTTGAGCAGGGCCGCCGCCGAAATGATTGCCGTTCCGTGCTGGTCGTCGTGCATGACCGGAATATTCAGCTCTTTCTTGAGCCGCTCTTCGATTTCGAAGCATTCTGGTGCTTTAATATCTTCCAGATTGACGCCTCCAAAGGTGGGTTCCAGAATTTTGACGGTCCGGACAAACTCATCGACGTTTTTTGTATTTAGCTCAATATCAAAAACATCAATGTCCGCATAGATTTTGAATAGCAACCCTTTGCCTTCCATAACGGGCTTGCCGGCCTCGGGACCAATATCGCCCAGACCCAGTACGGCAGTACCGTTCGAGATAACCGCTACCAGGTTGCCTTTGGCCGTGTATTTATACACTTCTTCGACGTTGGCGGCGATCTCCAGACAAGGTTCGGCCACGCCCGGCGAATAAGCCAGCGAGAGGTCGCGCTGGGTATTGGTTTCCTTGGTGGGAATAACTTCTATTTTTCCCGGACGACCTTTGGCGTGGTATTCCAGCGCGTCTTCCCGGCGTATCTTTTTTTCCATGCGGTGTATTTTCTGATATAAGGCCGCAAAGGTACTGAAAAAACTACTGGGTTGTCAATCGCTGAATATTGACTACAAGGCTAATAAAGACGGGCTTCGCCACAAAGTCGGGAAGGTAGAAGGTTGATAATCAGTGAATCCTAAGAATGACTAACACAGGAAGCAGGAAAGAGTCGATTAGTCTAGCAAATCTTCGGTATCTGCGTAAAGTGCACGCATGGAAAGGGTCAGTCCAATACTTTCCAGCGTGATACTGCCTTCGATAGAGTTTGCTTCGGAAGCCAGCACCCAGAAACTGGAATCACTTTTGCGAAAAACTTCCGCCCGAATGCGTTGAGAGTCAATCATGACGTATTCTCGCAAGGTAGGAAGGTTGCGGTAAAGACGAAATTTCTCGCCTCGGTCGTATTTTGTCAAGTTTAAGATACAACAAGCGCTAAAAAAACAGCAAACCCCGCTCAAAGAGACGGGGTTTGCTGCGTAATATCGAATAAAAAAAGCTTACAACTGAGGTTGCTCAGCCAGAGCGCGCTCGTCAACGTGGCCGGGTTTCCGGTTCCGCATGATAAACCACAGAATGGTGAAAGCAACGATCAGAATGAGCGGGAAGGTCATGATGTTAATCAGTGTGGCTTGTCCAGCGGCTAGTTCCAGCGCGTCGCCCGTCAGTCCCTGAGCGGCTTTTTCAGACCGTTGGTCGTCAATCCAACCACCGATAATTGGCTGGAAAATAGAGGACGAAAGCATTCCTACGCCCCCAACAATCGACATACCCAAGGCACCGCTCAACGGAATACGCTCGGCTACAAAACCAATCATGGTTGGCCAGAAATAACATACACCAATCGCAAAAACGAAGGCGGCAACGTAAGCGCCGTTTCCGGTTTGCGTGCTAAGAAGATAGATACCGATGGTTGCAAAAACCGCCGAAGCCAAAAGCACACCGGTCTGATCGATTTTGTGAACAAGAGGTCCCGCGAAGAAACGACCAATGGCCATCAAGCCGGAAGTCAACGCCAGAATCAACATCGGGCTGGCACCACTTTTAGACATAATCAAACCTACCCACTGCGACGGACCAAATTCAGTGATGGCTGTAAGAGCCATGCAGCAGAAAATAAAGATGTACAGCGGCGTCAGCATGGCCTTGAAGTTTTTGGACAGCGACGTAGCACCTTCTACCTGTGGTTTAGGGAATGCCTGTCCGAAGAACAGGAAGACATAAATCAGGGTCGGAATCATGATGACCCAGATTTGGGCCTGCCAGGAGAATCCCGCATCCGTCATGAATTTTGAAATCAAGCTACCAATGAAAATTCCACCCGGGAACCACATGTGAAAGCGGGCGAGCATCTTATTCATTTTTTCGCCCTGGTACATATCGGCAATCATTGGGTTGGCCGCTGCTTCGGTACAACCATTACCAAAACCGATAAAAAAGGTGGAAACCAGCAACCCTGTGTAACCTCCTGCGTAAATGGTCAAAAGAATTCCTAACGTGTGGGCCACGAAGGCAACCTGCATAATTATTTTCGGACCGACGGTGTGATAAACCAATCCTCCAATAACCATTGAGATGGGAAAGCCAAAGAAAAACATGGAATTGATAAAGCCCAATTGAGTGGCTGTTAGTCCAAACTCCGTCGCTAACTGTGGTAGAATCCCAGCCCGAATACTAAAGGAGAAAGCCGTGGTAATGAGCGCAAAGCAACTGGCGTTGAAGAGCCGGCTTTGGTTTACTTGCATTGTTGACATAATTATTTTGAGAGAGGTTTAGTTGAAGCAACTGGTTTCTTTAAGTAGTATTTTATGATTGAAAATATACAAAATTTCCGAAAAATAAGGAAACCTGCTAATTTCCCCGCCATATTTCAGGATTAATTCTCAGTCAATACAGATATGATTCAAAGAAAACTGCGAATGGGAATGGTTGGTGGGAGCTTAGATGCTTTCATTGGAGCCGTTCATCGCCGGGCGGCGGCCTTCGACAACGAGATCGAGTTGGTATGTGGTGTGTTCAGCCAAACCCCCGAAAAATCAAAGGCTACCGGTAAAGCCCTGTACCTTTCCGACGAGCGGGTGTATACCAGCTTTGAGGAAATGATTCAGCGTGAAAAAGAGCTTCCCGAAGGTGAGCGGATGGATTTTGTTTCCATCGTAACGCCAAATCACATGCACTTTCCACCGGCGAAAATGGCCCTGGAAAATGGCTTCCACGTCATCTGCGATAAGCCCATGACGCTGAATTTGGAAGAAGCCAAGACGCTGGCCGGGACCATCGAGAAGTCAGGCCTGGTCTTTGCGTTGACGCATAATTATACGGGCTACCCGATGGTGAAAGAAGCCCGCGACATGGTGCGGAGCGGCAAACTGGGTAAGCTCCGGAAAGTGGTGGTGGAGTACCCGCAGGGCTGGCTTTCCAAATACGAAGAAGGCAATAACTACAAGCAGGCCATCTGGCGGACCGACCCGGCTAAATCGGGAGCGGCAGGCTGTATCGGCGACATCGGTACGCATGCCGAAAACTTGGCGGAGTACATTACCGGCCTTAAAATAACCGAACTTTGCGCCGACCTGACTACCTTCGTTGAAGGTCGCCTGCTGGACGATGACGGCAACATTCTGCTGCGCTTCGAAGACGGCGCGAAAGGGGTACTGCACGCCAGCCAGATTGCCAACGGCGAAGAAAACTCGCTCAAAATTTACGTGTACGGGGAACTGGGCGGCCTCGAGTGGCACCAGATGGAACCGAATACGCTCAAATACAAAACGCAGGAAGGCCAGCGGATTATTCGGCCAAATGTGGGGGATTTGTCTGCTTCGGCCAAGGCGCACTGGCGGATGCCGGCGGGTCACCCGGAAGGTTTCTTCGAAGCATTTGCCAATCTTTACCGCAACTTTGCCTTTGCCGTGAAAGCGCACATCAACGGCGAAGAACACGATCCAATCTATGACTTCCCGGGTGCCGAAGACGGCGTTCGCGGCTTAGCTTTCATCGATACAGTCATTGCCTCAAACAAGTCCGAGCAGAAGTGGACGAAGTTTGTTCAATGAAGGGCAAAGAGTGAAAGAGTGAATTGTGAAAGAGCGATGGTGGGGAATACCGGGCCGTCAGGCGGTGAATAAGTGAAAGCGGGCGATGCGAGTTGCCTTTAGAGAACTAATTTTAACCAAATTCTATAAATCAGTGAGCGACTGCATCAAAGAGTGAAAGAGCGGGAAGTGTGAAAGAGCGAAAGCTGGGCAAGAGCTTATCTTTCGTTCGTTCACTCTTTCGCTCATTCACTCTCTCGCTCTTTAAATCTATGTCAAAAATTAAAGTTGGTGTCGTCGGGACAGGTTTCATTGGACCCGCTCACATCGAAGCCCTCCGTCGCTTGCCCAATGTAGAAGTGGCTGCTCTTTGCGAAGTAAATCTGGAACTGGCGCAGCAGAAAGCTGCTCAACTCGGTATCGAGCGCGCTTATACGTTTGAGGACTTGCTGAAACAGGACGACATCCAGGCGGTACACATCTGTACGCCAAACTTCCTGCACTACTCACAGTCGAAAGCGGCGCTGGAAGCCGGTAAACATGTCATCTGCGAAAAGCCCTTGGCGAAGGACCTGGACGAAGCGCGGGAACTGGTGGAACTGGCGGCTAAATCGGGGCTGGTCAACGCGGTGCACTTCAACCTGCGGTATTATCCGCTGGCCCGCCAGATGAAAGTGATGCGCGAGAAAGGCGATCTGGGCGAAGTATATTCCATTATCGGTTCTTATTTGCAAGACTGGCTGTTTTACGAAACAGATTACAACTGGCGGCTTGAGCCGGACAAATCGGGCGATTCACGCGCCATTGCCGATATCGGTTCTCACTTGATGGACATTATCGAGTACATCACGGGCCTGAAAACGGTGGCAGTAATGGCTGACTTTAACACCATCCACAAAACCCGCAAGAAGCCGTTGAAGCCGGTCGAAACGTATTCGGGCAAGATGCTGCAACCGGAAGATTACGCCGATGTACCCATCAACACGGAAGACCACGCCAACGTGCTGCTGCGCTTTGACAACGGCAACCGGGGTGTCATTACGGTGTCGCAGGTATCGGCGGGTCGGAAAAACCAGATGAAACTGGAAATCGCCGGGTCGAAGAAAACGTTTGCTTGGAATTCGGAAGCGCCGAACGAAATGTGGATTGGTAACCGCGATGGTTACAACGAAAGCCTGATGCGTGACCCGTCGCTGGCCCATGCCGAAGCGCGGTCGGTTATTTCGTTCCCTGGCGGTCATAACGAAGGCTTCCCGGATACGTCGAAGCAAATGTTCAAGGAAGTTTACGCCGCCATCGAAGCGGGCAAGCAACCCGAAAACCCAACCTTCCCAACCTTTGCCGATGGCTACCGGGAATTGCTGATTTGCGAGAAAATCCTGGAATCAAACCGCAAACAGGCGTGGGTTGAAGTTTAAATTGTGACGGGCCCGCCCGCGCGGTGAGTGAATGATAGAATGAGCGAAAGAATGATTGAGCGAATGAGTGAAATTGACAACTGCGATAATGAACTGGTTGGTGAACAGCCAGCGAATTACTCAAACTATTCGAAAGGACAGTTTCTGGACGATATTGAACGCCGGTTGAAGATGTTTATGCTTCGCTGCGTCAAACTTTGTCGTTCGTTGCCGGATAATTTTGAGAGCCAGCATTTCGGACGTCAGCTTATTCGGTCTTCCTCCTCGGCAGCAGCGAATTTCAGAGCTGTCAGGCGAAGTAGAAGTCAGAAAGAGTTTTTTGCAAAGCTTAGTATTTCGCTAGAGGAGTTGGACGAATCGCTTTTCTGGCTCGAAACACTTATTCTAACAGACCTCATTCCAGAACATCGATTGGCTGATTTAATTGACGAAGGAAATCAGCTTCTTAAAATCTTGTCAAAATCACGAAAAACAGCGGGCGACTGAAATAAAGAGTGAAAGAGACAAAGACCGGGTCGCCGGGCGGTGAATGAGCGAAAGTTGGGCAGGGGCTTGTATTTCGCTCCCGGATGTTAATTTCATCGTCCGTCACTCTTTCGCTCTTTCACTCTCTCGCTCTTTAAAACCATGAAAACCATCAAAGGGCCAGCTATCTTTTTAGCGCAGTTTTTAGGCGATGAAGCGCCTTTTAATTCATTGGATTCTATTGCCAAATACATGGCTGACCTGGGGTATAAAGGTATTCAGATACCAACCTGGGACCCGCGTATGATTGACCTCAAACAAGCGTCGGAAAGCCAGACGTATTGCGATGAGCTCAAGGGAAAACTGGCTGATATTGGCGTAGAAATTACCGAGCTGTCGACGCACTTGCAAGGGCAGTTGGTGGCGGTTCACCCGGCTTATTCGGCGATGTTCGCGGGCTTTGGTCCGGCGGAACTAGCTAACAGCCCCAAAGAGCAGCAGGAGTGGGCTACCAACCAGTTGATCATGGCCGCCAAAGCCAGCCAAAACCTGGGCCTGACGTCGCACGTAACGTTCTCGGGCGCGTTGATGTGGCCGTTTGTTTATCCCTGGCCACAACGTCCGGCGGGACTGCTTACGACAGGTTTTCAGGAACTAGCGAAACGCTGGTTGCCGATCCTGAACGCGTTCGACGAAGCCGGGGTCAACGTTGGCTACGAGCTGCATCCGGGCGAAGATTTGCACGATGGAATTACGTTCGAAACCTTCCTCGATCACGTCAATGGTCATCCACGGGCGGGGATCAACTACGATCCGAGCCACTTCTTGCTGCAACAGCTGGATTACCTGCAATTTATTGATTTCTACCACGACCGGATTTATGCCTTCCACGTCAAGGATGCCGAGTTCAATCCGACGGGAAAACAAGGCGTTTACGGCGGTTTCCAGGGCTGGGTTGAGCGTGCGGGCCGGTTCCGTTCGTTAGGCGATGGCCAGGTTGATTTCGGTGGTATTTTCAGCAAACTGTCGCAGTACGATTACGACGGTTGGGCCGTGTTGGAGTGGGAGTGCGCCATCAAGCATCCAGAGCAGGGTGCGGCAGAAGGTGCACCGTTCATCGACAGCCACATCATCCGGGTCACCGAACGCGCTTTCGACGACTTCGCCGGAACAGGCGCTGATGAGGAATTTAACAAGCGAGTTTTAGGCTTGTAAGGTTTTGAAAAACGAAGAAGGCCGGTTTTGTCCGGCCTTCTTTATTCGTCTGATCGAATCGCTATGGTTGCAATCGTCTGTTTTCTATCCCTGCTTTTCATCGCCATTGGCTTTATCGTCACGCCGGACAATGCCCGGTATCTACTGTCGGGCTATAACACCATGTCGGAGGAAGAGCGGGCTAAAATCGACATTGCAGCCTATTTGCGGTTCTTCAAGCGCTTTCATGTGTTTCTGGGTATATCGCTTCTGATTTCGGTACTAGTGCTGCATTTTTTGATCGATAAAGACGCCGCCGGTATTGTTATGGTATTATATCCGCTAATGGCTTATCTTTTTTTTGTTGTAAAAAGTAGACGTACCGCCACCGCCACTAAACAGCAGCGCCGCATAGCTATTCTTCCGATTGGACTGATGGTAGTAGTAATCATCGCCGTTACTATGTTGCTGCGCAATGGCACCGAGGCTAATCCGATAAAAGTGACCAGGGAAGAATTGATTATTGACGGGATGTATGGCGAGCAGATTCCCAGAAAATCAATCAAAGCCGTCGAGCTGGTCGATGAGCTGCCCAAAATCGCGTTAAAGACAAATGGTTTTGCGATGGGAAATCATAAGAAAGGAAAGTTTAAGACCAAAGAAGGAAAAATAATCACCTTGCTGGTCAATACGAAAAACAAACCTTATCTGAAATTGAAGACCGACACGCGCGAAATTTACATCAGCTCAGGTGAGGTTTCAGCCAGCGATTTGTACCAAAAGCTAAAAGAAAACTGAATTGCCGGGACAGCAGAGGGAAACACTGGTTACCTTTGTGGATATTAGATATTAAAGTATGTTTTGGTACGAAGAAGAAGTTCGTCTCCTCGAAAAAAGAATTCAAAAAGAAATCATCGAACCCGATAATGTGGTTTTTTACGGCAGTTCCTCCATTCGGCTTTGGACAGGTCTGGCGCAGGATTTTCCCGAGTATAAACCCGTAAACCTTGGCTTTGGTGGCTCTACACTGGCCGCCTGTGCCTGGTTCTTCGATCGGCTGGTCTTGCCGGCACACCCTACCTCCCTGATTTTTTACGCGGGCGATAACGACCTGGGCGACGGTCGCCACCCGGAAGAAGTGTATCTCTTTTTCTGTGCCTTTGCCGAGAAGATGGCGCGGCAGCTACCCGGGGTTCGGCTGGCATTCATGGCCATCAAAGCCAGTCCGGCGCGCTGGAACTTGGTTGACCGCATTCGCTTTGCCAACGAAATGATCCGAAAAAAAATAGCCGAATTGCCCTTCTGTGTCTATATTGATGTGCACACGCCCATGCTTGATGCCGCAGGAAAGCCGCGTCGGGAACTGTTTGAGGCGGATGGGCTGCACCTGAGCAAGGCCGGATACCAGCTCTGGAAACAGGTTTTGCTTCAGCATCCCGAAATCTTTTAACGATTTCTTTCTGTTTTGCTAACAGAGGGTTCGTAAAATCATCCGATTTTCGGTTAACTATTCAGTATGACCATGCAGCGTGAATATTACGAGTGGTTTAGTCCGCATCTCCACCGAAAGATGGAAATGCTCGTTTTTGGGCATGCCGGAGCACGCGTACTGGTTTTCCCGACTCGTCACGGCCGCTTTTACGATTACGAGGATTTTGGCATGCTGGGTGCGCTGGCGGAGCCAATTAACAACGGCTGGCTACAGTTATTCTGCGTTGATAGTGTCGATAGCGAAAGTATTTATAATAAATATACGCCGCCCCAAAATCGGATTGAGCGCCACAACCAATACGAACAGTATATTCTGAAGGAGGTGCTGCCCTTTACGCAGCACCTTAACCCCCAGCCGTTCCTGATTGCGCACGGCTGTAGCCTGGGGGCCTACCACGCGGTAAATGTTGCCTTTCGGCACCCGCACCTTTTTGGTAAAGTCGTGGCCCTGAGCGGCCGCTACGACATCGCTGTTCCTACTCCTGGATTTCGGGGGCTGTTTGATGATTATTACAACGAGGATATTTACTTCCATAACCCCAATCACTACCTGCCCAATCTGGAAAACGACGCAATTCTGACGGAATTACGCCGGATGGAAATTGTGCTGGTAATTGGCACTGAAGATCCGTTTCTAAATAGCAATCTGGTACTGAGCGAAATATTAAAATCCAAAGGTATTTCCCACGAGCTGTACATTTGGGATGGACGTGCGCACGAAGCAGTTCACTGGCAAAAAATGGTGCAGCTCTATTTGTAATTTATTATAAGTAACTGGTTATTAGTCTGTTATTATTAGCGTTATTTTCTTCTCTACTGAGTATCAAGCGCTCTAGAAGTGCAAGCATACTGCCTACCACTACCTCCTCCCTGAATAACTCGACAATCGGCATTGTTTTTGATAAACCGGAAAATTGAATAAATCATTTTGCGGAGGATTCAATGACTTAAAAATGAATTGACGAACGAAGCCTTACAGAAAAGGCAACCTTCAACTGAGCGTACAAATGCCGCTAGTCCGGCAGAAGCCACTTTCTTCACTTAGTATACTAAAATCGCAGCCATCACCAGCAAAAAGCCTCGTGACGTGGCTGCACAACTTTAAACGGAAAACTTATGAAAAACATCCACTATGCGACTTTTACCCAAGCTGCTTTTGCAGTTAGCTATGATTGCATCGCCACTCTACACGGTGGCACAACTTCAAATCTCTGATCCAAAAACCCGCGCTGTATTCCAGCGTAACAACCAGAACCAGGCCGTCATACCCGTAAAAGGAACCTGTGCTGCGGGAACAAATCGCGTGGAAGCGAGGTTGGTTGCCCGAGACAATCAGGGAACGTCCACCGACTGGAAAGTAATTGATTACACCATCGAAAACAATCAGTTTTCGGGTGGACTTGCCGGAAGCGCCGGCTGGTATAATCTTGAAATTCGCTCACTTTCGACCAGCGGAGTAACCGCCGCATCCACGCTTGAGCGGGTGGGCATTGGCGAAGTTTTTATTATTGCTGGCCATTCCGTATCGCAGGGAAACGAAACCTCGACCGACGGAACTGCCGAAGACCGGGTAAACCAGGTCTACCAGCCCTACGATGCCAATTTTCAGGATTACGAGCGAACAGCTAACCCGGAGAAATTAAGCGGCCTGGTTTTCAGTCAGTACAACAACTCTGCGCGACCGGGTCCTTTCGGCTATAATCCACACATCTGGGGCAAATTCGGCGAATACGTAGCGCAACGCTATAACGTTCCAGTCTTGATTTTTAACGCTGCTTTTGGGGGAACAAACCTGGAACATTGGGCTAAATCGGCCCAGGGCTTGCCTTTCGAGCACAGCTTTGTTCATTCAAGCATCCGAATGCCCTACATCAACGTAAAAAATACGCTGGATCGGTATGTCAGGTATTTAGGAGTACGGGCAATTCTTTGTGATCATGGACAGAATGACTACCAGAATCAGAATGTTAGTCAACTGCTGGACTATTATAAAACGTGGGTAGCGCAGGCTCGAAATGATTTAGGGTATGCTCCTTTAGCTGTTATGATTAACCGCGCAACCCCGCAGATTCTTCCTTCACAGCCGAACCAGCCAATTATAAAATTTCCGCATATTCGCTCTGTGCAAGAGCAAATGAGCCAGCAGCCCAATGCTTTTCCGGGACCGGATTATGACACGGGCCTCGCCTCGCCCCATCGCCCGGATGGAATCCATTTGACACCGGATGGTCAAAATCGGGCTGGTCAACTGTGGGCCGATGCTGTTTCTGCCAATTTCTTAGGTGCCTCGCAGCCCTGGCTGCCTGGCTATCAGGAAACGGCTCAACAAGGGCCGAGTACGCCTCCGCCTGCCAACACGGCTCCTACCGTAGCTCAGGCCATTCCCGCTCAAACGGCTACGGTTGGCGTGGGGTATTCGTATGCCATTCCCAACAGCACCTTCTCGGATGCTCAGAACAACATCACCACCTACCAGATCACGGGCTTGCCAGCGGGCCTTTCAGCCAGTGGCTTAAGCATCAGCGGCACACCCACCACGGCGGGTTCCTCGACTGTGACGGTGAAGGCCACCGACTCGGGCAACCTCTCGGTGCAGACCACCTTTGTGCTGACGATTAGTCCGGCAGGTACCACACCGCCACCGACGAATCCGCCGCCGACCACGGCTTATGTTAACCCGGAAGGGCACTTGGATCAGGCGAGTTGCACCACGGCCTCAGGTTGGGCCGCTGATCGGGGACGCTTGAACCAGTCCATTAGCGTGGATTTGTATGTAGATGGCACCCTGGTGGGCACGGTGCTGGCCAATCAACTCCGGTCGGATCTGGCAGCGGTGTTAGGCGATAATGGCTTGCACGGCTTTAGCTTCCAGATCCCGGCTCAGTTCCAGACCGGGGGCACCCACACCCTAACGGTGAAGTATGCGGGTTCGGATCGGTTGTTGAACACCGCCAGCAAGACCTATAGCTGTGCCGGTGGCAGTACGCCTCCGCCTGCCAACACGGCTCCTACCGTAGCTCAGGCCATTCCGGCTCAGGCAGGAGTGGTGGGGGTGGGGTATTCGTACGCTATTCCCAACAGCACCTTCTCGGATGCCCAGAACAACATCACCACCTACCAGGTCACGGGCTTGCCAGCGGGGCTTTCGGCCAGTGGCTTAAGCATCAGCGGCACCCCCACCACGGCGGGTTCCTCGACTGTGACGGTGAAAGCCACTGACTCGGGCAACCTCTCGGTGCAGACCACCTTTGTGCTGACGATCAGCCCAGCGGGCACCACGCCACCACCAACGAACCCCCCGCCCACCAACCCGCCGCCCACTACGGCATATGTGAATCCAGAGGGGCACTTGGATCAGGCGAGTTGCACCACGGCTTCGGGCTGGGCGGCTGATCGGGGACGCTTGAACCAGTCTATCAGTGTGGATTTGTATGTAGATGGCACCCTGGCGGGCACGGTACTGGCCAATCTGCTTCGGTCGGATCTGGCAACGCACCTGGGCGATAACGGTCTACACGGCTTTAGCTTCCAGATCCCGACCCAGTTCCAGACTGGGGGTACGCACACCCTGACGGTGAAGTATGCGGGTTCGGATCGGTTGCTGAGCACCGCCAGCAAGACCTATAGCTGTGCCGGTGGCAGCACGCCTCCGACTAATACCAACACGGCTCCCACCGTAGCTCAGGCCATTCCGGCTCAGGTAGGAGTTGTAGGGGTGGGGTACTCGTATTCGGTGCCCAATAGCACCTTCTCGGATGCCCAGAACAACATCACTACCTACCAGATCACGGGCTTGCCAGCGGGGCTTTCGGCCAGTGGCTTAAGCATCAGCGGCACACCCACCACGGCGGGTTCCTCGACCGTGACGGTGAAGGCCACCGACTCGGGCAACCTCTCGGTGCAGACCACCTTTGTGCTGACGATTAGTCCGGCGGGCACCACGCCACCACCGACGAATCCCCCGCCAACCAACCCGCCGCCCAGTACGGCATATGTGAATCCAGAGGGGCACTTGGATCAGGCGAGTTGCACCACGGCTTCGGGCTGGGCGGCTGATCGGGGACGCTTGAACCAGTCTATCAGTGTGGATTTGTATGTAGATGGCACCCTGGCGGGCACGGTACTGGCCAATCTGCTTCGGTCGGATCTGGCAACGCACCTGGGCGATAACGGTCTACACGGCTTTAGCTTCCAGATCCCGACCCAGTTCCAGACTGGGGGCACCCACACCCTGACGGTGAAGTATGCAGGTTCGGATCGGTTGCTGAGCACCGCCAGCAAGACCTATAGCTGTGCCGGTGGCAGTACGCCTCCGCCTGCCAACACGGCTCCTACCGTAGCTCAGGCTATTCCGGCTCAGGCAGGAGTGGTGGGGGTGGGGTATTCGTACGCCATTCCCAACAGCACCTTCTCGGATGCCCAGAACAACATCACCACCTACCAGATCACAGGCTTGCCAGCGGGGCTTTCGGCCAGTGGGTTGAGCATCAGCGGTACACCCACCACGGCGGGCTCCTCGACTGTGACGGTGAAGGCCACTGACTCGGGCAACCTCTCGGTGCAGACCACCTTTGTGCTGACGATTAGTCCGGCAGGTACCACGCCACCACCGACGAACCCACCGCCCACCACGGCATATGTGAATCCAGAGGGGCACTTGGACCAGGCGGGTTGCACCACGGCCTCGGGCTGGGCCGCTGATCGGGGGCGCTTGAATCAGTCCATCAGCGTGGATTTGTATATTGACGGTAGATTAGTGACCACTGTTTTCGCCAATCAGTATCGGTCAGATCTGGCGGGTGTATTGGGTGACAACGGTCTGCACGGCTTTAGTTTCCAGATACCTACTCAATACCGGACGCCAGGGGGGCACACTATGACCGCTAAATATGCGGGTTCCGATCGTTTTCTGACTACCTCAACAAAAAGCTATACCTGTTCGCCAAGTGGAGGCCGGGTTGCTGCCCCTGCTGAAGAAAAAGCAACGGACGCCGAAGGAAACTGGTTGAGCTATCCGAATCCCGTGGAAGATAAAATCACGGTAACCATTCCAGCGGCGTTTAATCCGTCGGAACTGGGTTATGCAATTGCTTCACCAACGGGATATGAAACGCCAGTAACGCCCCACGCAGTTGATGGACAGCGTGTGGTGCTACCGGTATCGTCTTTAAAAACAGGGTTTTATATTCTTTCGGTGAAGAAGGATGGCCGGGTAATTAAAGGCCTGAAAGTGTTTAAAAAATAAGTGGTTTTCAGTAACAGGCGCGCTTCTATAGCGCGCCTGTTTTATGCTTTTTTATTTGCTATAACGGTCGTTCCGCCACGGATAAGCCGTGTTGGAATAGCCCCGCTCTTCCCAAAAACCTTTGCTGTCCCCCGCCAGAAATTCAATCCGCTTAATCCACTTCGAACCTTTCCAAGCGTAAAGCTGGGGCGTAATCATGCGCACGGGGCCACCGTGTTCAAGGGGAAGCGGTTGCCCATCAAACGTATGCACTAGCAAAACGTCGGGCTTTAATGCTTCTACCAACGACAAATTCGTGCAGTATCCATCATAGCCGTAGCACATGACGTGCGTAGCCGTGTCCTTCGGCATGACTAAAGCAGCCAGATCGGCGAAGCGAACACCGACCCAGGACATATCCAACTGCGACCAGGTAGTGACGCAGTGAAAGTCACTCACGTCGTTGGTTTGGGGTAACGCCATGAAATCGGCCCATTTCAATCGGGTTGGATTTTCGATCTCCCCATCCAGATTTAGTTGCCATTTGTCTAGCGGAATATTGGGATGGTACCCCAGATCAAGAACCGGCCATTTCTTAGTAACTGTCTGGCTTTTGGGAATTTGTGGCATCCCATGCCGATTGGTTGGCCCCTTGCCCAGCGGTTTATCATCCGCCATGGAAGGGGTGTTTTCCATGTCTTGCTCAAACCGGCGCTTGAGCTTCATGCGCGCTTCAACGATGCGGTCGAGCTTTGAATTGGTAGGATCCTGCGGTGCGCTTTCCATAGTCAGATAAAGGCAATTTGTCCTCTATTAACAGCAAGGAAAAGCGACTTGTTCGCGGTAGTAGGGGTAATTTGGCAGGACGGCGATGAAACCGTACCTGCCCCATTTTTAGGCTTTGCGGCGGTTCTCCGTGAATATAGCCAGACCGATAAACGCCAGGAGTAGCACCGAGCTGATCAGGTCTACTGTTTTACCGGCAGAAACCGAAATCGGATCGAAGCGGAAGACAATGATATGTTTTCCAGCGGGTACGCGCAAGGCTCGTAATACGTAGTCGGCGCGGAGGTGCGGAACCTCTTTGCCGTCGATGGTCACTTTCCACTCATCGCGCACATTGTAGTATATCTCCGAAAAAACGGCCAGTTGTTCCGTTGTGGCGTTGCTTTCGTAAGTTAGCTCGTTGGGCTTGTAGTTCGTCAGTCGGATGTTATTTGCCACCGAATCGGCCTGGATGGTCAAACCTTTGAGTTGTTCATTGAAGCGCTGATCTACCACGGCGGTTTTCTTTGGATCAAGCGTATTCATGGCCGTCATTTCGGCATTGGCATCGGGAACAATCTTATACTCACTTACAAACCAGGCGTTGCCCAAGGCATTCGGATTCAATTGGGCAACAGGTGCACCTGCCTGTTGTTGGCCGGGAGCAGGTTGACCCTGACTAATCAGGTATTTTGTGTTGAGCATGTTGATGACATTCTGATTGTTGCGGTAAATCTGGAACGTCACCAGTTCTTCGTAGCGCCGGATTTTTGCCGCGTGATATCCCCCCAAAGACTTATGGAAATAGGAAGCGCGCGCATCGCTCATGAAATCCGTAGTTACATCAAGCACCCGGAAATTAGGGTCCTTGTCGGCTAGAATCTGCTGGTCGGCTGGCGAAGGTTCCAGCGTTTGCTGAATGGCGCTTTTACTCACAAAATCGTCATTATTCAGGTAGCGCTTGTCAACCCCAAACAAATCGAAAATCATCAGGCCCAATAGAGCCGGATAAATAACGACCGGCTTCACTTTATCCCGCAGATACAGCCAGATAAGACCGCCAGCCAATAAAATCAAGACGGCAGACCGGAAGGCATCCCCGCGCAACAGACCAACGCGGTCGTCAATCATGGCCATCAGGATTTGATTGGCCAAATCTTTGCTTTGCAAACCCTGTTCGAGGCTAGCCACAAAATTATCATCGCCAGCGCCCCGGAAGTTAATAAACACGGTAGGAGCAATGGCCAGCAGCAGCGACAAGCCCCCTGTTAGCGCCAGACTAATCAGTAAGGGGCGATTGACGTCTTTAGTTGGGATTTTTTTATCCAGAATTTGTTTCAGGGCCACAATGCCCAGCGCGACCATCGGAATCTGGGCCAGCGACAAGACCATCGTTACCGCCCGGAACTTGTTAAAGACAGGGAAATAATCAAAAAAAGCGTAGTTGACCGCCGGGAAATTCTTACCCCACGCCCAGATAATATACAGCAAGGTAGTGGCCAGCGCCCACCATTTCAGTGGGCCACGTACGGTGAATAAGCCTAAAATAAACAGGAAAATCACGATAGCGCCCGCGTAGGCCGGTCCACCCGTCAAGGGCTGGTCACCGTGGTAAAGCGGGAGTTGCCGGACAAATTGCTCGGCCATATTTGGGTCGATGCCGATACCAACCATTTTCTTATACGTCTCCGAACTGGTGGACAGTGAGCCCATGCTGGAGCCCCCCACAAAGCTGGGAATCAGCAAGGTAAGCGTCTCGGATTTGCCGTAGCTCCAGCGAAAGGCGTATTCTTTGCCTAAGCCATCTTTGGGAGTAGCATCGTCGGTCGTCGTGGAGGCAGCGCCTGCGGAGGGTGGCGTGAGGGTGAGTTCGGCTTTACCACGCTGCGTAACCGTTGCGTAGTCAGCAGCGCTCCAGAGGCGGGTTGTATGGGTCCCTACGGCAATCAGGGCGGCGGCGGCGAGGGCTCCTCCAGCCAGCAAAAGATGACGCATTTGCCCTTTCTGAATGGCCCGAACGCTTTCTAAAACAATGTAAATCACCATTCCAATGGCCAGATAGTACGTAATCTGGATGTGGTTGGCGTAGAGTTCCAAGCCTAAAAACAAGGCGGTTAAGGCGGCACCCGCGATGTAGCGTCCGCGCAGTGCCAAAATCGCTCCGGCTAAAACGCCCGGTGCGTAGGCAATGGCCAGCACTTTCGAAACGTGACCGGCTTCCAGACTCAGCAGGTGATACGAGGCCAATCCGTACGCAACCGCGCCTAAGGCCGAGAGCCAGACGTTGGTGCCCAGCGCCAGCATCAGCACATAACCACCCAGCATCAGCAACCAAATGTAGTTGGCCGGATCAGGCAGTAGCAGGTTGATGTATTGACCTAATTTGGTAGTCAGACTCGTTGGATACTCCGCCGCAATCATGAACGAAGGCATCCCACCGAACATGCTATTGGTCCACCACGAATGTTCGCCGGTTTGTTTTTTATATTCGACAATCTCGCGGGCAGCGGATACTGACTGAATGATGTCGTGTTGGTTAAGGCGTTTGCCGTTCAGTACTGGCGAGGCATACAGTACGGCCAGAATAGCGAACCCGATGACGGCAATCAGGTGAGGAAGAAACCGTTTAAAATTCATAAAAACTCGTTACTCGAAGGGAGCCGATTCGTTTAGTTTCGGAATTAACGAGTAAAGAAACACTTTTTTTGCCGAAAGCCGAGAACGCAAAGCTGGATTGTTGCTTACTTCTTCTTCAAGTCGGCTAGCGTACCTTTAATTTGGCTCACCAGCTGGCTTTTATCAAAAGCGCTATTGCCATCGGGGCTAACCAGTTTACTCCGAAACTCGATCAGGTAGGAAGTCTTTTTCTTCTTAAACAAGGCTTTCCAGGCCACATTATCAAATTTGCCGGGCTTGAGCGTTACCGGAAAAACAACGGGCCGGGTCGAATTTTTTGGAATAATGATCGGTTCAGGCTGCGATCCTTCCGCGACCAAATCCTCATCGATTAGGACTTTGTAGTGGGTATCCGTAAAGTGAATGGGAAAAACATTCGGGTTGGTAATCTCGACTTTGGCCGCCAAATCCGTTTCCTTGAAGCTTATTTTGCCCCAGTCAATATCCTGCACCTTGACCTTGGGTAACCGCAGGGCAGGAAGGCGCTTTTTGCCTTCAACTTTAAACGTGCGCTCGCCCAACACGGGTACATCCATGGCAAACGTAGCCTGAACTCGATAATCAACGCTATCCACGCCCCGTTGTTCTAACTCTTTCAACAAGTTGTTTGTACGCTTCATGAATACCTTGACCGGCAACGTAACCAAGCTGCTATCAGAGGATTCTATTTCAATGGCTTTTTTGTATAAATCTTTAGAAATCAGGGTTGTATCGATGTAAAAGGCGTAATCAAGCTCCCGCGCCTTGAACGACACCGGCAAAGGATTGTCAATCAGCATCTTCATATTTATGCTGACTGCATCGTCGGCAATGTCGGTGATTTCAAACTTGCTTAGTTCGAGGCGAGGCTTAAGAGCGGTTCCGTAGGGCTCCTGGGACGCCTTTTCTTTTTGGCGCTGGTACCAGACGTAAGCGCCTAAAGCGCCGATAAGCAGTAACAATAGCGCAACCCATCCTCCCTTTTTCATACCGTTGGTGTTAAGTATGTGTATAACCTCCTCAGTCGAACTACTGTTTATTTATAATCCTATCCATAACCCCTATCCATAACCTGAAGTAATAAGCAATAATCAAAAGTAAAGCGTACTTTGCTCGGTGGAACGGAATACGGGTTACTTTTGTATAAGACTAAATTTCCGACTGTGCCAGCCTGCCGCTGGCACTTTCTTTAGATTGATTAGTTTACTAACTCGATAGAGAATATTAATTTATATAACCTATGTCCTTTCAATTCACCGATAACGTTAGCTCAGCGGCGCAACGCGATATTCTGGATTTACAGAAAAAAATAAATGTGTTTTCGTCCGGTGAAATGACCGATGAACATTTTCGGAAATTCCGTCTGGCAAGAGGGGTTTATGGACAACGGCAGCCGGGGGTGCAGATGATCCGGATTAAATTGCCCCACGGACGCCTCACCGCTGATCAATTAACCCGCATTGCCGATTTGTCGGATAAATACGCTACGGGAAACCTACACGCTACAACGCGGCAGGATATTCAGCTTCACTTTGTTAAACTGGCCGATACGCCCCAGCTCTGGGCCGAATTGGAAGACGCCGGAATTACGTTACGGGAGGCCTGCGGCAATACCGTTCGGAACGTGACGGGTTCAGCCAAAGCGGGTGTTGACCCTGATGAACTGTTTGACATTACGCCTTACGCCTACCGTATTTTTGATTATTTCCTGCGGAATCCAATTTGTCAGGAAATGGGTCGGAAGTTCAAAATTGCTGTTTCTTCCAGCGATAAAGATTCGGCGTATACCTACATGCACGATGTGGGCCTGATTCCCCGGATTCAGGACGGCAAACGGGGCTTTAAGGTCGTGATAGGTGGTGGCTTAGGGGCTCAACCTTACTCGGCAGAAACGGCGTTTGAGTTTTTGGAAGAAGACAAAATTATTCCCTTCACGGAAGGCGTGATTCGCGTTTTTGATCGCTACGGCGAACGCAACCGTCGGCACAAAGCCCGGATGAAGTTTCTGCTGCAGGATATTGGGCTGGAAGAGTTTTTGAGACGCGTTGAGGAAGAGCGACTGGCGCTGAAAAATAAAGAATTTGCGATTGACACCGAGGGCTTCGAAGCGAGCCTGCCCGATGGAAGCGGAGATGCCCCAACTGTGAGTGCCGATTTAAGCGAGGATGAAAACTACAACGCCTGGCTGCGTACCAACGTTTTCGAACAGAAACAAAAAGGCTGGTATGCGGTGCAGCTTCGGGTTTTGTTGGGCGATATGCATGCCAATACGGCGCGGGCACTGGCCCAAATCGTAAAGAATTACGCAGCCGACGACATCCGGGTGACGGTCAACCAGGGGTATCAACTACGGTTTGTCCGTCCTGAAAACTTACCGGCGCTGTACGAAAGCCTGAACGCTTTGGGTCTTGCCGATCCGGGCTTCGATACCACGGCTGACATTACGACTTGCCCCGGTACGGATACCTGTAACCTCGCTATTTCGAGCAGCTACGGCATTACGCGGGCGCTGGAAGTAATGATGAAGCAGGAATTTCCCGACCTGATTTATAATAACGATATCAAAATTAAGATTTCGGGCTGTATGAACGGTTGCGGTCAACACAGCGTGGCCAATATCGGGTATCAGGGCAGCTCGCTGAAAAGCGGCGCTTACGTACTGCCTGCCTTGCAGGTGCTGCTGGGTGGTGGCTTCAACGGAAAAGGGGAAGGTCTGATTGCCGATAAAGTAATCAAAGTGCCAACCAAGCGGGGACCGGAGTCTTTGCGGGTGCTGCTTAACGACTACGATACCAACGCCTTTGAAGGGGAATATTACAGCGATTATTACGCGCGTCAGGGCAAGAATTATTTCTACACGTTGCTGAAGCCGTTGGCCGATCTGAAAACGCTCACGCAGGACGACTTTATCGACTGGGATCATACGGAACAATTTGTAACCGAAATCGGGGTTGGCGAATGCGCAGGCGTTATGATTGACCTGGTGGCAACGACCCTGACCGAAGCCGAAGAAAAAATAAACTGGGCCTGGGAAGCACAAGCCGACAGCCGCTGGGCCGACGCAATCTACCATGCCTACAACGTCGTTATCACCAGCGCCAAAGCAGCTCTGATGACGAAAGAAGTTCCGACCAATACCCAGCACGGCATTGTTAGTGATTTCGACAAAAATTTCCTGAATGAACCGGGCTTCCACACGGAAGAAGGCGCATTCAAAACGCTGGTTTTCAGTATCAATAAAAACGAACCATCCGAAAGCTTTGCTCAGCAGTTTACGGAGCTGGCCAATGCCTTTTTGATTCAGGTTAAAGCGTACCGCCAGCAGCAGATTGCGCTGGTAGGATTACCTGATTTGCAGGAATTGAGCATGGCAAAAGACAGTTAATTCCAAAAGGCGGATGTGGAGCCGAAAAGCTTTGTAATAAAATGATGAAATTAACACTCGTTGGCGCTGGACCGGGCGATCCGGATTTGATCACGGTAAAGGGAATTAAGGCGTTGCAACAGGCCGATGTGGTCATGTACGATGCGCTAGTGCACCCTGATTTACTGGAACATTGTCGCCCCGACGCATTGAAAGTATATGTTGGTAAGCGCTTGGGCGCGTATTCGTGTGTGCAGGAAGAAATTAACCCGCTGATTGTGCATTATGCCAAAAACTACGGGCACGTTGTTCGGCTGAAAGGCGGCGATTCGTTCGTATTTGGGCGGGGTTATGAAGAGTTGGAGTATGCCCGGCAGCATGGGGTTGAAATCAATGTGATACCGGGCTTGTCGTCAAGCTACGCAGTGCCCGCCTTGGCTGGTATTCCCATGACCACGCGGGGGCTGAGCGAATCCTTCTGGGTTGTGACCGGAACCACCAAAAACGGTCAGTTTTCGCAGGACTTGCGTTTCGCGGCTCGATCAACGGCAACGGTCGTTGTCTTGATGGGCATGCACAAACTGGCGGAAATCATGGACGTTTTCGAAGCCTGTGGCAAGGCCGATACGCCCGTAGCTATTATTCAGAACGGCTCCTTACCAGAAGAAAAAGTAGCCGTAGGCCAGGTTTCAACGATTGTTGACATTGTGGCACAAACCAACATTGGTAACCCCGCCATTATTGTAGTTGGCGAAGTGGCTGCTTTAAGAAATGAATCATTAGTAGATTTGCAGGAAATGATCAGTATCCAGCGATGAATACCTTATTTCCGATTTTTGTCAAAATTGAAAAATTGCAAACGCTCGTTGTGGGCGGCGGTTATGTCGGGTTGGAAAAGCTAACGGCTTTGCTCGCCAACGCTCCGGAAGCGCCCATTACGCTCGTTGCTCCGGAAATTCGCGCGGAAATCGTTGAACTGGCCAGCCAGAACGCCAACCTGACGCTAATCAAGGACTCGTACGATTCGAGCTACTTAACCGACAAAGACCTGGTTATTGCCGGGACAAACGACAAGGCGGTAAATCTTCAGGTGCAGCAGGAGTGCAAAGCTAGACGGATTCTGGTTAATGTGGCCGATACTCCTGATTTATGCGATTTTTACCTCAGTTCCGTGGTTCGGAAAGGGGATCTGAAAATTGCCATATCAACTAACGGGAAGTCGCCGACCTTTGCCAAGCGGTTTCGGGAAGTTCTGGAAGCCATTTTGCCCGAGAGTTTGCAGGAAACGCTGGATAATTTACAGACAATCCGCAATCGCCTGAAAGGGGATTTTGTGCAGAAAATGGAGCGCCTCAACGAGATTACCAACGTGCTTCGTTCCCCAGCAGAAGAAGAGAAACGAGAGTTATAAAAGCAAAAACGGAATAGCTGACGAACAGACTATTCCGTTTTTGCCTTTCAGGCCGCGCCACTCATCCGGCGAGCAGTACTCAGATGGAAAAATGGCAACGAAAAATAATACAATGATAAAATGCTAAGGCAGGACGTGAGCCAGCGAAGGTATTTTGTTCCCTAGAATGAAAAAGTAAACCAATCCGCCTAGTACCAGGTAGCCAGCAACCAACCATTTCTTTTTCTGCTCAAAATCGGAAGGATGATGGTGGTAGTCATAGTACATCGATGTTGATAAGGCCATAACCATCAGGAAAAAAGAAAAGACACCGCAGTCGCTGCGATACGTCTGGAGCTCTTGCAGGAAACGAGCACCCATGAGGATATAAAGTAACCAGAAGCCAAATCCGGCGCGGTATAAATAAACACTTAGCCGGCGGTCATTTTTGATGTCAAAGAGGCGGTCCGACATGATTGTCAGGAATTTATTTTAGTGAAATTACGTAATTTGTACCAAAGAACCAAGCTGGTAGTCAGCATGCATACTATCATAACGAAAAAATGACAACAAACAATCAACCCACCGACGCACCAAAAACGAAAACAATGAAGGTAGAATTGAATCGGGTAGATGATGCCTTTCATTTTGAAGCCACGGGTTTGTCGGATGTTCCCATTCATATCGACGGTGCTGTTGACATTGGTGGCCATAACGCGGGTGCTCGTCCGATGGAACTCTTGCTGATGGGGTTAGCGAGTTGCAGCGCCATCGACGTGATTCTGATTTTAAATAAACAACGGCAACGCATCGACGATTTCCGCATTACCGTTGAAGGAGTGCGTCCGTTGGATGTGAATCCAGCGCCATTTTCAACCATCAATTTGCATTATATCCTGAAGGGCGATATCAGCGAAGACAAAGCGCGTCGGGCTATCGACTTATCGATGGACAAGTACTGTTCCGCCACGGCGCAAATTCGTCCAACGGCTCAGATAACCTATTCGTTGACCATCGAAGCCGCTTAATCAGGACTAGAAATTAGTAGAAAACCCTTTGCTGATCGGTGAAGGGTTCTTTCTTTTTTGATAATTTTGCGATTGGTCAACTGGCCACTCGAATTTGATTTCCTCTATGCAGCAATACCACGACTTACTCACGCATATTCTGAAAAACGGCACGCGGAAAACCGACCGCACGGGCACCGGAACCATCAGTGTTTTTGGCCACCAGATGCGCTTCGATTTGCGAGAAGGCTTTCCGCTGGTTACGACCAAAAAAATTCACCTGAAGTCGGTTATTCACGAATTGCTATGGTTTATTAAAGGCGAAACCAATATTAAATATTTGAATGACAACGGGGTACGTATTTGGGACGAATGGGCGGACGAAAATGGAAACCTGGGTGATGTGTATGGAAAGCAGTGGCGAAGCTGGCAAGCGCCCGATGGCCGGACGATTGATCAGTTGCAGGATGTGCTGAATCAGTTGAAAAACAAGCCTGATTCGCGCCGGATTATTGTTTCAGCCTGGAACCCGGCGGATGTGCCCCACATGGCGCTGCCGCCCTGTCACGCCTTTTTTCAATTTTACGTAGCCGACGGAAAACTTTCCTGCCAGCTTTATCAGCGCAGTGCCGATGTCTTTCTGGGTGTTCCGTTCAACATTGCGTCCTATGCCTTGCTGACGATGATGATTGCGCAGGAATGCGGCTACGAAGCGCACGAATTTATCTGGACCGGGGGCGATACCCATATCTACCTGAATCACCTGGAGCAGGTTGATTTACAGCTTTCCCGGGAGCCACGGGAGCTGCCAAACATGCGCTTGAATCCATCGGTAAAGTCCATTTTTGACTTTAAATACGAAGATTTTTCGCTGGAAAATTATAATCCTTACCCGACCATAAAGGCACCTGTTGCCGTATAAATCACGGGGCGCGAAGAACGAGTACTGTTTTGTATCGTTCTTCGCGCCTTCCAGTGCTCAATCAAGCCCGTTTCTGACGTAATTTCTCATATTCGCGTTCTGCCAGATTGTTTTCTCCCTGGCCGTGGTAAACGGTGAAATAATGGGAGGCAAGGCCAATTCCCCAACCCAGCATCGCCCAGATAGGCCAGGGGTAATGAAAGCCGTTCCAGCGGCCATTCGAGAATAACAGGCTCGTTAGCAGCCATATAGCCCATAAGCAACTAATGACAATCAGGTATGAGCGCAGGTGAATTTTAAAACCTGCACGGGCTTTCGCTTGCTTCCAGAGTTGGGGGTCACGATTTTCCATTTCAGTAGTGTTTATGTGGTAAGTGGCGTTTCTTTCCGATGTAACAAACTTAAGTTTTTATTCCCCGCAGCTCTATCTTTTTCCGATTAACCTCTCTCTGAGCCGGATAAACACTCTTTTTATTGTCGTGAATGGCACCTTTTCTCAAAGCTGCTCAAGTTTATAACTTACTATCAGGTTTTAAAAAAAGAGTGTTCAACATGGCAGACAGTCTTACGAGTCCAAATTAAAGAATGAAATGAAGTTGAAAGCTGTGCCTAAAATAAGGCTGAATCGGGCCATTTCGTCTTGATCCAGAGGCTAATAAAGCGTCGGCTAACTTGGATTAATGATATTTTCTCCGTAACTAGAATCTGATATCTGAAAGAACAACCAGACTTCGCCAGCAAATGATAACACAAACTGAGACCTATAAACTTACTCAATATAGCACCGCTGCCGGCAGCGGATGCAAAATTTCTTCTGATGTATTGGCCAAAATATTACACGGAGCAGATAGCACTTCGCCTGTCATTGGGGCCAATTACGCCAATTTACTCGTTGGCAACGACAGCCGCGACGATGCCGCCATCATGGAATTAGGCAACGGCGAGGCGATCATCAGCACAACCGACTTTTTCACGCCAATCGTGGATGATGCCGCCGACTTTGGGCGCATCGCAGCTGCCAATGCGATTAGCAATGTATATGCAATGGGGGGCGAACCAATCATGGCCGTTGCTATTTTGGGGTGGCCATTGGATAAGTTACCGCCTGAACTGGCAGGGCAAGTATTGGCCGGGGCGCGGGAGACCTGCGCGGCGGCGGGAATTCCGCTGGCGGGTGGCCATAGTATTGAAAGTCCGGAGCCTATTTTTGGCCTGGCCGTGACGGGCAGAACGCGCCTGAACCGAATTAAACAAAACAATACCGGAACGGCGGGCTGCTGTCTTTATCTGACGAAACCACTGGGAACCGGCATCCTGAATACGGCGCAGCAACAAGGCGTGCTTTTGCCAGAACAGGCAGGCTTGGCGATTGAACAGATGGCGCAGCTCAATCGCTTTGGAATTGTGCTGGGTAAGTTGCCGTATGTGAAGGCCTTAACGGATGTTTCCTCTTTTGGCCTGTTGGGCCATTTGGTGGGCATGGCGGAAGCCAGCGGCTTGAGTGCCGAGATTCATTTTGACAAAATTCCTCAATTGCCAGGGCTCGAAAACTACCTGAGCTATAGCACCATTCCTGATTGTACGCATAAAAATTGGGATGGATATAGCCATAAAGTCGGTGCTATGACGGAAGAACAACGTTATATCCTGGCTGACCCGCAGGTTAACGGTGGCTTGTTAATTGCCATTGAACCCGGTAGCGCCTCGGAATTTGAACAGGTTGCATACGAAAACAACTTGAAACTAACGTCTATCGGGCAGTTGGTAGAAAAGCGGGAAAATGTTATTTATGTAGTTTGACAAGAAGGACGGAGATAAGCGGGCGCTGTTCCTGCTTCTTTTTGGCCATCTTTTACTGTTTGCTATGAAACTTTATTACCGCCAGGTAGGAGAAGCTGGCACCCCAATTATTATTCTCCACGGCATTTTTGGTTCGTCTGATAACTGGCTGACCATTTCCAAGTCTATTGCGGATAATAACCACCGTGTTTTTCTGGTTGACCAGCGGAATCATGGGCGGTCGCCGCGCAGTGATGTGTTTGATTATGAATCGATGGCGTCGGATTTAGCCGAATTCATTCGGGAACATCAATTGGATAAACCCGTTTTGATCGGGCATTCAATGGGCGGGAAAGTGGTTATGCAGTTTGCCATGGACTACCCGGATCTATTCAGTAGAGTGGTGGTGGTTGACATTGCCCCAAAGTTTTACCCGGTCCACCACGGCGAAATTCTGCGCGGCCTGGATGCCATTCCGCTGGAAAGTATCAAAAGCCGCAGCGAAGCGGATGACTTACTCAGTGAGTATGAACCGATTCCAGCAGTCCGACAATTCCTGTTGAAAAACCTTTATCGCAACGAAAAAGGACAATTCGACTGGCGATTGAACCTGGATGTAATTAGCCGCGAGATTCACGGCGTTGGCGAAGAGCTACTTCATGCGCGTACGGTTACCGAGCCAACTTTGTTTATTCGAGGCAGTGAATCAGGCTACATTCGGGATGAAGATATTGACATCATCCAGAAGCTATTTCCTAATGTTACGCTCGAAACCATCGAAGGTGCCGGGCATTGGGTTCAGGCCGAGAAACCAGAGGAGTTTGTGAAGGTATTAAGCCGTTTTCTAGAGTCCTGATGCCAACGCTTTATCTTATTCCAACCTTGCTCGCTGAAGGAACGGCTGAGCAGGTGCTGCCTTTATCCATTCGGGACGTTATCAGCCAGACCAGTACGTATTTCGTAGAGAACGCGCGCACGGCCCGGCGCGCCATCAGTGGCCTGAAAACGGGGCAGGTAATTGATGAACTGACGTTTCACGAATTGCACAAAGATACGCCAGAAGCCGAAACCCGCCAGCAACTCGACAGCCTGACAAAACAAGGCCGTAATGCGGGCGTATTGTCGGAAGCAGGCTGTCCGGGCGTGGCTGATCCGGGGGCGGTGGCCGTGCGACTAGCTCACCAGCGGGGCTGGAAAGTAGTGCCTCTGGTTGGTCCCTCGTCGATTTTGCTGGCCCTGATGGCTTCGGGCATGAGTGGGCAGTCCTTTGTTTTTCATGGCTATTTGCCCATCGACCGCAACGACCGAGTTCGGGTGCTTCGTCACCTGGAAAAAGAAGCCCAGCAACGGCAGCAAACGCAGATTTTTATGGAAACGCCGTACCGGAACAACCATTTGTTGCAGGATATTCTCGCCAACTGTCAGGCTGAAACGAGGCTTTGCATTGCCAGTAACGTAACGGCGCCGGACGAAGTTATCCGCACTCTTTCTATTCGCGAATGGAAAAGTCAGAAAATGGATTTGCATAAAAAACCTACTGTATTTCTACTTTTATAAAGCTATTTAGAAGGGGGTATGGATCGTTACAGCAGTCTTATTGCCTATCATAACTGGGCCAATCGGAACACGTTTGACCAGGTTAAATCATTATCAACCAGTGAATTTGAGCAGCATCTGGGCGGAAGTTTTCCGTCTCTAAAACTGACAATTACGCATTTGCTTATCTCAGACTGGATGTGGCTGAATCGCTGGCAGGGTAATTCTAAAGTGACTATTCCAGCTGATTGGGATACAAGTACTGTAGGATCGATAGAAGCAATCTGGCGGCCCATTCAAGAGAAAATTGAGCACTATTTTCAGGCTGATTTGACAGCTCGGTTGGAGGAAACCGTAACGTTTATAGCAGTTTCAACGGGTGATACCTACACAGTGCCGCTGTGGCAAACCATTAATCATGTGGCTAACCACGGAACTTACCACCGGGGCCAGATCACGAACATGGTGCGTATGTTGGGCTACCAGCCTGTCAAGACAGATTTATTTATATTCTATAACGAAGAAAATAAGCGCGAGTAAGATTCCAGGATACTTCTTACTTTTGCGCTATGGTACATTCTTTTGTTTTCTCGCCCTTTCAGGAAAATACATATGTAGTAGCCGATGACGCAACGAGCGAAGCAGTTGTAATTGATCCGGGTTGTTACGAACAGCATGAGAAAGAAGAACTGGCACGCTTTATTGAAGAGAAAAGGCTGAAAATAAAGTACTTGTTACTCACTCATGCGCATTTGGATCACGTGTTTGGCTGTGCATTCGTCAAGCGGAAATATGGCGTAAAAATGTACCTGCACGAGAAGGATCTGCCTATTTTCAACGATGTGCCTGCGCGAATGGCGATGTTTGGGCTTCGGGGCTACGATCCTGCCGAAGTAGACGAATACTTGCATGAGGGCGAGAAGATTAACTTTGGGAGCACCACCTTTGACGTTGTTTTCGTGCCGGGCCATGCACCGGGGCACGTGGCTTTTATCAATCACGCGGAGCGGTATGTCATTGGAGGCGATGTGTTATTTCGCCGTAGTATTGGGCGTACCGATCTGCCTTTTGGTGACTTTGAAACGCTGGAAAATAGCATCCGAACCCAATTCTATACGCTACCGGATGATTATACAGTCTATGCCGGGCATATGCAGCCAACGACCATTGGCCAGGAAAAGCGGTCAAATCCGTTTGTAAACGAATAATATCCACCAAAAGCCTACCTTCTTGAAGTCTCTTTTAAAACACGTGCCCAATGCCATGACCTGTGGCAACCTGCTGTGCGGGTCCATTGCCGTAGTGCTGGCTTTGCGCAATGACTTGGTTACAGCGGCATGGCTTATGATTGCGGCTGGCATTCTGGATTTTGGCGATGGTTTTGTGGCTCGAATGGTCCGGGTTTCGGGACCATTCGGTAAAGAATTAGACTCCCTGGCCGACATGGTAACCTTCGGCCTTCTCCCGGCGATACTGGTCTTTCAACTTTGCCTGCAACAGGGATGGGGCGACGTGGCATACGTGGCTTTTTTGATTACCATTTTATCGGCCTTACGTCTGGCCAATTTTAACATTGACACGCGTCAAGCTGAAGGGTTTATTGGGGTTCCAACGCCAGCAAATAGCCTGATGATTGCCTCTTTTCCGCTAATGGCCCATTATCAGCCGCAATTTAATTCGTGGTGGCAGAATGATATTACGCTAGGGTTTCTGATTGTTTTTTCGTTTATGCTCGTTGCCGAACTGCCCCTATTTGCCTTGAAATTTAAATCATTTGGCTGGCAGGAGAACCGGATTAAATATATTTTTCTGATTACGTCGGCCCTGCTCTTACTGTTTTTGCAATTCGCAGCCGTACCACTGATTATTTTACTGTATATCCTTTTGTCACTTATAGGTAAAAAGTAGTGAACAGATAGCTTTTAGCCGCAAGAGCAGTTTATTTTTGGCCGAGGGATGAGTCTACTTCCTTTAATCGCTGGAAAGCTTGTTGCAGAATTGACTTTCTTCTCTGAAAAGAAATTCTGAATCTGCTAGTGACAGCTTTGCATAACCCGCTCATAAAACAAGCTGACAAAACTCATGGCTAAATCTTATCCATTTTCATTGACGTTTCCGTATAAAATTGCTTAATTGAATTAGTTAAAAATCTCATTAATGACTAGTACCTTAGTGAGGTTTTTTAGTAACGGAGTATTATGAAGTATGCAACCATCACGGGCTTAGGTTATTATGTTCCCGATAATGTGATTACGAATGAAGATTTGACCCAGTACATGGAAACCTCTGATGAGTGGATCCAGGAACGGACAGGGATTCAGCAACGCCGGTATTTCACGTACGGAAAAGACACCAACGCCAGTATGGCTGCCGCTGCTTCGCGCATGGCCCTTGAACGGGCTAACGTGACGGCCAAAGAAGTTGACCTAATCGTCTATGCAACCATAACGCCAGATTACTTTTTTCCCGGTTCTGGCTTTCTAATGCAACGTGAACTGGGTATGGATGGAATCGGTGTCATTGACATTCGCGACCAATGCTCGGGCTTTGTTTATGCGCTTTCCATTGCGGATCAGTTTATCCGAACCGGTACGTACAAAACAATTCTGGTCGTCGGGTCAGAAATACAATCGACCTGGATTGACAAAAGTAACCAGGGCCGGAGTGTCGCCGTCATTTTTGGTGATGGTGCCGGGGCAGCCGTAGTACAGGCAACCTCCGATCCGGCGCATCGCATACTTTCAACGCACCTGCACGCTGATGGCCGCTTTGCCGAAGACCTCTACGTGAAAGATCCTGGTAGTAGCCGCCCAAACCGCTCAGCAACGAAGGAGATGGTGGATGAAGGAGGCTTTAATGTAGTTATGAACGGCAATGCGGTGTTTAAACACGCCGTTGTGCGGTTCACAGAAGTAATTCAGGAAGCTCTAAAAGCCAATGAACTTAGTCCGGAGGATATTTCGTTGCTGGTACCCCACCAGGCCAATATCCGGATTTCTGACTATGTTCGCCAGCAATTAAAGCTACCGGAAGAGAAAGTAATCAATAACATTCAACGTTATGGAAATACAACAGCTGCTTCTATCCCCATCGCCTTAAATGAAGCCTGGGAGCAAGGCCGGGTTCGGCCAGGCGATTTGGTATGCCTCGCTGCTTTCGGCAGTGGTTTCACGTGGGCGTCAGCCCTGATCAGGTGGTAAAAAAATCCGGGCCGGATTCCTTTACCATTTTCGAAAAGACCTTAGTAGGCCCCAACCGACAACATAACTAATGTACAGCCATGAATGGGCTCAATCCCTTCCTGAATTAATTCCTGCTCAAAAGCTGGGTTTTCAGTTCCTGGATTGAAGATCACTCGTTGTGGTTTCAAATGCTTAATGTACTCCGTGTAGCCTGGCTGATTTTTTGCAGATACGTATAAAGTAACTGTCTCTATATCAGAAAGTTCTGGTAGGCCGGTTTGAATTGGGTTGGATCGGATTTGGCCCTCGCGCAAGCCAACCATTTCAATATCGTGTCCGTATCGTAACAAGCTATGAGCGGCTCGATTGGCGTAGCGATCTGGATTTTCAGAAGCGCCAATAATCAGTGTTTTTCCTTTTTTCATGTTCGTTTAATCGATAGCTATCCTTATAACCTTGATGGATTAAATCTGGTTCTCAATCTCTTTTTAACGGATTGGGCCAGCCATTTACCGGTGAAAAAAGTTGTTTAGTTTTTCACAACATTTGTTAAACAAGTTTGTTCATATAATGTAGCTACACTAATTTACCGAAAAATTAAGCCATCGTCTGTTTTGGATATACAATAAAAAAAGGTCGTTTCAGGCGCTTAATTGATGTTTTGACCGTTTGTTGAATGATTGGCTATACCCTTGATGAATGAAGAAATATCCATATTTTGTAAAGTGCATTAATCATGAGTGAGAGGAGATCAAGTAGTTATTGGAACGAGAAATGGGTGGCTATTGTCTTTGACGGGCTTGAAAATCCTCCCCGTTACGAGGTTTCAAATTTTGGGAGATTAAAAAGTTTTCAGACTGAGCCTAAGGAAGGGACTATTATTAAGGGATCTGTTATTCAGGGGTATAACTCACTCAACATTCGGACTGCTGGGAAAACGCTGAATCGTTACGTGCACAAACTGGTGGCAGAGTTTTTTGTCGAGCGCAATCAAACGGATCTGGTGTATGTGATTCATTTAGACCATGACAAAAAGAACAATCATTTTCAGAACCTGAAATGGGTAACTAAAGAGGAGATGATTGAGCATAACCGCGAGAATCCAGCGCTTCTAAACCGGGAAATGCCCCGCCGCACCCGGAACTACAAGCTGACGGAGTCGAAGGTGAAAATGATCAAAAAACTGCTTAAAAACGATAAAAACCGGCTAAAAATGATTGCCAAGCAATTTGGCATTACGCACACTCAATTGAATCGCATTCGTTCTGGCGAAAATTGGAAGCACGTAACTATTGACGGCGAATAGTAACTAGCGCTTTACGGTGCGTTTATGATTCGTCACGGGTGGTACTGACAAGGCATCGGTTTGAGGAATGGAAATAAAGAACGTTGTTCCCACATTTTCCACTGTCTCAAACCAGATGCTGCCACCTGCATGCTCAATGCCTCGTTTCGCGATGGCTAGCCCCAGGCCCGAGCCGCCTTGCTTGGTGCTGAAATTAGGAAGAAAGACCTTAGTCCGGATTGCTTCCGGAATGCCCGCCCCATTGTCGCTAACCTCAATATTGATATTTCCGTCATTAACGGCCAGCTTCAACCGAATAGTGGGTTTTCTGCCAATAGGCACCGATTGTATTCCATTAATAATCAGGTTAGTAAGTATCCGGCCTATTAGCTGGCGATCACCGACAATCATCACGGGATGCGGCGCAATGCTCCGTTCCAGCGAGATTTTTCCGTCATCGGCGTACAGATCCGCGGCTTTATTAATAACCGTAGTGATTTCAAAAAGCTCGTTCTTCGGGAGGGGCATTTTGGCAAAATCCGAAAACGAAGTGGCAATGTCACTCAGGTTATCAATCTGGTCCAGGAGTGAGTTTAGCGTACGTTGAATGCCACCCCGGCCTTCCTGACTATCTTTTGGAAGCGTTCGCTGTAGATGCTGGAGGGTTAACTTCATGGGAGTCAGCGGGTTTTTGATCTCGTGCGCAACCTGCTTAGCCATTTCGCGCCAGGCTGATTGTTTTTCACTATGCGACAAGGCCCGTTTGTTTTCCTCTAATTTCAACAGCATTTTGTTGTATTCAGCAATCAGAACGCCAATCTCATCATCAGATCCCCAGGGTAATGGTTCGTTCAGTTTATCCAGATTTGTCCTCCGAATCTTCTGGGTAATCATTTGCAGTGGCTTGGTTAGACTCGTTGAAGCCCAGTAAGATACAAAGAAAAAGACGAGCAGCAGTCCGGTAAAAACGCTCAAAACGGTCGAGATGACCTCAATAAGTTGCCGGTCCAGCTCAGCCTGGGAATCAAAATGAGGAACGCCTAAGACGCCAAGCAATTTGCGGTCCGTTGATTTGATGCTAACGTAAGCAGTCCGGTACTTCTTCGTACCGAGCGACTCCATGAGCAAAACCTGATTCTCTTTATCGTCAATCAAATGGCGGTACGCCTTGGGATTAATGTATTTCGACAGATGCCCGCTTTCATAAAGCAACGGCTGCGAAGAGGTCCAAAGCTGGCCATTAGGCTTAAACAGATTAATGTCAATTTCTGAGCCCCGGGCAATTTTCCGCATTTCCTGCTCCATGTAGGCTTTGCTGGACTTACCGGCCAAAAAATTCTCGATATAAGGCAGAAAATTAGAGGCAATATTCTTCGTGTTGTTGATGTACGTATTCTGTTGATTTGCGTCGAAATTCGAACTGATAGCGCTTAATGTAATGACAACAATCAGCAGCAATGGCAGAAAAAAGGCCAGATTTAAGAGAATCTGGGTCTTTGTGGAGTAATTGAGCCGGTAATTTGACAGACTGTGCCGGATGGCGTAGGCGAGTATAATACCCAGTACATACAAAACCAGCGTCAAATATTGAAAGGAGAAATTAGCCAGGATGTTTTTGAGGGGGTAGGCCAGCGAGGACACAACAATCAATCGTCCATTCTTGCCTCGCTGCGCAATGTGCTTGTAGCCATGATGCGAAACGCCGTCTTCGTATAAAGCACTGGTTTCCAGTAGCTCCGTAGGCATACGGCGTTCATAATTATAACTACCTACGCTCGACACCACGTGCTGCTGCTTATTAAAAACAGCGTAACTATAGGCCGATGTCTCCGGTGCCTGAACAAACTGACGCTCGGCGAGCTGGTCTAGGCTTGAGCTTTTAAGCCGGTCCTTGCGCATCTTTAGATCAAGCACTACATGCCCGAGGGGTCGGCTGCCGCGTTTGATATCAATAAAACAGATATACTGCTTTGTAAATCGATTATTAACATCGTTGATAAAGAACAGGTCGGTGTATTGGGTTTTATAAAGCGGCCGACGGTAATTATCCTGGTAATAAAGGTATTCTGGAGCAAATTGCCGATTATCCAGAGGAAGCCCTTCCGCATTAAACGACAGTACTTCAACATCATAGCGGTCAAAGTATTTGTCGAGATGAGCGCTTTTAACGCGTTGCTGAATGCGCTCACGGCCAAGCAGGGTATCCGTTAGCAGCGTTTGCTGGATGCTGTTATCCTCTTGAATAGCCTGCTGGGTTTTCTGAAGCATAAACTCACCCAATTCATCGTTTTCGGACAGAAGCTGCTGGCCAAATTCCTGTTTGTTGCTGACATCCTTTAACGTTTCCTGTTTGTAAACGACATAGGTGGATAAAATAGCACAGATAAACGCCCCCAGCAGAAGGTAAGTGGAGGTTTTGTAGCGGAAAGCAAATAATACTCTTGGAAAGCGGCTACGGTAAAGAATCAAGTAATACAAACCATTGAGAATCAGAATCCAGTCTGGCCGGAAGCCGCATAGCCACAGGAACATTCCCGCAAGCAGACTGCCGATGACAAGCCATCCAATACCGGGCAGGATGCGTTTGTTCAACCGGATAAAAAGCAGACTCAAAACATGCAGAACAAGAAAATAAATCGTCGAAATAGCTACAAATATCAGCAGGCAGGTGATCTTGAGCGAGGTAACAGTTATGCTTAAAGTAATATCAAGCGTAAAGTTCGATTGAGCATAAATCTGGCTTAATTCGACAAAACAGCTATAAAACAAGAAGTAGCTCAGTACAACCAATAAAATAGACACAAGCCCTTTGGACCACTCCGGTTGATGCAGTAGCCACGCATAGAGTTTGAATCGGTGAATGGAAACAGCCAGGTACAAGGCTAGTATACCCACACAAATGGCATTCAAAAGCAGATCTCCCAGCGAAGGCGCCACTTGAGATGAAGTATAGAAAATAGGCTTAAAAATTGCAGACTCTATCAGCAGAAAGGGTACTTTGAAATAAAGCATAACGGCCCGTAGCAGCGCCAGGTAGCCCAATAGTAGCATAAAACCCAATTCACGGTTCCGCCGCTTTTGCAGTTGCCTGATGGTGGAAATCAAGAACAAACCCAGCATAAAGACCGATACCAGGCCCAGAATAACGGTGTTAATTGGTGCCGTTTGCGCGTAATACGCGGCTTGCTCCGGAGGGGATACCGAAAAGAGAAAGACTTGATTGGCTGCGTAAATGTTTTGCAAAGGCTCCTGCGAACGGCCAGCCGCTACCTGTTTTGGTGCTTGCGGAAACAACCCTGGGTTGTAGGTCGAACGCAGGTAATTGTTTTCGTTCTGGTAGGAGCGGTAGATACTAACCAGCGAAAAAACCTCAATGGAGTCACCGGGTAGCCTGAGCCGGTTAACGAGAAACTGGCCTTGCTGGAGTGAAACAAAGTAGGGATACGATGAGCTTTCAAGGCAGTCAACTTCCGGAATAAAGCGATGATCAGACCAGTAAATCAGCCGTTGGTGGCGGAAAATAAAATAAGGGTGAACCGTGGGTATTTCGCAATTGGCAAACGAATAATCCCGACTTTGCTGCAACTGTTGAGAAATCTGCTGTAGCTCTTCGGTGCTTTGTGTTAATTCCTGTTGAACCCGATGCTGAACTGTTTTGAGGTATCGCTCATCAGAAGCGCTAATGGACCCCTGATTAGCCATAAAATAGCAGGCAGCAGAAAGTCCCAAAGCCAGAAAAGCAAGCAGGAGAAAGAGGTATTTTTTAAGAAAAATCACAAGTGGGTTCTGGGGCAGTTTTCAATGTTCACCCTAAAATCATGCCAATATCCCCTTTGTTGGCGATTCAACAACAAAAATAAGGAAGAATAATGCCTGTTAAATGACCTCTGGTTTGGATGGCTCTGGTTTCTGAACCGTAAAGCCCGCACCCGCTTCACCTTCGCCGTAGCCAACCTCCACGCCAAGCACATAAAGCAAATGTTTTTTGTCAATAATAACCCGCACCCCGTCCACTTCGTAGAGTTGGTCGGTAGTGCCCGGTTGATCGAAACCCAACAGCCACGAAGCGCCACAGCCACCCCCTTTTATTCCTACCCTAAGTCCGTAAGAATCAGGGATTTTGTTTGCCCGCAAGGTGTCCAGAATCTGTTCGCGCGCCTCGGGGGTAAGACCAATCGGACGGTCAATTAAATCGGAAACTAGCATACATATTTCGAATTACCCACCGAATTTACAAAATTTGCTGTAGTTTGATTCCTGATCATTATGAACCTTGTCGCAGAATTATTACAATTAACCATACCCGCTGGGCTTGTTCTTTTGGGCATGTACCTGGCTATCAAGGCCATGCTGGAACGTGATTTCCGAAAACAGCAGCAGGAAATTCGCCATCAGTATAGCGAGACCGTCATTCCAATCCGGTTACAGGCCTACGAGCGCATGACCCTTTTTCTGGAGCGCATCAGTCCGAACAATTTGCTGTTGCGGATGGGTGGCCAGGAATTAACGGCGCTGGATCTTCAGCAGTTGTTGCTCCGCGAAATCCGGGATGAATACAATCACAACCTATCGCAGCAGGTATACATGAGCCAGGCGAGTTGGGACCAGATTGTGCAGGCCATGAACGAAGTGGTGGCTTTGATCAACCAGGCGGCTAGCGAAGTAATGCCCGATGCGCCCGCCCTGGATTTATCGAAAAAGATTTTTGAACAGGTGATCCAGCAAAACAACCAGCCGGTAGCTTTGGCGTTAAAAGTCATTAAGGAAGAAATTCAGCAAACGTTTCTGTAGCTTACATAAGCGCCGCAGACTGGATTAAAGCGGTTGCCAGTTCCGTTTTATCGATGGACAAGCGAGCGCCATCCTGTTCCAGCACCGCAATGATTTCTTCCGTAGGTAAGTTACCCGTCAGGTCATCTTTGGCCATCGGACAGCCCCCAAAGCCGCGTAAGGCGCCATCAATGCGTTGGACGCCTGCCCGCGTGGCTGCCCGCACTTTGCTCGCTGCTTCGCCGGGGCGGGCGTGGAGGTGAGCCCCGAACTCAACGTCTGGAAAGTGGGTAATTAAGTAACTGAAAAGCAGTTCGATGCTTTCAGGCGTGGAGGTGCCCACCGTGTCGGAGGGCGCAATGATGCCAATGCCAAGTTGGACCAGTTTTTCGGTAAACTGCGCAATGATTTCGGGGCTGTACGGATCGCCGTAAGGATTACCAAATCCCATGGATAAGTACACCACAAATTCCTTTCCGCCGGACAGGCAAAGGGCTTGGATGGCAGCTACTTCGGTGAAAGCCTGCGCGATGGTCTTGTTGGTATTCCGAAGCTGAAACGTTTCCGAAACGGACAGGGGAAAACCCAGGTACCGAATGGCTTCGTGTTCCATGGCCTGTTCAGCGCCCCGTTGGTTGGCAACAATAGCCAGCAGCTTTGTGGAAGTAGCCGATAAGTCCAGGCCAGCCAGCACCTCGGCGGTATCGCGCATTTGGGGAATGGCCTTCGGAGAAACAAACGACCCGAAGTCAAGAGTATCGAAGCCCACCCGAAGCAGGGTGTTCAGGTAACGGATTTTTTCTTCCGTGGGAATAAAGTTCGCCAGACCTTGCATGGCGTCGCGGGGGCATTCAATGATTTTCATCAGCGTGTGGTTTGGTAGCCCAATGCTCCGCCCTGAAGGTAGAGAATCCGGCTACCAATCACAACGCAGGATTGTCGACTTATATTCCCAAAAAGCCGAGAATCTCCGCTTTGTTGGCGGTATAGTATTGCTCCGCGTACTCTTTCATGGCCCGAAGGATGGCGGGACGTTTTTCATCCAGACCAATGGGTTTCTTATTGATCTCATTACGAATGACGGCGGGTGCTTTGGGACTATTAAAAGAAAGGTTAATCCGGTGATAATGAGCTTGGGGCAGTACCTGACGCACATAGTAGTCCGAAACCTGAACATTGGATTCCGTCAATAAATCAGGCAGGTATTTTACCCATTGAATTTCACCCCAGTCGCCCGTACGGATGCCCGATTCAGGAATATTATTCTGGTTGGATGTGCCACAGCCGATGGAAAACAGGTGCAAGTCGTTGATTCCCAAACCGAGGCCTTTTTTAAGCCCTTCTGGGTAGCAATCTTTCTTTTCCGGGTCGTCGTTTGCATTAATGGCAAAGGCGACGGCAGCCATAGCCGGGTGATTGAGTGCAACGCCACCGTCAATATATTTGCGGTCATAGATCGGAAAGTAAGTTGGCCCAGCCGAAGTTCGTAACGCCAGATCCACTAACTTTTCATCTTTATGTTTCATTAGAAACGAATTAAAAATAACCGCCCTGAAATTGATTGGTTCGTTCTTTTCAATGGGATTAAGGTCAAAGCTAGGCACCATAAGAATCTTCTGACCGTGGTACGGCAGCGAGCGGGTAAAATCAACGTCACGATTTACGCGGTCGTGGACCTGCCCCAGCGTTGTGTCACCGAAAAGGTCTTTTAAAATTTGCGTAAGGTGCTCATTTGAGTAGTCAGCGCCTGTCTTTTTACCTAAATCTTTCAGATCGTCTAGCCAGTCATCGTAAAAAATATCATTCGCTTTGTCCAGATAAAGCGCCAGCAGGTCTTCCGTAGGGATGCCGAAAAAAAGCCCAATACCAATAATACCGCCGGTTGACGTACCGATGATCAGATCGAACAGCTCGGTAGGTGTTTTGCCAGTGTCTTGTTGTATGCAGTTAAGAATGGCAGCCGGAATAACCCCACGGGTGCCACCGCCATCAATGGAAAGAATGCGTAATTTTGTGCTCATTTTGGCTCGATTTAGGAAAATAGGCGTAACCCAAATCTACAAAATGATGACTATTAGTTAATTAGGGGTTTTTCCGGTTTTGTAAACGCATTTATACGCTTTTTCCTAATCAAGAACTGACGCTTTCAAGAATTCGTTATCTATTTACAGTCCCGGTGCTAAACCAGGCTGCTAACAACAAATTATAAACGGAATTAATGCTTTACCCTGAGTCTTTCGAACAGAAATTAGGTTTTGATAAAATTCGCGATCTGCTGCGGCAGGCTTGTTTAAGCCCGCTGGGACAGTCGTACGTGGAGAAAATCCGGTTTTCGGACAACTTTCAACTAATTGAAAAAATGCTTCGGCAGGTGGCCGAATTTAAAAATATTGTTCAGTATGAGCCCGACTTTCCGTCCTCCAATTACCTGGATATTCGCCCTCAGTTGCAGAAGACCCGCATTGAAGGAATGATGCTCTCGGAAGAAGAGTTTTTTGAACTGAAATTAACCCTCCGAACCATCCAGCAATGCCTGCGTTTTCTGGAAGCCAAAGAAGAGGGGAGTTACCCGTACTTGTCGGAACTGGCCGAAGTAGTAACGATAGATAAAAAACTGACCGACGCCATTGAGCGCGTGATCGACGACCGGGGCCATGTTCGTGACTCAGCTTCACCGGCCCTGGCGGATATTCGGCGGCGCATCATTTCGGAGCAGGCTGGTTTGCGGAAAAAGCTGGATGGAATCTTGCGCAATGCCCGCCAGCAAGGTTGGGTGGCCGATGATGTTTCCCTGACCATTCGGAACGGGCGCATGGTTATCCCGGTGGCGGCGGAGCACAAGCGTCGCCTGAAAGGATTTATTCACGACGAATCGGCAACGGGGCAAACGGTCTTTATCGAACCGTCGGAGGTATTTGATACGAACAACGAAATTCGGGAATTAGAATACGAAGAACGCCGGGAGGTGCACCGCATCCTGCGCGAATTGACAGATACGTTACGGCCCTATTTGCCTGATCTTCACAAAGCAACGACGTTTCTCGGGCTGGTGGACTTCATTCGGGCAAAGGCGAAATTAGCCAGCCAAATGGCCGCTGATCTTCCCGAACTGGTGAACCAGACGCTAATTGACTGGCAGGGTGCGCGCCACCCCTTGCTGTACCTTTCCTTTGAAAAACAAGGAAAAAAAGTGGTGCCGCTAAGCATTCGGCTGGACCAGAAACAACGGATTCTGATTATTTCCGGACCGAACGCCGGAGGTAAATCGGTGGCGCTGAAAACCATCGGCCTGTTGCAGTATATGGTGCAGTCGGGGCTACTGATTCCGGTGTATGAAGGGTCGAAAGCGGGTATTTTTCAAAACCTGTTTATCGATATCGGCGACGAGCAATCCCTGGAAAATGACCTAAGTACGTATAGCTCACACCTAACCAGCATGCGCACGTTTCTGACGCTTTCCAACAAGCGGACCTTGTTTCTGATTGACGAATTTGGAACCGGAACAGAACCAAGTCTGGGCGGGGCCATTGCCGAAGCCATTCTGGAAGAATTGAATAAATCGGGTGCGTATGGCGTCATTAACACGCACTACACCAACCTGAAAATGTTTGCGGATAAAACCCAGGGACTGGTTAACGGGGCCATGCGCTTCGATGGTGAAAACCTGGAACCGCTGTATACGCTGGAAGTTGGCCGACCGGGCAGCTCGTTTGCGTTTGAAATTGCGTCCAAGATCGGTCTTCCGAAAGCCGTTATCGAGCGGGCCAAAGACAAGCTCGGAACCCAGCAGGTAAATTTTGAAAAACTGATTAAGGAACTCGATATTGAAAAGCGCATCTTCTCGGAAAAAAACCTGGAAGTGGGCATCAACCAGCGAAAACTGGCCCAGCAACTCGCTGAGACGACCGCCCTGCAAACCCGCCTTGAAAACGATCAGAAACGAATCCTGAACGAGGCCAAGCTAAAGGCAAAAACGCTGGTTTCAGAAGCGAATCAGCGCATCGAGAATACCATTCGGGAAATTCGCGAAAACAAAGCCGAACGAGAGCAAACCCGGCAGGTACGGCAGAAGCTGGAACAGTTTGACCGTCAGGAATTAGTAACCGAAGTACTGGTTGATGAGCCGAAGCGGGCCAAAGCGCAGGATGCGGAAGAAGAATTTCTCCCCGCAGAAGGAGCCATTACCGTGGGCAGTTACGTGCGGATTCAGGGACAAAATGCCATTGGTCAGGTGCTGGCTTTAAAAGGCAAAGACGCCGAGATCAGCATTGGCGATCTGAAGTCGAACATAAAGCTAAACCGGCTGGAAAAAGTAAGCCGAAAAGTGTACCGCGAAGCAACCGGGGAGGCGGCCAGACCCAAAGTGCAGGGCATTGACCTGAACGAAAAGATGATGAGTTTCAGCTTTAACCTGGATATACGCGGTAAACGGGGCGAAGAAGCGATGGTTGAATTGGATAATTTCCTGGACAATGCCATTATGCTGGGCTATCCTGAACTGCGCATTGTGCACGGGAAAGGCGATGGGATTCTGCGCAATCTGGTCCGGCAACACTTGCGGTCCTTTTCTCAGGTTGGCCCTATGTCCGATGAACACGCAGATCGGGGCGGGGCAGGCGTTACCATCGTGAAAATGAAATAAATAGCTTTAAAGGGGCTGCTGGCTGATTACCGTTTACGAAAGAGACTGTAAACTAATTGCATATTTCATATATGTTAATTAGTTTTATTCGTCCTCTTAACTGTCTGGTAATTAGTACCTATGAAAAAAGATTTGCCCGAAAAATTGCTGCGTTTCGACGTGTTGCGGGCGGTAGCAATACTTAGTGTATTCTTTTTCCATTTTATGATGGAGTTTTCAAATGAATTGACGTACAAAAATCAATTCGTTTTAGACACGCACCAGCAGCCTCTGATAAAGTTTTTTTACACGTTCTTTCCCGCTGCCTACGGAAATTCTGGAGTCAAGTTATTTCTGGTTATCAGTGGCTTTTTGATTCATTATTCTTACCTCCGAAGCCAGCAGGAAAAATTGGCGTATCGCTCCTTCATGATGCGTCGTTTCTGGCGAATTTATCCTCTCTATCTACTGGTTCTGCTGTTTTTTTCGTTCAGCAACGAGCATTATAGCCTCTCCATCCTGACGACCAAAGAAGGGTTGATTTCGTTTTTTGCGCACGTGTTTTTGCTTCATAACTTGTCAGATGCGACCTTTTTCGAGATCAATCCGTCTTTTTGGAGTCTGGCGTTAGAGTGGCAGTTTTATCTCTTGTATCCTGTTTTTCTCTGGTTGCGCTCCCGCTTTGGCATTCAAAAAGCCGCCTTCGGACTGCTGGCCCTAAACCCGATTTACATGGCTTGGATCGGCTTAAATGATCCAAATGCCCACGCTCAGCCAGCGCTAGCCTTATCGCTGGTAGCTACCTGGGGCATGTGGTGCCTGGGAGCCTGGCTAGCTGAGAGCTACGTAAATGGTACCCGACTTTTCAAGGTGTCAAATACGTTTTTGGTATTGTTTACGCTGGCCTATTTTGCCGCAAAATATTTCTTTGTCTGGTTATACGTGGCTGCCTTGTGGGAAACAATTATTTGGGCCATTGTTGCTGAAAAATACATTTCGCAACCGCAACGGCCTGCCTATCGCTGGGAAATTATATTGGTGCCTGTTGGCCTTTGCAGCTACAGCCTTTACCTGATTCATCAGCCGCTACTGCAACCCCTAAGCAATTACATCAGCGTTTTAGGGTTGTCTAAAAGGATTAATGTGCTTAGCCTACTCGACTCATTGCCTATCTTGGTCATGTTGTTCTTGATTGCTTATTCCATGTACCAGCTCCTGGAATTACCCATTATCGAGCTAGGGAAAAAGTGGCAAAAAAAGTCCGCGCCACAAAACCCGCTGGGAGCATTTGTTGACAAACGGACTTTTATGAGTGAACAGGAACGCTAGCTTTAGAAGCCAATTTTTCCTTTGCGACCTTTTCCGGCGTTGCCTTCGTAGTATTCTTTTAGTTCGCGCAGTTCTTTTTCAAAACCACTGTTCAGAATCGGGAATCGGCACCATGTTTTTGGATCCAGATTCTCGTCGTCGAGGTGGAAAGAAGGGGCATAGCGTTCTCGTTTCCATTGATTTCGGCTCCACAGACGGAAAAATCGATCGACTGACAGATAAAGTTTTTCGCGGGAATACTGTCCGTTAAAAACAACATCCAGTCGTTGCAGCACTTCTTTGGGCGATTGCTTGTCGCGAATGCCAAACTTCTCGATGGCATTCAGGACATCGTATGGCATCAAATCTTCCTCATCGGTCTGGTTGCGTTCGAGCGGACGCAATTCGGCGGTAGGCTGGAGGCTATTTACCTTGGCGAGTCCCGTTACTTTGAGGTGGCCGCCAACGCCTTCGGTTTCGGCCCAGCGCAACCACTGGCGCAAATACTGCTTGTCGATGCCAGCAATGGGTGAAATACTTCCGGCGGTGTCACCATCCATGGTAGCGTAGCCTACAGCTGCTTCGGAGCGGTTGGAAGTAGCGAGTAACAAGGCATTTTTCACGTTGGTTAGCAGCCAGGCGCTTGGAGCCCGGACACGCGCCTGAATGTTTTGTAAAGCCAAATCATCCGTATCCCAGCTTAGTTTTCGCCCTAATTGCTCTTCAATAAGCTTTGTATAAGTCTCCACCAGACCATTAATATTGATGTTGTAGAAGGTCGCGTTGATGGATTTAGCCAACGACTCGGCGGATTCGTAGGTATCCGTAGAGCTATTTTCAGTGCCCTGATACATGGTGGTTAACAAGGCGTTGCAAATCTCTTCTGCCGTTGTAAACTCCTGAATGCCTCTGATGTACGATAATTTCTGCTTCAAACCACCAATGCCAATGCTTTCTTCGGCCAGCTTAATCATCAGAAATACCAAAGCCGCCAGCGCTGACGAATCGGCCCCACCGCTAAGGGACAGCACAAAGCCGTATGAGTGGCTTTTTCGTAGATAATCAAACAGCGACAAAGCCACCGCCCGCGCAAATTCTTCTTCTTTCAGGTGATTACCGCGTTCCCAATATTCCAGCTCGGCGGTAGGCTGAACAAACGTAGCTTCCGGCCAGTTGAATGGGGCTTGAACGCGCAGGTTAGGAAACAGACCCGCTGGATTTGCTTTACTCTGTACCTGGCTCAGGCGCGTATCATCCACATCAATTACAGCCGTAACAATCAGGTGATCGGCATAGCTGAAGCGAGGGCTGGAAGCCACCAACTGGCCGTTTGACGCCATGAAAGCATCCCCGTCGAAAATGGCTCGCCCCGACTCATTACCCAGCAAGTTGCAGTAGATATAGCTAACGCCAAACGCGCGGGAGCCATCGAGCACGAAGCGTTCGCGGACCTGCGATTTAAAGAAAGAGAAGTGGCTGGCACTGGGATTCAGGATAATATCGGCTCCCCGGTCGTGCAGGCTGCGTCCCGGTCGGTTAGCAATCCAGGCATCTTCGCAAATCTCAAAACCGATTTTGACGCCGGATACGTCGAATAGCAAATCGCCCACCGGATAGGTAAACTCACCAATCTGAATCTCATCCCGCAGGCCGGGTTGCCAGGGCTGAAACCAGCGGGTCTCGTAGTGAATACCATTATTGGCTAAATATTGCTTACAGACAAAGCCCAGAATGCGCTTGTTCGCAATGAGGCAAGCCGTGTCGTAGGTTCTGTTATTAGCCAGACGCAGTGGCAAGCTCACGGCAACAACAATATCGCCCGTGTGAGGGACAATATCCAGCAAGGATTGTTGGGCCTGTTCGATCAATTCGTGCGAGAAAAACATATCCTCGCAGCCGTAGCCGGTGATGCAAAGTTCGGGAAGACAAAGCAAGCTAACGTCCTGACTTTTGGCTTCTTCGATCGCATTAATAATGTTTCGGCGGTTATGCTCCCAGGCCATCGGGATTTGATTCACAACGCCAGCGGCAATTTTCAGTAGTTTCATGCAGCGATTTTGTTCCTGTTAAGGCAATAACAAATATGGATCGAAAATAGATTTAGAGGCATGCATTCTCCGGCTAATGCCACCTAGTTATCCGTTTCGGAGCTGCAATATCAGGTTGGTCTTCAACTCATGCAACTGCTGCTCCAAACCAACCGGATAAGTGTGGGGATTGGTAAAGCGTTTAATGCCGGGGTGAAACTGCGCCAGTTGCGCTTGAACCCGCTCCCGGATCTCGTGAATGGTTGGGCTTTCGTAAACTACTTGCCCCTGCTGAACAACGGGAACAACCAAATCCTCAAAAGGGACTGCTAGGCTAAAAGTGCGTCGGCGGGTAAAATCCAGCGGATCAATCATCGTGGTGGGCAGGGGCGGCGGCATTTCTTCATTGAAAATCATGTCCGCGACAAAGCCTGTCGAGTCGCGAAAACGTCGAATCTGCTGAATTCCCGGCGTTGATATTTTAATGGTTTGCTCGGATAATTTCAGTTTATAGTCCCAGCTTCCCGTTTTATTGCGGATGGCCGTCAGCTTATAAACGCCGCCCAAAGCAGGCTGATCGTAAGCGGTTACCAGTTTGGTGCCGATTCCCCAGATGTTGATGCGCGCGCCTTGTTCTTTTAGGCTGACAATTAACGTTTCGTCCAGATCGTTGCTGGCTACAATGCCCGTGTCGGTAAAACCCGCTTCGTCGAGTAACTTACGCGCTTCAATGCTGAGGTAAGCCAAATCACCGGAATCCAGCCGGATTGCCGCCAGTTTGTGCCCGCGCGAACGCAGTTTTTTGCCCGCCTCAATGGCATTTCGAACCCCATCCAGGGTGTCGTAGGTATCAACCAATAAAGTGACGTTGTTGGGAAGAACGTCTGCGTAGGTTTGAAAAGCCTCCCATTCGCTGTCAAAAGACATAACCCAACTGTGGGCGTGGGTGCCGTTTACCGGAATGCCAAACAGTTTGCCCGCCAATACATTAGATGTTGCATTGCCGCCGCCAATGTAAGCGGCACGACTGGCTGTTAGCCCCCCGTCAATTCCTTGAGCGCGGCGCAAGCCAAACTCCATGACGGTATCTTTCTGCGCGGCCAGGCGAATCCGGGCGGCTTTGGTGGCAATCAGCGTCTCAAAATTGATAAGCGTCAAAAGGGGCGTTTCCAGTAGTTGGCATTGCAAAATCGGTCCCTGGACGCGAATCAGTGGCTCGTTGGGAAAGACGACCGTACCCTCGGGAACAGCATCAACCGAAACGGTAAGACGCAGGTTTTTCAAATAATCCAAAAAGGCAGGATCGAACAAAGGCTGCGCGTCATTGCCTGTCAAGGTGCGCAGATAGGCGAGATCATCGTCGGAAAAACCAAAATTAGTTATATAATCAATAACTGTTGCCAAGCCGCAAGCCACGGTAAAATTGCCCTGAAACGGAGCTTTTCGAAAGTACAGGGTAAAAACAGCCTCTTTGTCGGCGCTACCGGATTTCCAGTATCCGTAGGCCATCGTGAGTTGGTAGAGATCGGTAAGAAGGCTAAGGGAGGTATGATAAATTTTTTCGAGCATGGTTTTTCAGGTCTTCTTCTATAACTGAGATTTGGCTAAATGGGTATTAAAACCACTCAAATAGCTATTTAACCATTCGCCACAATGCCAGAATCCGGTGCAACCCAACGCCCTGAATCGTCATCTATCCCGAAAATAGAAGCCACAAAAAGGCCTTATGATGTATCGACCAGTCATCCCTTTTTATCAACCATTTGTGTAAGAAAAGGAACTGGGTTATACATACTACCTAACTTCGCACTGTACTTCGGAATAACCTAACAACAAATACTAATGAAAACGTTTACACTACTTGGACTAGTACTTGGAATAAGCACTTTGGGCGTTCAGGCCCAGGGTCCAGCCAAAGGGAAAGTTAGCGGAATCGTGCTAGACGGTACGCAGAAACCGTTTGAGTACGCAACCATGATGCTATTGCGGGCCAAAGATTCCACCCTGGTGAAAGGGGCGGTTTCGGGTGCGGCAGGTAAATATGAGTTTGAAAATGTGGCTGGTGGTCGCTATCTGGTCGGTGGGAGCATGGTTGGGTATAAGAAGGTTTATTCCGAAGCCTTTGTGATTGATGAGACGACCAACGAGGTGCAGGTGAAAACGCTCACGATGGCAGAAGAAACCAAGAACCTGAAAGAAGTCAATGTGGTGGCGAAAAAGCCTTTCATTGAGCAGGAAATTGACCGAACCGTTGTAAACGTTGAAAATAGCATTGTATCAAGTGGTAGCACAGCCCTGGAAGTATTGGAGAAAGCACCGGGTGTTACCATTGATCGCCAGAATGACAACATCCAGTTAAAAGGAAAAGGCGGAGTTATTGTCATGATTGATGGCAAACAAACGTACCTGTCTGCGCAGGAAGTATCCAATCTACTGAAAAATACACCAAGCGATAACATCGAAAAAATCGAGATTATCACCAACCCTTCTTCTAAATACGATGCAGCCGGAAACGTTGGGATCATCAACATCCGGATGAAGAAAAACAAAAATTTCGGTACCAATGGAACGGCCATTGCCGGGGTAGGCTACGGACGCTACGAAAAAGCAACCGCTAGTTTAAGCCTGAATCACCGGGTTGGCAAAATCAACGCCTTCGGCAATTACAGCTTTTCACACAACCGTCGCTTTCAGGAAAATGACCTGAATCGGATATTGCCTGACAGCCTGGGACGCCCTAAGTATTTTGATCAGGCTTCCCGCCGTCCGAACGTAAGCAAAGGTCATAATTTCCGGGGGGGGCTCGATTACTTTATTAATAAGAAAAGCACCGTTGGGTTTCTGGTAACGGGTTTTGTGAACGACTGGCGGCAGGAAAATGCGTACAACGAAACCATCATTCGTGATTTTAATCGGCAGGTCATTCTCAAGCCATTTACAGATGTAGAAATGAGAAACCAGCTGACAAACGTAACCAGCAACCTGAATTATAAATATGATTTTGACGGTAAAGGCCGCGAGTTAACCGCCGACCTGGATTATTCTCGGTTCAACGGGAATTCGTATAACCAGCTGAATACGACTTACAACGGTCCCGAAGGATTCCCCATTCAGCCAATGGAGCAGATTCGGAACGACATGCCTTCCACCATTGACATTTGGGCGTTCAAATCAGATTACGTGCATCCGCTGAAGAAAGGAGCTAAGTTTGAGGCAGGGGTGAAGAGCAGCTACGTCAACACCGACAATAACCTGATTTTTGAGGATTTTGTAGACGGGAAATGGCTGTTTAACACCGAGCAGAGTAACCAGTTCAAATACACGGAGAAAATCAACGCAGCTTATGTCAATTACGCCGGAAAATTAGCCGAAAATCTAACCTTGCAAGTTGGCTTACGCCTCGAAAATACCATCTCGAGAGGAAACTCGGTTACGATGAACAAAATCGTGGATCGTAACTACACCAACCTGTTCCCAACGCTTTTCTTATCGCGTCAGGTTAACAAAAATAACGTTCTGAATCTTTCGTATAGCCGCCGCATCGACCGTCCTAACTACCAGAACCTGAATCCGTTCCGTTTTTACCTGGATCCGTACACCTACCAGCAGGGCAATCCCTACCTGAAGCCACAGTTTACCAACTCGTTTCAGTTGACACACGTATACAAAGGGGCTATCTCAACCACCTTGGGCTACAGTCGCACCATGGATGTAATTGTTGACGAAGTGCCGGGGCAAATCCCAGAAAGAAACATTACGTTCGTCACATCCGACAACCTGGCAACGCAGGATAATGTAAACCTGACGGTTAGCTTCCCGGTGCCCGTGACGAAGTGGTGGAACATGCAGAACAACATCAACGTTTATTACAATAAATTTAACTCTCCGTACCTGGGAGCGCAGTATAATGTTGACTTTGTTGCCTTTAACTTATATTCATCACAAAACTTCGTGTTAGGCAAAGGGTTTACGGCGGAAGTTTTCGGCTGGTACAACTCCAAAGGACTATATGGTTTCTATCGCTACGAGCCACAAGGGTCTTTCGGTTTGGGAATTCAGAAAGCCCTGCTTAACAAAAAAGCCAATCTGAAATTAAACATCAACGATCCGCTTTGGTTGAACAAGTTTAGCGGACACGCTAAATACCAGGATATTGACTTCCGGGTTGCGTCGCGCTGGGAAAGCCGGATTGCCCGTCTGACATTTACGTACCGCTTTGGGAATCAAAACGTAAAAGCCGCCCGCCAACGGAGTACGAGTACGGAAGCCGAGCGCAACCGTGCAGGCAGTGGCAATTAAAAATATAAATACTAGTTTAGGTTAAGAAAGCCGGAAAGCCGTTCCCTGATTGCGGGGCGGCTTTTTTGTTTGCCTATTTTGAGGCTGATTTTCAGTCCTGTTTTTCGAAAAATTAAGCCGAGTTAGCCCGTACGTGTCGAAAAAGGTTCCTGCAAAGCCGGAAAGGTGTATATTTGCCCGAACATCGCTTGTACCGACCAACTCAATGACTTACTGTTTAGGAATGAAAGTGGCCTCCGGTTTAGTGGCCATTGCCGACCGAAGACTTACTTCCGGCACCGAAGTTTCCAGTAATCGCAAGGTTTCTGTTCATCAATTGGATCACCATTCCTTATTCATCATGACTTCTGGCCTGCGGTCCGTACGAGACAAGGCTATTACGTATTTTAAAGAGGTTATTGAGGAAAAAGACCGGTCGTTCAATAAATTATACAAAGCGGTCAATGCTTTTGGTGAGCAGGTCCGGCGGGTGGCCAACGAAGATCGGGAGGCGTTAACGGCAGCTGGTCTTAATTTTAACCTGAATGCCATCGTTGGTGGACAGCTGGAAGATGACGATGAGCATAAGCTGTACATGCTGTATCCGGAAGGAAACTGGGTGGAAGTAGACCAGGGAACGCCTTTCCGAATTATTGGCAATTCTGGTTATGGAAAACCCTTACTTTACCGCAATCTGAAGTACGACGCTTCCTTGCAGGATGCCCTGAAAATTGGCTTTCTGGCCTTCGATGCAACACGAATCAGTGCCAATGACGTTGATTATCCGCTGGATGTGGTTATCTATCCAAAAGATAGCTTTCACCTGACCGAACACCGGCTGGAGAAAGAAGACATGGAAATAATTGCCAATCAATGGAGTGCATTGCTCAATAATTCAGTCCGGAAATTGCCCGATGACTGGATGAGTCCCATTTTTGATAAAATTCCTCACTGAGGCTTTTATGGAACTGCACGTACGGCACCGGCTCCGCTATGATTACTCAACTCCAGTCAAGCTGGAGCCGCATACCCTTTATTTATATCCTAAAATCTATCCGTATCAACGCCTGAACAGCTACGAGCTGCGCATTGAACCGGAGCCCGTTAAATTGGTTCGGAATATAGATGCCGAAGGAAACGTGCAGCAAATCGCCTATTTCGAAGCACGTGCGCAGGCATTGACGGTCGAAGTGGATATGAAGGTGCAGTCGGAGCCGTTCAATTCGTTTGATTTTATTTTATACCCATTCGAGACCCAGCAATTGCCCTTTACCTATCCGGAACCGCAGCAAAAACTGCTGGCTTCCTACCTGGTTCGGCACGGGGTTACCTCGCTGGTTGAGCAATATGCGCGCCAGGTGGCAAACGAAGCCCAATGGCAGACGATTCCTTTTCTAACGCTGCTTTGCAGTACCATCCGCGATACCTTTGTCTACGAGATTCGGGACGAGGGACCAGCGCATGAACCCGAAGCGACGCTCTCCAACCGGAAAGGCACCTGCCGCGATTATGCAACCTTGTACATTGCCTGCTGCCGAAGCTTGGGCATGGCTGCTCGGTTTGTAAGTGGCTATTCGTTTAGTAATCCGCAAAGCGTACATGAGTTGCACGCCTGGGTAGAGGTATATTTGCCCGAAGCGGGCTGGCGTGGATTTGATCCTACAGAAGGTAATATGGTGACTAATAATCATTTGTACCTGGCTGCATCCCTCTACCATGATCAACTGGCACCGCTAAAGGGATTAATCTCCTTTCAGGGAAAACAGGTGCAATCAACCATGCAGGCCAGCGTTGAGATTAATCAATTGTAGGAAGGGACGAATAAAAAATAGTAATTACTAACTACTGAGCACTCCCTGCTGCTATATTTGTTAAGCATAAAACATCATTACGATACAAAGCAACGTGGCATTAATTAAGTCAATTTCGGGAATTCGTGGTACAATTGGCGGTCAGGTAGGAGAAAGTTTGACACCGCTGGATGTGGTTAAGTTCTCAGCGGCATTCGGACAGTGGTTGCAGGGACGGCATCAAAAGGGTCCCTTGACAGTTGTGATCGGGCGGGATGGACGAATCTCAGGCAGCATGGTTTCGCAATTGGTTTCGGCGACGCTGCAAGGGTTAGGAATCCACGTTATTGACTTAGGACTCTCGACAACCCCAACGGTCGAAGTAGCCGTGCCGGGCGAAAATGCAGCGGGTGGTATCATTCTGACGGCCAGCCATAACCCAATTCAATGGAATGCGCTTAAGTTGCTAAACGAGAAAGGAGAATTTATCTCTGGCGAAGACGGGGCTGAGGTCTTGGCTTTGGCGGAATCTGAGGCGTTTGTGTTTGCCGAAGTGCGTAAATTAGGAAGCTACCGAACGGACGATACCTGGTTACAAAAGCACATTGACTCGATTCTGGCCTTGCCGTTGGTGGACCGGGAGGCCGTTGCCGCCCGGAAGTTTCGGGTGGTCGTTGATGCCGTTAACTCAACGGGCGGAATAGCGGTTCCTATGCTGCTGGAAGCCCTGGGCGTTGAAAATATCCAGCGGCTGCACTGCGAACCGACGGGTTATTTTGCGCACAATCCTGAGCCGCTGCCGGAAAACCTCCGCGACATCATCAAGGAACTTGAAAAAGGCGTGTATGACTTGGGTATTGTGGTTGATCCAGACGTAGACCGACTGGCAATTATTTGTGAAGACGGTTCGCCATTCGGAGAGGAATACACCCTGGTTGCCGTGTCAGATTATATTTTGAAACACGGATCGACAAAAGAAAACCCCGCAAATACAGTATCCAACCTGTCTTCGACGGTGGCTTTGCGTGATGTGACGCAGAAGCACGGTGGGAAGCACTTTGCATCGGCTGTCGGTGAGGTGAACGTGGTGGAAATGATGCGTAAGCAAAATGCCATCATTGGGGGCGAAGGCAACGGCGGTATTATTTATCCGGAACTGCACTATGGCCGGGATGCGCTGGTGGGTATTGCACTTTTCCTGACGCATTTAGCCAAATCAGGTAAATCGGCCTCGATGCTACGGCGGACTTATCCTAATTACTACATCTCCAAAAATAAAATTGAACTCACACCCGACGTTGACGTCGATGCGGTGCTGGAGCGGATTAAAACCAAATACGCTAAAAACCCAATTAACACCATTGATGGGGTCAAAATAGAGTTTGATAAAGAATGGGTTCACCTGCGAAAATCCAACACGGAACCAATCATTCGCATCTATTCAGAGTCCGATACGCTTTCGACAGCGGATTATCTGGCCAATAAGATCATTTCAGACATCAAGGAGGTAATTGCGACCCGCGTGTAGCAACCCGATCTCGCGACTGGCTAATACCCACAAGACCCAGAAAAGAAGGCAAAAACTTCTTTGGATCTTGTGGGTATTTTGTTTTTTTCCTGCTCTTGTCCCGGGTCTCTTTTTAACCTTTTCTGCATTTTCGGGTTATAGTATTACAGGGGAATGTTACCCCTATAGCACTAGACGCTCACATATTATGGCAGATAAAGAACAAGAACTCCGTCAGCAAGGCGAAAAAGGTGTTCGCCACGAAGGAGCACAGATTACTGGCCGCACAGATGGACCTTATGGACCAGATGATACCGACGTTGATCGGGCGATTCAGGACAATAAAAATCAGGACGAAGTAGAAAATTCAGCTAACGGACTGGACAGTATTCAGATACGTGGTGGCCAGGATGGTCGCAATAACCGGGGCATTGGAAGCACCGATATGGATAGCGAAAATGGTCTTCTCCGATTTGGCGACCAGGATGATGACCTTCCCGAGGATGTAACCCAGGAGGGATTAAGCCAGGCTGGAAAATCCAATACATCGATGGCTAACGTAACCACGCATGGGCCAGACGACTATGCCTCGGATGACGAAGTGCCTACGCCTAAAGCGCAGGAAAAAGCCAAAGAGCAGGGCGATAGCACTGATGCCAACGATTCTGATACTAACTCAAACCAGTCGCAGGAAGAGAAAGAGGAAGAAGTTAGTCAAACGGGAACTTCCACCTCCCATCAACCCGCCTATTAATCAGGAGAAGTTCTTGATTTTTAGCTCTTAAAACTTACCCTTTAATTAACAACGTTATGAGTATCTCAAGCAAATCCAGAAAAGAAAGCACTGATTCCTACGCGTCTCAGCGTTCAAATAATGTTATGGGCGTACCTTCAGAATTAGCCCAAACTTACGATCGGGAATTAAATCACGAACTGCCTTCGAGGAAAGCCGATTCAAGCGATATCGAGCCGACAGATGTGCAGCCAATTGATACAGAACCAAACAACCAGGCAGATACCCTGGATGACACCAAACGGTGGAACCAGGATGGAAGCGCGGTTGAAGTAACCGACACAGATCGGGAACTCGACGCTGACCTGAACGATTTGCGGATGATGGATGACAACACGAGTCGTCGCAATGTTCCGCCAACGGATGCCGAAGTTGAAGAAGCCCGCCGGGCTTCCTGGGGGCAAGATAAAGACCCGGAAACTGACCCTAGAGCAGAGCTAGGCCATTCCTAGAAACAAACTGATTAATTGCAAAAGCCCGACCCATTGGCCGGGCTTTTGCATGACTTATAGGTTAGTAAGTTGGGCCGGGGTGATAGGAGCGTCTAAATTAGCCTGTCGGGGAATGCCTTTGGCTTTTAGGACGGTTGTTGCCGCGCGGTAGCCCTGTACAACCAGTTGGCCAATGTCGTCGGGAGTAAATTTCATGATGTTTAGCCGGAGTGGCTCATCAGGACGAATAACAGTCAGGCTTACATCGCGGCCACTGAGTTTTTCGCGTTCGACGAAACGTTCCGCCCAGGCAATATCATTATTGACAATTTGATTGATGGTAATGTCTTTGACACGTTCAACCAACGTAAAGATGCTGCGGTAATTGACGTGTTCGTTGAAAACTCGTTTGGCATGACAAGCCACGCAGACGATTTCGGTGGCTCCGTCATCAATAGCAATGCGCAGCGGAGCTACTTCGCGCAGGCCACCATCGAGGAAGGCTTTTCGATGATCGCCCCCAATAGAAACAGCAGGCATCAGAAAAGGCAACGAACTGCTGGCAAAAATGTAATCCAGGATGTGTTCGTCCTGCTGGTCTACATAGACCATATCCCCATTAATTATATCAACAGCTCCGACTTTTAACCGAACCGGGCTTTTACGCAGCACATCCAGGTCAAGATTATTCCGAACAAGCGTCTGAATCGGCGTGTTATCCAATAAACCATCAAACCGGCTCATCAAGGTGTTGAAGCCAAGCATAAATCGGGAACGAATAACGGCTACATCTTCCGGCTTTGTAATGTTCTTAATCCAGAATTCCAGCAGATGACGACCAACCTTTATCCAATCGACGGTTTCATTGTTAACAAACTGTCTCCCAGCTTCGTGGACCAGAAAACTCGCATTGAGGCTTCCCACAGAAATACCGTAAATAAAATCAGGAACGAAACCAGTTTCCAAAATGGCTTGAACGGCCCCGGTTTGAAAAGCGCCTTTCAGGGAGCCACCACCTAGAACAAGTGCACGCATAATTTTTGAATGAGTTCGAAGTAAGATAGCTTTTTTCCACTAATACACGATGGTATCTGAAGTTTTTAGAACTTCGATAGCCTTAATTTGCCTTTTCGGTGGTATACTTGCCCCCTCAAATACACATGGCTCTTTCGATTCAGAATATACAGGCTCCCATTGCCGCCGAAATGAAGAACTTCGAGCTGAAGTTCCGGCAGTTTATGAAAAGCGACGTAATGCTGCTGGATCAGATCATGAACTACATCGTTCGGCGGAAAGGAAAGCAGATCCGGCCCATGTTTGTTTTTCTGACGGCGGGCGTTTGCGGCGGAATCAATGAGTCGACACACCGCGGCGCAGCCCTGATCGAACTGCTCCACACGGCTACGCTGGTTCACGATGATGTGGTGGATGATTCCAACTACCGGCGGGGCTTTTTCTCCGTTAATGCACTCTGGAAGAACAAGATTGCGGTGCTGGTGGGCGATTACCTGCTATCACGGGGATTATTGCTATCCGTAGACAACGCAGAATTTGATTTACTCCGTCTGGTATCAACAGCCGTTCGGGAAATCAGTGAGGGCGAATTATTGCAGATTGAAAAAGCCCGCCGCCTCGATATTACGGAAGAGGTTTACTACGAAATTATCCGCCAGAAAACGGCATCCTTGATTTCAGCTTGCTGTGCCGTCGGAGCGCGTTCGGCAAATGCGGCAAAAGACGTGATAGAAAACGCCCGGCTTTTTGGGGAAAAAGTAGGTATTGCGTTCCAGATTAAAGACGATTTGTTTGATTACGGCGAAGCTGAAGTAGGTAAGCCATTAGGCATCGATATCAAGGAAAAGAAAATGACCTTGCCGTTGATCTATGCGCTGAATAAATCGGGATACCGGGAAAAACGCCGCATCATCAACATCATCAAAAACGAAAGCGATAATCCCAAGCGCGTCGCGGAAGTCATTAGTTACGTAAAAGAGTCGGGGGGCATTCAATATGCAACCGAAGTAATGGGACGCTACGTTGACGAAGCAAAAACATTTCTTTATACCCTGCCCGAATCGACTTTCCGAAATTCACTGGAACAATTAGTGCAATACACCATCGAACGCAGCAAATAGGTTATTCTCCGTTATTGGCTCATCGCTTGTTTCTCCCGCGCTTCGGCCAGCTTCCACCACGGCAAATACGGATACGCATGGTGTTCGTAGTGATACCCGAAAAAATAACAGGACAAAAAGGCGGCTACGTGATTGACTTTCTGGCTGCGCGCGTAGTGCGGTGGGTTGTGATGCTCGCCCCGGTGGGGGAGATAGGTACCAAAATAGAATAGCTGAAACGTACTCAGAATGGCCGGGACCATCCAGAAAAGAATCAGATTTTCCATGGGGATCCAGATTTTCAGGATGTTATATGTAACCGCCATCAGAACAATTTGGGCAATAGAGATATATTGCTTCAGAAAGCTATAGTACCACGCAAAAAAGTTAGGATTCCCTTCGTGATAGTCTGGATCCTCTTCAGTAGCGGAATGCTTATGATGCAAATGATGTTTCTGATGAAGCTTGTTGTAATTATTGAAGGCAAAAAGCGTCGCACAAAGGGCGCCGATCCAGTAGTTAAGCCGCTTGTTATGGGGCGCTACTACGCCGTGAATGGCATCGTGAGCCGTAATAAAAACGCCTGTATACAAATGCATCTGCACAAGCACAAAGAAGTAAATCAGAGGATTTTGCCAGTTGATGGGAAACTGTAAAAGAAAAACCAGCATCCCCGCCCAACTCACTAAAATGGCAGCGGCGAACCAAAGTCCCCGATTACCGATGCGGACGGGTTTGATCGTTGCAGTTGGTGTCATGGTTTTATAAATCCTTTAAGGGCTAACGGTAACCTTGCCATAAATGTTCTTTATTTTTGTGAATTGTTAACCTAACCGTTTGAACACTTGCTCTCCCAATCTAAAATGCGAATTTTTTCTTCTTTATGCCTCCTGTTATCCCTGACAGGAAGTGTTTTTTCACAAAATACGGTCAAAAAACCGGCGGTTAATCCGTTGGCCAAGCCAAAATTGGTAGTTGGTTTTGTGGTTGATCAGATGCGGTATGATTATTTGTATCGCTATTACGACAAATTTAGCGAAGGTGGTTTTAAGCGATTAATGCGCGAAGGATTCAACTGCCGGAATAACCATTATCACTATGCCGCTACGATTACGGCACCCGGCCACGCCCACATCTATACCGGCTCTACACCAGCCATCAGTGGCATCGTGGGTAACGACTGGTTTGACCGTCAGGCCGATCAGACGGTTTATTGCGTAGAGGATTCGACGGTGTCAACGGTAGGGATGGCTTCACCAGCGGGTAGAATGTCGCCGCGTAATTTGTTGGTAACCACCGTTACGGATCAGCTCAAGGTCGCCTCGCAGGGGCGTTCCAAAGTAATCGGCATTGCGCTAAAAGATCGTGGAGCCATTCTGCCCGCCGGTCACGCCGCGAACGGAGCCTATTGGTTTGAGTCAAAAGAAGGAAACTGGATTTCCAGCTCCTTTTACATGAAAGATCTGCCGCAGTGGGTAAAAGATTTTAACGCCCGGAAGCTGGCCGCGCAATACGTGACGCAGACCTGGACAACGCTGTTGCCCATTGATCAGTATGTAGAAAGTACAGCCGATGATGTGCCTTACGAAAACGTGCTGCAAGGTGAAACCAAGCCGGTTTTCCCGCACCAGTTCGTCGCTTCGATGGGGAACAAATATGAGGAATTACGCACGAGCCCTTTCGGTGATTTGCTGACGAAAGAAATGGCACTGGCGGCACTCAAAGGCGAAAATCTGGGCAAAGGAAAAGAAACAGATTTTCTATGCATTAGTTTTTCCTCTACCGACTACATCGGACACCGCTTCGGGCCGGACGCCATCGAAACTCAAGACGAATACCTTCGGCTGGACCGCGTGCTGGCTGATCTGCTAAACTCCTTCGATGCGCAGGTTGGTAAAGGCAACTACCTGGTTTTTCTTTCGGCGGACCACGGAGCTGCCGACAATCCGGCTTATTCGCAAAGCATGAACCTTCCGGCTGGTTTCCGCAACTCGGGAGACGCCCTCAAGGTAGCCAATGAGGCTGTTCAAAAGGCATTTGGTCCGGGATCGTGGATTAAAAAATACGATAACCAGCAGCTTTACCTGAATCAGGACCTGTTACGCGAGAAAAAAATCAAAATGGCCGATGCGGTCGAAGCTATTCGGTTGGCGTTGCTGCAACAGCCGGGTGTGGTGAACGTGATTAACTTCCACGACCTCGCGGCGGTGTCGGTGCCGGAATACTGGCTGACGTTGCTGCGCAACGTGTACCACCCCAAGCGCAGCGGCGATCTGTACATTATCTATGAATCAGGCTGGCTGGAGGGCTACCGAAAAGGAGGGACTTCGCACGGAACGGTCTTTAACTACGATACGCACGTGCCTTTGCTATTCTATGGCTGGGGCGTGAAACCCGGCGAAACGACGCGTCGGACGCAGATTGCCGACATTGCGCCTACGGTTTCGGCCCTGTTGCACATTCTGGAGCCGAGCGGAAATATTGGTAATCCGGTTTCCGAAGCGATTAAGTAAAAAACAATCCGCCGCCTTCCTAATTTGAGGAAGGCGGCGGATATATTATTGTAGGCTGCTAACGGTGACGGCGTCAACAATGGCCCGAATGCCGTCCATGCGCTTGATGACGACCTGTTTTCCGGCCATGATGGACAAGTTAGTATCAGTAGCTGCAATCCATTCGGTTCCCCGGTAGGCAATCCGCCCTTCGCCCAGCGCAGGAATCGTTTTGGTAACCGTCGCTTTGTCGCCAACGTATTCCGTGTATTCCTGTTTGCGCGTGCGGGAACTCATCCACCGGCGCAGCGGCTGCCGACCAACAACCAACGTAGTGATGGTTACGACCGAAAACGCCAGGAGCTGGCTGCTGATGCCGGGTGTGATGCCCAACCACGCCAGCAGGGATGTTGCCAGCGCGCCAACGCTCAAAAAGGCAAAAAAGAAAGAGACGCTGAAGAGTTCGGCGATTAAAAACAAAAGGCCACCAATGAGCCATAGTTGCGATTCTGTGAAGAAGTCCATGCGTTAAGGCGTTTTTTCCTGTTGTTTAACAACACTCATTGCGGTAGAAATGATTGACGACAAGTCGCCAAAGTTGGCGGGCAAAATCAGCGTATTGGTTTCTTTGGCCAGATTTCCGAATTGGTCAACCAACTGTTCCGCTACCCGCAGTTGCACGGCGTTCATACCGCCCTCTTCCTGAATCGCCAGGGCTATTTTACGAATACTCTCGGCGGTGGCATCCGCAATGGATTTAATGGCTTCTGCCTCTCCAGAGGCCTCGTTGATTTGTCGCATCCGAATCCCTTCCGATTCCAGGACAACTTTCTGTTTTTGCCCTTCAGCCACGTTAATAGCCGACTGTTTTTGCCCTTCCGATTCCAGAATGACCGCCCGTTTTTCACGCTCGGCTTGCATCTGTTTTTCCATGGCGTTCAGAACGGTTTGGGGCGGGGTAATGTTCTTAATTTCATACCGCAACACCTTGACACCCCAGCCAATGGCTGCTTCGTCAATGGATTGAACGACCGCCTGATTTATCGTTGTTCGTTCTTCAAACGTCTTATCGAGTTCAATTTTTCCCATCTCGCTCCGCATGGTGGTTTGCGATAACTGACTGACGGCGAATTTGTAATCACTAATCCCGTAGGACGCCTTCATGGGGTCAATAATCTGGATAAAAATAACCCCGTCCACCCGCACCTGCACGTTATCCCGGGTGATGCAAATTTGCTCGGGAATATCAAGCGCGGTTTCTTTCAGGCTGTGTTTATAAGCTACCCGGTCGAAAAAAGGGATAATAAAGTTAACTCCCGGTTGCAGGACAGCGAAAAACTTGCCCAGCCGTTCGACGACGTACGCGTTTTGTTGAGGAACTACTTTGACGGTCGCAAAGACAACCAGTAAGGCAAGAATGGTAAGAGTAAGAAATACATATCCCATGTAAGTGAGTCGATTAAGAATTGAGGCGGAAATTTGGCAGAAAAGCGGATACGCTTCAAGATATGTGATGATAAGCAGAAAAAATCAAAAATGAAAGGCCGCTGGTAATGAGAAAAGGCAAATTCGCTTGAGGAATTGGGCTTCTTGCGTTATTTTGTATGTTTATTTATTGGTAACAAAGACATGGCTATTCGCTACTCGGATAAATGGCTTCGCTGGTTGGGAATCCCTTTCCTGACTTTTTTTACCCGCCATCTTGGTGACCCGACGTCTTTGTTTGAACTGCTGAAAAAGCGGGAATATTACGCCGACATCCTAGCCTATTTTGTCATTACGTGGATCGTTTGGGAAGTGAATTACCAGTTAATTCGCTATTTCGACCGGCGCTATTCCTGGCTAACCGAAACCTTCAAGCGATTCATTTTGCAGGCGGTGGTCAATCTAGGTCTTTCGGGTATCATCCTTGCGGTGGCCATTTTTGTCTACCAGATTCCAATCATGCACCGCGAGCAGGGCTTTTACATCGAATACCTGTTTGCCGGTGATGTGCCGATGTTTCTGGTTTTCGTCTTTATTATCAATCTGTTATACGCCATTCTGAATATCGTGCAATTGTACGAAAGCCGGGTTCAGGAGTTACAGCAGGAATTGGCGCAGCTTAGAGAGCAGCCCCAGTCAGAAGCTGAGAAAACCACTAAAAAGAATTTAGTAGTCAATAAAGGCAACTCGATGGTGCCGCTGCCTACCGACGATATTGCCTATATCTACAAAAGCAACGAGTATAATTTTGTAAAGGCGTTTGATAACCAGGAGTATAGAGTGGATTATACGCTCGAGCAGCTTTCTCAAATGCTGTCGGATGCTGAGTTTTTCCGTATTAATCGCCAGATGATCGCTAACATTGAGGCTATTAAGCAGGTCCAGCAGAAAGAACAGGGCGGTTTCATGTTGCGTTTGCAACCCCAGTTTTCCGACGAAGTAACGGTTAGCAAAAAGAAAGCCAGTGAGTTTAAGGCCTGGATTGATCGGTAAATTCGGCCAGGGTCCCTTAGTGAATCCTGGCCGATTCGCTTTACGGAAGGAGTTGCAGCGCTTTATCCAATTGAGGGTCTTTGCCCTTCATTAAATCTTCGTCTGTATTGGCAATCGAAACGTCGGGAGCCAGTCCTTTGCCCTCCCAGCTAAGGCCGTTATGATCCAGGTATTCGCCAATGGAAAGCGTGAACTGCCAGCCGTTGGGCATCTCGCGGGTGGCTTTGTCCGAAATCGCACCGGGCGTGGTGAGTCCAACCTGCTTGAGGTAGGGCAGGCGCTTCATCGCCATGGTGAACGTTTCGGCGGCACTGGCGGTATTATCGGAGGTTAACAGGATAATCGGCTTGGTGTACTGGCTTTTGCCGGTGGGTTTAAGATACCATTCCTGCCACGGCGTGAAATCCGTGTGCTTCGGGCCCGACCGTTTTCGCGATTTAAGATATAAATAGGTTTTATCAGCAAATCGCCCGGCTACGTACTGCCCGATCTCATCGCGCCCGCCCCAATGATCACGAATATCCAGGACCAGTGCTTTTGTATCTTTCAGGTAATCAAGCACAATGTCCAAAGTCGGTTCGTAATTTTTAAAATTATCCTCAAAACCAGTGATGTACAGATAACCCACGTTGTTTGGCAGTTTACCGTAACTGATTTCCGGCGTTGCGATTTTGGCGTCTGTGAGGTAGTTTTTTTGCAACACCTCCAGGCTGGTGCGGTTCAGAATAGGATAAGCATCCTCGCCGGAGGTGTAGCGTTTGTAGTTAGGGTCTGTCGGAATGATACTTACGTGCGCATCTTTCAGTGGATCAATCAGTTGTTTTAAAATACGATACAGATCCTCATTGGTCGATTGTGCCGTTAGTTGAGGGCGGTATTGCTGGTAAGCCGCGTTCCAGTCAAGTTTCTTGACGCTAAAACTGCCGTACATCTGGTCAAACTCATTCCAGACATACTCAAAATTGGTAATTACATCCGTCGACGGTTTTACGGGTTCCATTGACTGACAAGCCCCCAGCCCAAGCAGGCTAACGAGCAAAATTTTTATCTTTTTCATGATGATGGTGGGGCGATCAAAAGTTGAATGACGAATTAAGCTGAAGGCTGTTAGACCAGGAAGCCAGCGGACGCGGATGGGGATAGCGAAGTAAATCAAATTGATACGTCAGCCCAAGCGATGCGCGTCGGCTGATCTGGTGATCAATCGCCCAGGTCCAGGATACCTGCCGAAGACGGTGGCCGCTTGCTAACTGCGTATCATTTTGGTAGAGGGCCTTGAACTGGCTGCCAACTTCGGGAAGAGAATACGTGTTGTGCCAGGGAAGGCGAGTCACCAACCCAGCCAGTGAATAGCTTAGTTGAGTTGAAAGCTGTGTTTTGGGGCCAAGACTATAGGTTGCCTTGACAATCAGAGGAACCGACGTAATCATAGACAAGCCTGCGTAAGGCGCTTCAAATGGATAGTGAATCCGGTGATGAATACCTGTTCCCAGCAGAATAGTGCCTTTTGAATAAGTGCCAACGCGGCGAAGGTAATTGGCAAAAACATGGCCCGCCAGAAGGCCACCGGCCATCGGTACGGCAAGGTCCTCGCTATAATGGATTACCCGACCGGGATAGGCTTTGGCGTCGAAGTTTGGGCTATAGGACATCTGAAGTCCAGCCTGCCATTCGGTTTTGGTGGAACGGCGAACGTAGCCAAGCCTAGTTGAAACGGACGCGTCTGATAGGTAAGGGGGCTGGCGTTTCGGTCATTAATGGTAAGCTGGCTAATCCCCAGATTGAGCTGAATGGCGTGCTGGTTTCGAAGCGTCGGAGCTTCCTGCGCCTTGGCGATAAGCGTTGTCCAGAGGATTAGCAGGAGAGACAGAGCTTGTTTCGTATTGATCATTCGATTTGTTGTTTATGGCGCAAAATTGCCCCTAAATGCGTTTATGTGCCGTTTTTGAACTACCGAAAGACCTGGAAATAGCGCTGAAGCGCCTGAATTACGGGTTGAAATCGCCCGGAAAAGGCATAAAAAAAGGAGCAGAAAATCGTCTGCTCCTTTTACTCAGCCAAAATGAAATTAGCGAATCACGACCTTGGCAACCACGGGCTGGTGATCGGAAGGATAGCGTTTTTCTTTCGCGTCGGTTAAAACACCATATTTCAGCACGTCGATTCCTTTCTTAACAAAGATGTAATCGATGCGCTTGTCCATAGGCGCGTCAAACTTAAAGCTGTTGAACGTACCTTCCGGGCCGTAAGGTGGCTGGGCGGTCACGTCGTGGGCATCGTTGAGCAGGGTTTTGATGGTTTGAATCTGCTCGGTTTCGGGCGTTGAGTTGAAATCGCCAGCGAGAATAACGGGTTCGTTCTTCGCAATTTCCTTGATCTTCTGCACCATCAGTTTGCCCGATTGCCGCCGCGCTTCGACACCCTGGTGATCGAAGTGAACACTAAAAAAGAAAAACTGCTTTTTAGTCTTCAAATCCTGGAATTTAGCCCAGGAGCAAATGCGGTTGCAGCAGGTGGCGTCCCAGCCTTTGCCCGGTTTATCGGGCGTTTCGCTGAGCCAGAAATTACCCGATTGCAGCATCTTGAACCGATCTTTTTTGTAAAAAATAGCCGAATGTTCGCCCGCTTCTTTACCATCATCGCGCCCCGCCCCAAAAAAGGCGAACTCATTCAGTTCAGCAATGCCATCCAACTGCATCCGTAGCCCTTCCTGGGTGCCAAAAATATCAAACTCGTGGTAGCGCACCAGACTTTTGACCATTTCCTTGCGGTTCGGCCAGGCGTTGACCCCGTCGTTGGCGGTGTTATAGCGAATGTTATACGAAGCAACGGTGATTGGCGTATTAGCCTGGGGAAAAGCAGCGTGAGACACCAGAACACCGCAAAGCAAAAAGAGCAAAATAATTCTCATGGGTTCGTTTTATTGTTAAGAGTTGACCTTACCGGATCAGGAAAGAATCTGGTAAGGTCAAAAGTTACTGTTTCGTATTTTCTACCAGCCTGGATTCTGACCAATTTCTGGATTCAAAAGCCGATCCGTCTCTGGAATAGGGTAGAGGTAGTATTTATCATTCCATTTTCGCGGAATATTATTCAGCCACGTTAGCTCACCGGACGTATCGTTTGAAAGCCGCTGCGGATTCGGAACGCCGTTCACTGTTTCAGCCACGTTGATGTACGTAACGCCAGCTTGCTGGGTGGCGGGTTTCACTTTGTAGAACACCACATCGGCCTTCCCATCTTCATTCAGATCGAGCGGTTTGTCGAGCGCCGGGACGTAAAAACCGTTCCAAACCTGCTCCATCAGCTCGCCGCGTTTCCAGCGAATAATATCTGCAAAACGGAAGCCTTCCAGCGCTAACTCGATGCCGCGTTCCCGCCGGATTTCCAGCAAGGATGGGTCAGAAATGTTAGGGAAATAGTTTGTTTGCAGGTAGGTATCGACCACGGTTGGTTTAGCCGATAAGCCGCCCGTAATGCCTGCCCGTTTGCGCAGAGCACCCACGGTTCTAGCCCAGTCGGCGTCGGTAAGTGTACCCAGCTCGGCTTTCGCTTCGGCGTAGTTTAGCAGGATTTCAGCATAGCGCATGATCGAAATAGAGTTGTCATTGCGCGTTCCGCCATCGTAATACGCATCATCCAGGGCCCACTTGATGGGCTGGTAACCCGTATAGGTGTACGAAAAAACGGGAGGTGCAGGCTCGGTAGCCCCGCCATTGACACGGGTGTAGTTCCCCATCCGAATGGTTTGTTGCAACCGCTTATCCCGGCCTTTAACTTCGTCCATAAAGGTCATTGTCTTGTAACCCGCCTTGTTGGTAAATGGCGTTCCGTCGATGTTCAGATACGTATTGACGAACGTCCGGTTAAAGCTCACCCGCGCTCCGTAAGTGGCACTGGTCCACCACCAGTTAGCATCGTTAAAAACGCTCAGCGCAGCATCAGATACCGCCGAAAGCATGATTTCGTTGGTGACCGGCGTTTTGTTGATGAACAGTTGCCGGTAGGATTTATCGGTTCCCCCCGCTTCGTTGAGCGAGAAGCCACCTTCCGTCATCACGGCCTGAGCCGCGTTGGCCGCTTCGTTGAGCCATTTGTCCGCCGAACTGCCGAGGTTATAGGTAGTCTGGTACTTACGGAAAGTCCCTTCAAAAAGACAAATCCGCGATTTCAGACCGTAGGCCACGGATTTGGTAATCAAACTGCGCGAGTTGTCCGTTGTGGTGCGGATATTCTGGGTTGCATAATTCAAATCGGCCAGCACGGAGTCCATCACCAGCACGCGCGGGTCGCGGCCCCGGAACAAGTCAGCGTCGGTTACATCCATTGCTTTGTTAATCCAGGGAACATCGCCGAAGCGTTTTACCTTATCAAAATAGAACCACGCCCGGAAAAAGCGAGCCAGACCGATGTAGTGCCTTCTCGCGTCGGCTGGAACCGCGGGGTTGGTAGCGTTGGCAATGAAGTAATTGATGTTTCGCAAAGCGCGCCAATCCCAGCCAGAGCTTTGACGGGGACCATATGCCCCGTCGCGCAGAAAGTCAGGAACTTGCGTCCGAGCCGCAAAATCAGCCATCTCATCGCTACGGATGATACTACCAGCCGTAGGCAAAATACTGAAATCTGGACCAGTCAAATTATCGTAAAACGAGTTAGCGTACAGTTCCAGACCTTTTTCGCTGCTGAAGACGGCGTTTTTAGAGGCGGTTGATTCTGGAACTTGTTCTAGTTCACTACATCCGGCTAAAAAAAGGCCCGCCAGACAAAGACCAATATATCGTTTTTTCAAGGTTTTCATGATCAAAAAGTGGCTGAAAGTCCCATCGTAAAGCTTTTGAGAATCGGGTAGTTATGGCCATTTCCGCTGCCACCATCAGTTAATACCCGGTCTGATTCAGTAGCGCTTTCAACATCCAGATCGCGCGTGATTTTGTACAGCGGTGACCAGGCCCAGAGATTTTCTCCCGACACAAATACCCGGGCGTTTGACATACCTACCTTACGAATCAGGAGCTTCGGTAAATTGTAACCGATCTGAATGTTTTTCAGGCGGAGGTAAGCAATATTCTGGAGGTATCGGGTTTGCGTTTGCCGTAATTCGCCAGAACCGTTCTGGGCAACATAACCCCGGTAGCGAGGCAGATAGGCATTCGGGTTTTCCTCCGACCAGATATTATCGAGTTGCCACGTTGGCAGGCGGTTGTAAGGGCGGTTGTATTGTCCCCAGAAAGTGCCCGCTTCAGCACCCGGATACCAATCCTGCCGACCCACGCCCTGGAAGAAAGTCGAGAAAAAGAAGTTGTTCCAGTCGGCGTTTAGCATGACACCATACGTATAGCGAGGCGTCGTGTTTCCGATAATTCGGCGGTCGCCGGGTTTAGCCACGGTATTATCGCCGTTGTCAATTACGCCATCGCCGTTTAGATCGCGGAACTTAATATCACCCGGTAACCACTGGCCAGTGTTAGACGCTTTGTACAGCGTTTGCTTTGGCGAGTTTTTTACATCTTCGGCGGACGTGAAGAATCCAGCGGTTTCGAAGCCCCAGATTTCACCCACAGTCTGTCCGGCATAATAATCGCTTAATTTCTGATCCGGGTTGTTGAATTTGTCGATGGTCGCCGTGTAGTCAGCCATCGTGAATCGGACTTCATAGTTCATCGGTTTTGACGCCACCGAGAATTTATCCCGCCAGGTCAGCACGGCTTCCCATCCTTTGGTAGTCAGGTCGGCGTAGTTTCCTTTGGGCACCGAAGTCCCAAAAACCGCCGGCAGTGTCATTCCCACGGTAAACATATCCGTCGTTTTGCGAATATAGGCGTCGGCAATCAGTGTCAGGCGGTTGTTAAGCAAACCCAGATCCAGACCAAGGTCGGCAGTTGTCGATGTTTCCCAGGTCAGACCATCGGGAATAACACTAGGCTGGCCCGTTTTCTGCGGACGAACCCCGTTGAGTACCCGTCCCGATTGAGAAATCGAGAACTGCTCCTGAAAGGCGTAAGACCCGATGCTACCGTTACCCAAAGAGCCATAAGATCCTCTGATTTTCAGGTCAGTAATGATTTTAGGCGATACGTTCCAGAAGGATTCGTTTGCGATGCGCCAGCCTGCCGAAACCGACGGAAAAAAGGCGTAACGCTGCCCGGACGGAAACTTCGAAGAACCATCATAACGCCCATTTACTTCCAGCAAATAACGATCCTTAAAGCCGTAGTTCAGGCGGTAGAATCCACCCAGAATGGCCCAGGTTTCCCGGCCACCGGCAGTTGTAATGGACTGACCCAGCGCCAGGTTAATATCCTGAGCATCCTCATAGATCAAACCATTCCGCATGGCTTCCAGGCGTTGGTAATTGGAAAACTCGTAGTTATATCCAGCCAGCGCTTTGACGTAGTGATTCGTGCCGATTTTAGGCTCGTATTCGGCGTATAGGTTAGTAGCCGTGTACATCGTCTCGCGGTAGATATTCTGTAGGTCGTTGGTGTTAACACCCACGTACTCAATCACGCCCGGTTTGCGGCTGTAAGGCACGGGTACCCGCGTGCGGTATTCGTTATTATCCGTATTCTGGAACGTGAAATTTCCCTTAACGCGGAATTGGTCGTTGAAGAACTGGGTTGCAAAATCAATCGTGTTACGGAATACGCGCCGATCCATGTCAATGCCGTTCTTACCGTACCAGAAATCGCCCACCGTATACGCCGCCGAGTAGCTCAGCGTACCGTCTGGATTAAACATGGGCGACATGTTGTGGCCTTCGTCGGAGATATTGCGCCAGATGCTACCACCTTCACCCACATTCAGCGGGTTGTGGTATTTCATCGACGAATAATCGGCATTGTTCGTAATTTTTAACCAAGGATAAAGCTGAATCGATCCTTTGGCGCGAAGGCTAAGTAGTTTATAATCATCCGAGTTATACCGAAACAAACCTTCCTGGTTGTAGTAACGACCTGTCACGTAAAAATCAGCTTTGCCGCTGCTGCCCGAGAAAGACAGGTTGTGCTCTGTAGCCGTGTTTTGCCGTTTGTACAACTCTTTATACCAATCCGTATTTTCGTAGTAAACATACTCGCCCGTTGTGGGGTCAACGACGGTTTTAGGCAAGCTGGGATCTTTGTCACGGCGTTCAAACTCCGCCAGATAGGCTGGCGAAAAGCGCACCGTTTTATTCACGTTCTGGGGCGTTTGCGAATAATCGTTCCACGCGCTCCAGCCTTCATTGAACATCTTGGCGAACAGATACCCGTTCGTTACAAAATCGGGCACAGCCGTCGGGCTCTTGATGGAGTGATTTAGCGAATAGGTGATGCTGGTGCGGTCTTTAATGGGGCTTTTAGTCGTAATTAATACCACGCCGAATGCACCCCGGGCTCCGTAAATAGCTGCTGAAGATGCATCTTTCAGGACCGAAACCGTGGCAATGTCGTTGGGGTTAAGTCGGCTGGGGTCGCCCTCGACTCCATCGATCAGGACCAGCGCATTGCCTCCCTGCCCAATCGAGGTTGTTCCCCGGATGTTGTAACTGGGTGATTGAGTGGGTTTTCCATCGCCCATGCGTAGGTTCAGGTTTGGAATAGTTCCCTGAAGCCCCTGCGTCAGGTTGGGTAACGAGCGATTTTCCAGAACCTCACTGCCAACCTGGTCAACAGCGCCGGTCAGGTTTACCTTTTTTTGCGTACCATAACCCACTACAACGACCTCTTCCAGCGCTTTTGTGTCGGCTTTCAAGGTGACGTTGATGGTTGTTTGCTTGCCCGGCGCAATTTCCTGAGGGAGATAACCAACAAAGGAAAAAATCAGAACGGTAGGTCCTTCAGGCGCATTAATTTGGTATTGTCCGTTGGCGTCGGTGGTAGCACCACGTTGGGTGCCCTTAATCACAATGCTAACACCGGGAAGTCCGTCGCCTTTTTCGTCGATTACGCGGCCTTTGATTAGCTCATCAGCCAACGAAACGCTCGTGCGCGGCCGGTCGAAAGTTGGGATTTCCCGAGCCGAAAGAGAGTGACTCAATGTTAAGCCACAGAGAACGACCGGAACAAAAAGTTGCGTGATGGCTGTACGCGAAGCCTTAGTCCATACGCGCTCAGGCGGTATAGAATTCTTCATAAAATGAAATTTTTTGGTGTTTTTCTTCTAGACTAATAATGCATAAGTAGCTGTGCCTGAATAAGATTCAGTGTAGAAGAGCGGTGTTCGATTCGTAGAACAATGCATTTTTATTTCGCCACAAAAGTAAGGAGCCTAATGTTTTGGAAATGTTAAGTATTGGGGCGTAATGTTAGGATTTTGCTAAAGTAGCGCAGGCAGAATTTGCCTAATTAGCAAAAAAAATCCAGTTAAGAATCCGGCATGATACTGACTGCCTGATGCTTAACTGGATGTTGCGGAAATGTAAAATAACGAATCATATAACATTTGGTTAGGAATGAGAAAATGCACGTACCAAATGTATATAATTATAAAATTAATTTAAAAAGTTTAATTTTTAAATTTACAAATTGCTCAAAATGGTTACTTATCGCAACAAGTTTCGCGAAATAACCAGGCGCTGAATCTCACTGGTGCCTTCCCCGATGGTGCATAATTTAGCATCCCGGTAATATTTTTCAACCGGAAAATCCTTCGTAAAACCGTAGCCGCCGAAAATCTGCACCGCTTCGTTGGCAGCCTTAACCGACACTTCCGAGGCATACAATTTGGCCATGGCCGAGGCAGTGGTTACCGCTTGTCCGGCATCCTTGAGGTCGGCGGCGTGATAGGTGAGGAGCCGGGCGGCTTCAATTTCGGTGGCTAGATCGGCCAATTTGAACTGGATGGCCTGAAAACGGGCAATAGCCTGACCAAATTGCTGGCGTTCCTGCGCATACCGCAGCGCATGGCCAAAAGCTCCCTGCGCAATGCCGAGGCTGAGCGCCGCAATGGAGATGCGCCCGCCATCCAGCACCTTTAGGGACTGAACGAAGCCGTCACCGACCTGGCCCAAGCGCTGGCTATCGGGAATCCGGCAATCCTGAAAAATGATCTCCGCCGTTTCGGACGCCCGCATGCCCATTTTGTCTTCTTTTTTGCCGGCTGAAAAGCCAGGGGTATCCCGGTCAATAATAAAAGCCGTAGCGTTGCGGGCCGTATTGGGTTCACCGGTTCGGGCGATCACGACCGCTACGTTTCCGCTTTTTCCGTGCGTAATGAAGTTTTTCGTGCCATTTAGAATCCAGGAATCGCCGTCGCGGACCGCCGTTGTCCGCATGTTTCCCGCGTCAGAGCCCGTGTTAGGTTCCGTCAGGCCCCAGGCTCCAATCCAGGTTCCGGTAGCGAGTTTGGGTAGATAATGCCGCTTTTGGTCTTCATCACCAAAAAGAAGAATGTGATTGGTGCACAACGAATTGTGAGCAGCCATCGATAGGCCGATGGAGCCGTCTATTTTGGAAAGCTCAACGATAGCACTGACGTATTCCCGGTAGCCAAGCCCTGCTCCGCCGTATTCTTCGGGAACCAGTACGCCAAGCAAGCCTAACTCGCCGAGCTGGTGCATGATTTCAATCGGGAAATGTTGTTTCTCGTCCCATTCGCGCACAAAAGGCTGGATGTGGCGATTGGCAAAATCACGGACAGTTTGTTCAATTAATTCTTGGTTTTCTTCAATTTGTGTATTCATACTATTGGAGTGGATTCATCAAGTTCGATGAAGTGGTTTTGTAAAAATTACAAGGAAAAAAGAGAACTACCAAATGGGGGTAAACAAGTGCAGAATGTTCTTATCTGACGGTCTTTAAAGGGTAAAAATGCCGGACAATCAAGGTCTGTAGAGAATACAGAAAAAAAATCTATTTTTGCAGCAATCGACTCCAAATATGTAAATAGTACAACTCATATTTCCCCACTAAAACAATTTCGTTTCAACCTAGCCACCCCATTTTATGAAATTAGCCGTTGTAGGAACTGGATATGTCGGACTCGTTACTGGTACTTGTTTTGCCGAAACGGGCAATCAGGTAACCTGCGTTGACATTGATATCCGGAAAGTAGAGAAACTGAATAACGGTATTCTTCCTATCTATGAGCCTGGTCTTGACTTATTATTTAACCGCAACACCGCCGAAGGGCGTCTGAAATTCACGACCGATCTGGCCGAAGGAATTGAAGGCGCTGAAGTGATTTTTCTGGCCCTTCCCACACCTCCGGGTGAAGACGGTTCTGCCGATCTAAAATACATCCTGAAAGTAGCCAACGATCTGGGGCCACTTTTGAAACAATACGCCGTTATTGTGGATAAAAGCACTGTTCCCGTCGGAACGGCGGAGAAAGTAGCGGCGCATATTGGTGCTAATGCTACGGTCGATTTTGATGTGGTTTCGAACCCGGAATTTCTGCGGGAAGGGGTTGCCGTGGAAGATTTCATGAAACCAGACCGCGTGGTGATTGGCACCAAATCCGATAAAGCCAAGAACGTCATGAACCGGCTGTACGCACCGCTGGTACGCCAGGGTAACCCGGTGATTTTTATGGACGAGCGTTCGGCGGAGATGACTAAATACGCAGCGAATGCGTTCCTGGCGACGAAAATTACGTTCATGAACGAAATCGCTAACCTCTGTGAGAAAGTGGGCGCCAATGTGGATGACATTCGGAGAGGCATCGGGACCGACAGCCGAATTGGCAAGCGATTCCTGTTTGCGGGTATTGGCTACGGCGGTAGCTGCTTCCCGAAAGATGTGCAGGCACTGGCAAAAACGGCGGAAGAGAACGAATATGATTTCCGGCTTCTCAAATCCGTAATGGCGGTTAATGACGATCAGAAAACCAAGCTGTTGCCCATGATCAAAAACTATTTTGGGGGCGATCTGCGCGGAAAAACCATTGCAGTCTGGGGACTCGCCTTTAAACCGTATACTGACGATATTCGCGAAGCCCCGGCCCTGGAAAACATCCAGGAGTTGCTGGCGGAAGGCGTTAAAATCACGGCTTACGACCCCGAAGCGATGGACAACGTGCGGAACATTCTGGGCAACCGCATTACCTACGCCCATACGTCCTATGCGGCCCTGGATGATGCCGATGCCCTGGTGATTATGACCGAATGGCCGCTTTTCCGTACGCCTGATTTCGCCAAAATGAATCTGCTGTTGAAGTCGAAAGTGATCTTTGACGGACGGAATGTGTATGAGCTTGACCAGATTAAAGAACAAGGCTATACCTACTATAGCATTGGCCGCGAACCGATCTTAAGTGAGCAATTAGCTGGGAGCAACTGACCTCTGCCATCTCCTGATTTTCGATTTACGCAGGCTATATATTACTGACTATCAACTAAATTGATACTAAATCAATGAAACGCGTACTAATTACAGGCGGGGCTGGTTTTCTGGGTTCGCACCTTTGCGACCGGTTTATTAAGGAAGGCTTTCACGTCATTGCGATGGATAACCTGATTACGGGAGACATCCGCAACCTGGAGCACTTGTTCAAGCTTCCTAACTTCGAGTTTTACCACCACGATGTATCAAAGTTCATCCATGTTCCGGGCGAATTGGATTACATCCTGCATTTTGCTTCGCCAGCCAGCCCCATTGACTATCTGAAAATCCCGATCCAAACGCTGAAAGTAGGTTCGTTGGGTATTCATAACTGCCTGGGTCTGGCCCGGGTGAAAAAAGCGCGGGTCATCATTGCGTCTACTTCCGAAGTATACGGCGATCCGGCGGTACACCCGCAAAACGAAGATTACTGGGGGAATGTAAATCCGGTTGGGCCGCGTGGCGTATACGACGAAGCCAAGCGGTTCCAGGAAGCCATGACAATGGCGTACCATACCTATCACAAGCTGGAAACGCGGATTGTACGGATTTTCAATACCTATGGTCCACGGATGCGCCTGAACGACGGACGCGTTTTGCCCGCCTTCATCGGACAAGCGCTGCGGGGCGAAGACCTGACGGTATTCGGCGATGGCAGCCAGACTCGCTCTTTCTGCTACGTGGATGATCTGGTAGAGGGTATTTATCGCCTGTTGTTAAGCGATTACGCTTATCCGGTCAACATCGGCAATCCGGGTGAAATCACCATCGGCCAGTTTGCGGAAGAAATCATCAAGCTCACGGGCACGTCGCAGAAAGTAATTTACAAACCGCTGCCAACGGACGATCCGAAGCAGCGGCAACCGGACATTACGCGGGCAAAGGAAATTTTAGGCTGGGAGCCAAAAGTGTCGCGCGAAGAAGGCCTACGTATAACGTATGAATACTTCAAAAGTCTACCGGAAGAAGAACTCTACAAAGCCGCTTATCACCGGGATTTTGTAAAGAATCAAGTTTAGACAGGCACCTGTAAATTTCAGTAAAGGAAAATCAGGTCGTTTAAAGAAGGATGCCTTTGTGCATCAAAGTATTAGCTCTTTGTCTGAAAACCTGTATTGTCTGAAAGGATGATACAGGTTTTTTCTATTGGTATCATTCTTGTTTAAGTTGTATTTTAGGGGTGTCCACCGTTAATTCTCAACAAGAATGAAAAGCTTTACCCTTTTGGGGTTAGGTTACCAGCCAAGATGGTATAAGGTTCGGTTGACCTTTGGTCTGTGTCTGTTAACAATGCCGTTACAGACAATTTCTCAATCGATTCAGGAAACACTAAGTGATTCGGTTCGTGTGGGCTACGGATCTGTTTCCCGGGAAAAGCTCAGTGCGCCGGTCGAAACGGTTTCGGGCGAAAGCCTGACCCGATTCAGCACGGGTAACGTGTTACAGGCTTTGCAGGGGCGCGTAGCGGGCGTATTGGTAACAGCCAATTCCGGCGATCCGGGCGGAGCCGTGACGGTAACCATGCGAGGACCCGGTCGTTTTGGTGACACCAACCCGCTGGTTGTGGTTGATGGTATGATTATTGGACAGACCGACAACCTCAACTGGTTAAGCCCAAATGACATTGAAACAGTATCCGTTCTGAAAGATGCTTCGGCTGCCAGCTACGGCATGCGCGGCGGCAACGGCGTTATTCTGATTACGACAAAACACGGCGGAAAAGGCAAGGCGGGCGGACTTCGGGTGAGTGCTGAAACGTACGTGGGTGTGCAAAGCCTGACAACGAAACCACAACTCCTGAACACACGGCAGTACCTCGATTTTGTGAACCAGAGCCGGGCCAATGGCGGCTACCTGCCCGCTGCCCGATTGACAAATGCCCAATCCGTTGATACCCTGCTGCGAACCAATACCGACTGGGTGGGGGCGCTGTTTCGCTCGGCGGCGGTGCGCAACTCGGCAGTGTCGGTTTCGGGAAGTGGGGATAAAGCGCGGTATTACTTTTCGGCAAATCAGTACAAACAAAAAGGAATTTTGCTGGGCACTGATTTTGAGCGTCTGGCCGCGCGGATAAACACGGAGTTCGATCTGCGACCTGATCTGCGGGTTGGCCAGCATTTGACCATCAACCAAACCAACCAGCACATTAATCAGGGGACCACCAGCCGCACGGCCATCGAGCAAGCCCTGAAAAGTGCTCCTTATCTACCGATCAGAAATAACGCGTTTATCGGTGGTTACAACGGCCCCAATTACATGGACGCCAACAACGATGCTCGCAATCCAGTCGGCCAGTCCAACCTGATCCGTACGGGACAGAAAACTTTTGGAATAACCGGGGATCTATACGCAGAATGGGATCTATTTGAAAACCTGACCTATCGTGCCACGCTGGGCTATGATCGCCGCAATTTTGAGGGGCTTAGAACTGCTCCGGCTTACATTATGGGCGAATTCGATAGCAATCCAACGGCAGCATCGGCGCGGGTCAAGCAAAACTATCAGAGCCTTTTGCTGGAGCACCAGTTAACGTACGTCGGCAGTGTAGACGATCATTCCCTGACGGTGTTACTGGCCGGAAGCCGCCAAACGAGCAAGGTGGATGACATCGAAATCGCGAAGGAAGGACTGCCGGAAAATGACATCTGGTCGCTATCAGCGGCGCAAACAACGCCCAATGGAATAGCAGGAGGGCAGTACACAACCTACCGGATCGTCAGTCTGCTGGGTCAGGTTTTTTACGAGTATAAAGAAAAATACGTTTTGACAGGAACGGTGCGGCGGGACGGTTCTTCGCGATTTGCTTCGGGCAACCGCTTTGGCATTTTTCCCGCTATCTCGGCAGGCTGGTTGGTTAGCGAAGGACGTTTTTTCGACAAAATTCCGCTGACGCGCTTAAAGGTTCGGGCGGGTTGGGGACAAACAGGCAACGACAACGTGGGCGATTACCGCTATGCTTCCCGGATTTCGCAGAATTTCAACTATCCGTTTGGTAGTCAGAATACATTTTTGGGAATTGGCGCCATTCCCGCCACTTTGCCTAACCCGCTGATCCGTTGGGAAACCACCAGCACGAGCAATCTGGGTATCGATTTTAACACACCGAACGATGCTATTTCGCTGTCGATTGATTATTACCTGAAACAAACAAAAAACATTCTGGTGGAAACGCCGCTGCCCAGTTCGGTCGGTGCGGCAGCGCCCCTGATCAATGGCGGTAAAGTGCGCAACCAAGGACTCGATGTGACTTTAACCGCAAAAGAAACAGTTGGTTCGGTTTCGCTAGACGTGTCGGGGTTCGCATCCTGGCAGCGGAACAGGGTCATTTCTTTAGGGGCCCGAACAGAGCCCATTTTAAACGGTAGTTTTGATGATAAGTTTGTCAACCGCACCATGCCGGGTTATGCGATGGGTAGTTTTTACGGCTTGAAACAGCTTGGTATTTACCAGAACATAGGCCAGGTCAATGCGGCTCCGGGCCTGCCGGGATCGTCGCCGGGGGATATTCAGTTTGTGGATTTGAACGGCGATAACGAGGTGACGCTGGCCGACGATCAGGCTTTTATTGGCAAACCAATTCCGTCCTTTCATTATGGCCTTTCGCTGGCGGCTTCGGTCAGCGGGTTTGACGTGGTGATGCTCTTGCAGGGCGTTGCCGGAAACCAGATTTACAACACAACCGCTTACTGGCTGAACGGCTACCAGGGACGCTACAACGCCGGGACACAGGTACTAAACCGCTGGACGGTGGACAACCCTTCGACCACGCAGCCCCGCGCCAACGCTTCGGATAACGTTAATTTTCAGGTTTCTAACCGCTTTGTGGAAAGTGGCGCCTACTTCCGCCTGCGAACGCTTCAGATTGGCTACACCCTGCCGAAAGACCTGCTGTCCGGTTTGGGCGTGAGCAGTCTGCGGATTTATGTGGGTGGTCAAAACCTGTTTACCAAAACAAAATACAGCGGCTTCGACCCTGAGTTCAGCAACAACCAATCGCTGGTGAGCGGCATCGATGTGGGCGTTCAGCCGCAACCGCGGACTCTGCTGGGCGGTATCCAACTCAACTTTTGACAGACATGAAAAAATTAGTGATTCTGGTCGGCTTGTTGGTCATGTCGTTTGGGTGCAGTGATAAGGCACTGGATGTATCCAATAAGAATGATCTGACAACGGAGAATTTCTATAAAACCGAATCGGATGCCCTAAAAGCAACCAATGCCGCTTATTCGGCGCTTGCCTCCCCGAATTTATACGGGCGGATGATGCACGCGGCGCAGGATATGATGTCGGATGAAACCGAGCTGACGCTGGCTGCCAGTCCCGAATGGATGGCCCTGCGTGAGTTTGAAACGGATGCCAGCAACGAAGTTATTACGGCCATCTGGACGGGTGCTTATCAGGGTATTTATCGGGCTAATCTGGCGCTTGAGCGGATTCCCGGGATTCCAATGGATGAAAATTTGAAGAAGCGCCTTTTGGGTGAAGCCCGTTTTCTGCGGGGGTTGTATTACTTCATTCTTGCAACCAATTATGGTGATGTACCGCTGATTCAGAAAGTGGTGAATGTGGAGAACAACAGCGAGCGGCAACCCAAGCGCACGCCTATTGCCGAGGTTTACGAAGCCATTCTGACGGATTTTGCCGAGGCGGAGAAGGTCCTACCTACTTCGTATACGGGGAATGATATAGGACGCGTGACCCAGGGGGCGGCCAAAGGATTTCGGGCGAAAGCCTTGCTATACCGGGGCAACCTAACCGAAAGCAAGGCCGACTACGCCAGGGCGGCGGCACTCTTCAAAGAGATCATCGATTCAAAGGTATATGACTTAATGCCGGACTATCACGATAACTTCACCGAGGCCGCGGAGAACAACCGGGAATCGCTCTTTGAGGTGCAATTTTCGACCACGGTTGATCCGGGAGCCTTTTGCGATGAGTGCGGGACCGGCAGTTTGCGGGCGCTTGAGTTCGGGGTTCGCGGGCGGGCTTACAACCGAATTATTCCGTCGTTGAACCTGGTGGCGAAGTTCGAACCTACCGATAAACGTCTCCTGGCCACTGTTTTTGGACCGCAGGGAAGCTTGTTCGACGGGCAGGATTATTACCTGACCTTGCAGTATGCTAACTGGGGGCGAATCCGCCCGGCAGACTACGCCGCCCGGAAGTTTCAGAAAGATTCCGGCAATGAATTTGCCTGGACGACTGGCTCGGGCATCAACTTTCGGCTGATGCGTTTTGCGGATGTTTTACTGATGTATGCCGAAGCGCAACTAGAAGCTCAGGGCGTTAATGACGCCGTGGTGGCGGCTGTCAATCGCATCCGTCGGCGGGCGGGCGTTGCGGAAGTGGCTACGGTTACCCAAGAGAGTCTGCGGCTAGAACGGTTGCTCGAACTGGGGCTGGAAGGACACCGCTGGCGGGACCTAATCCGCTGGAAAATCGCCGAAGAAACCTTATTGGACCAGGGGCGGCCTTTTAATCGGAAAAAAGATTACCTGTTTGCTATTCCGGCGAACGAACTAAAACTCAATCCGAACCTGACGCAGAATCCGGGCTGGAATTTTTAATCGGGAAAAAGGAAAACGCCATGACTATGAACGGCATATTGCTGATTCATGGTCATGGCGTTTAAAGAATAGGGGCTTAAACAACCATAATATCCTGCTCTTTGCTGGCCAGGATCTCGTCGATTTTAGCCACGAAGCTGTCGGTCAGTTTCTGAACGCGTTCTTCTCCTTTTTTCACGTCGTCTTCCGAAACGCCTTCTTTCGTCAGTTTCCGGATTCCTTCGTTGGTATCTTTCCGGATGTTGCGGACATTCACTTTGGCCACTTCAATTTCCTGCTTTGCTTTTTTCACCAGATCGCGGCGGCGCTCTTCGGTCAAAGGCGGAATGTTGAGGCGAATAATATCTCCATCGTTTGTTGGCGACAGACCCAGGTTGCTGTTGCGGATCGCCTTCTCGATTTCGCCGATTATTTTTTTCTCAAAAGGCTTGATGGCGATGGTGCGGGCATCGGGCGTCGTTACCGAAGCAACGTTGTTCAGCGGTGACAAAACGCCGTAATATTCAACCTGAATACCATCGAGCATATTGGGTGATGCTTTTCCCGCCCGGATCTTGCCTAATTCAATCACGAGGTGCTTGATTGCCCTGTCCATCGTGTCGCGGGCATCTTCCAGATATAATTCAATCTCTTCCATTATTTTTCTAAACTGTAATTACACAGGTTAAAGTAGCCTAGTTTCACCCAGGCTGGCCGTTTAGCTTTATAGATTATACAGTAGTCGGTAAATCAACCGTAATCAGCGTGCCCACATTTTCGCCTTCGATCAAGCGGAGCAGGTTTCCTGAACGATTCATATCGAAAACGATAATGGGCAGGTTGTTTTCCTTACAAAGCGTAAAAGCGGTCAAATCCATGACGTTTAGCTTTTTCTCGTAAACGTCCTGAAAAGTAATGTTCGTGTAGCGGGTTGCGGTTTTATCTTTGAACGGGTCAGCTGTATAAACCCCATCCACACGGGTTCCTTTCAGCACAACATCTGCTTCGACTTCGATGGCTCGGAGGCTGGCAGTGGTGTCGGTGGTAAAATAAGGGTTTCCGGTTCCTGCGCCGAAGATCACGACCCGGCCTTTTTCGAGGTGACGCACCGCCCGGCGACGAACGTAGGGTTCGCAGACCTGCTCCATCTTGATGGCCGACATAACGCGGGTGTACATGCCGTGCTGCTCCAGCGAACTCTGAATGGCCATGGCGTTGATCACCGTAGCCAGCATGCCCATGTAATCACCCTGAACGCGGTCGATGCCGGAACGCTCACCTGTCACACCCCGGAAGATGTTACCACCACCGATAACGATGGCTACCTGTACGCCCAAATCAACAACTTGCTTAATTTCCTGGCTATACTGTTCGAGAATAGATGGGTCAATGCCGTAGCCATTTGCGCCGCTTAGCGCCTCACCACTTAATTTTAGTAAAATACGCTTATACTTGAGTTGAGCCATACGAAGTGTTTTGGCTGTAAAGATAGGGAAAAGTTACGAGTGAAATGACAGCGTATGTCGGAAGCCTGCAACAACCGCGAGCTGGCATTCTGGCCTGTGCGGCGATAAACCGCAGCCCTGACAGAAATTTATTTATTTTTCAAAGGGTTGATTATCAGGCTAGTTTCGGTCAAGTAGAAAAAAGGAATATTCCACTTTTACGGGCAGCATCCTAAAGAACTTTCTTTTCCTAATGAAACAAACTTTTACCGCTTTACATCGGGCAAAAAAAACGGGCTATCCGTTGGTCGTATTTCTTCTCTTCTGGCTAGTTGTGGCACCGCTGTACGCCCAGGAAGCCGGTAAAATCAAAGTGAAAGGAAAGGTGCTTGATGCCCAGACAAATTCGGCGCTCAGTTATACCAATATTCGTTTGTTTAAGCAGGCCGATAGCTCGTTTGTAACGGGTGGAATAACGAATGATGCGGGCGAATTTGCGGTGGACGCGCCGGTCGGAAGCTACTACGCTTTGCTGGAATTTGTCGGGTATAAGCCTTTGAAAACGGGTCCTATCCAACTCGTGGCGGGCCGCTCCCCGCAGGACGTGGGAACGTTCAAGCTGGCATCCTCCTCCCGAACGCTGGACGAGGTGGTGGTGCAGGCCGAGAAAAGTACGATGGAATTTTCCCTCGATAAAAAAATATTTAACGTCGGGCAGGATCTGGCCAATGCTGGTGGAACAGCCGTTGATATTTTGAGCAATGTTCCTTCGGTAGCGGTCGATGTAGAAGGCAATGTCAGTTTGCGGGGAAGCGGCAGCGTCCGGATTCTGATTGACGGCAAGCCTTCGGGCTTGGTGAGCATCAAGGGCGCCAGTGGTTTGCAGCAGTTGCAGGGCAGCAGCATTGAACGCATTGAAATTATCACGAATCCATCAGCTCGCTACGAAGCGGAAGGCATGGGAGGCGTCATTAACATCATTCTCAAGAAAGAGCGCAAAGAAGGTTTTAATGGCTCTTTTGATGTCATTACCGGCTATCCGACCAATTTCGGCGCGGCGGCCAACGTTAACTACCGGCGTAAAAACCTGAATTTCTTCGTTAACTATACGGCTGCTTTTCGGAATACGCCCGGACGGAGTTCGCAGTACCAGGAAGTGTACCGCAACGACACCACTTTTTTGACCCGGCAAAGCTCAACCAGCAAGCTGAAAGGACAGAATAACAACGCCCGGGCGGGTCTGGATTACTTCTTTGATTCAAAAAATATCCTGACGGCTTCGTACACCTGGCGCATCAGCAAAGGCAAGCGCTACTCGGATATTCAATACCTGGATTATCAGTTCAACACGGCGGCGGAAAACCTGCAAAGCATCACCAAACGAACCCAGGACGAAACGGAAACCGAACCCAACTCGGAATATGCGCTGAGCTACAAACGCACGTTTGCCCGCGAAGGACACGAATTAACCGCCGACGTGCGCTACCTGGATAACTGGGAAAGTTCGGATCAGTATTTTACTCAGAACACCTTTCTGCCCAGCGGAAAAGAATCGAGCCTGCCGAGCATTTTGCAGCGGTCGCTGAACGACGAAACCGAAAAGCAGATTCTGGTGCAGGTCGATTACGTACAACCATTTAGGAAAGACGGAAAACTGGAAGCTGGTCTGCGCAGCAGTTCACGGGATATGACCAACGATTATTCGGTAACGGAGCGAAGCCAAACGGGAATATGGGTGCCACTGCCGGGCTTGACCAATGACTTTCTTTACGAAGAAACGATCCACGCGCTGTACGGCATTCTGGGAAATAAAATTCGGAAGTTTTCGTACCAGCTGGGCGTGCGGGCAGAGTGGACCGGCGTAACGACGACACTGAAACAGACCGCCGATGTCAACAACCGAAAGTACGCCAATCTCTTTCCGAGTGTGCACGTTACCTACGATTTGCCGCGTCAGAATGCCGTTCAGCTGAGTTACAGCCGCCGCGTGCGCCGTCCGCAGTACAATGATTTAAGCCCGTTTGCGACCTTTAGCGATAGCCGGAATTTCTGGAGTGGCAATCCCGATCTGAACCCGGAGTTTACGGATGCGTTCGAAGTTGGCCATATTAAATACGTGGAAAAAGGGTCGATCAGCTCGTCGGTTTATTACCGGTATACAACGGGCAAAATTGTTCGAATTCGCCGGGTAGATGAACTGGGTAACGCCACCACGCGCCCCGAAAACCTGGCCACCGAAAACTCGTATGGGGCCGAATTTACCAGCTCATACGCCCCCTACAAATGGTGGAAGATTGACGGCAGTCTTAACTTTTTCCGGGCTGTCACCAACGGGGGCAACCTGGATGCGACCTACCAGAGCGATACGTATAGCTGGTTCGCGCGGGCGACCTCGCGGTTTACTTTCTGGAAAAATACGGACTTCCAGTTACGCGGCAATTATGAAGCGCCGCAACAGACCCCGCAGGGAAAACGAAAAGCCATTGCCACGCTGGACTTAGCCATTAGCAAAGACATTCTGCAAAATAACGGCACACTAACCCTGAACGTTCTCGACGTGTTCAACTCCCGGCGTTTCCGCTCCATCACCGAAGGACCTAATTTCTACACGGAAACAAATTCGCAGGGACGGTTGCGGCAAATCAACCTGACGTTCAACTACCGCCTGCGGCAAGCCAAGAAAAAAGCAAAAGAGATGGGCGAAGGAGAAATGTAAAGATGGATGATTGCTGACACTACAATAAGTATTCAGGACTCTCAACAATGTTAAGAAGTAGTTAACGTTTTCAGGAATATAGAAACATTCCTATGAACAGACTTGCTTCGGTTTTTTTACTGGTTGTACTTCTCGGAGGCTGCAAAAAACAGGAGCAGACGCCCGATCCTGATTTAACCGTCGGGATGGAAGGGACTTTTAATATGGTGCAGGTTTATTTGAACCGGGGAACAAACCAGCAGGTTACTTATAGTCCTGCCGACTCAGCGCAGACAGCCAGTATCACCATCAAAAAGCTGGCTAATTCAAAGGTAGAAGTTAAAACGCTGCTGCAACGCCGGAACGGGCAGATGATTATCAATAGCACTTTTGAAGGAACGTTAAGCGTCGATTCAGGCTTATCCACCCGCATAAACATCACCGGAGCCGATCAGGCCAACAACGGCTATTATCATCAGGAAGCCAACTCCCTGTTGCTGGATTTAAACGGCGCTGGGAGCGGAAATTCGCGGATTATTGCGCAGAAGAAATAGCGGCTACCGAAGCCCGTTGATGAACGCCGCCATTTCGTCCGAATCAAAAACAAAATCGATGTCGGTGTGCTGGATGGCCTGTTCGGGCATGAAGGCTACTTTAGCCGTTTCGGGGCTTTGGGCAATGATGATTCCGCCCGCCCGTTTGATGGCATCCAAACCCGCCGTTCCGTCTGAATTGGCCCCAGATAGCAAAATTCCGACGAGGGTGGGGCCGTATACATCAGCAGCAGACTCAAACGTAACATCCAGCGACGGACGGCTGTAGTTTACTTTTTCGGAACTGTCGAGCGAAAAAAGGAAATCGCGCTCAATGAGCAGATGATAATCGGCGGGAGCCAGATAAATCATACCCGGCAAAACGGCGTCTTTGTCTTCCACTTCCTTGACCGGAATGGACGTCTTGTACGAAAGCAGGTTGGCCAAGGGAGAATCAGGGGCGTTCTTTCGGTGTAAGACAACAATAATTGTCAACGGGATGGCTGGATTCAGCGCGGGGAATAGCTTCAACAGCACATCGAGGCTCCCCGAAGACCCGCCGATAACGACTGCTTTTATCCGATTTTTCTCCATATCTTTTCTTTTTCCAATTGCTTGTAGCGGGTTTGGATTGACGAAAATTTCAAAGTTTCTTTTGTGCCCAGAGCCAAATAGCCGAGCTGCCCCAAACTCTCGTCCAGCAAGCTCAATACCCGGTCCTGCAAATCCTTGTCGAAATAGATCAATACATTGCGGCAGAGAATCAGATCGAATTCGTTGAAAGAGCGGTCAGAAACTAAATTATGAGTGGAGAAAATCATCTTCTCGCCCAGCGATTCATCAAATTTTACTTGTCCATAATGCGCTGTGTAGTAGGAGGAAAAGTCGTGTATACCACCCGAGGCAATGTAATTCTCGGAGTATTGTTTCATGTGCGGCAGCGGAAAAAAGCCTTTGCGGGCTTTCTCCAATACGGTCGGGTTTAGGTCGGTGGCGTAGATCAGGGACTTATGCAACAGATTGGCTTCTTTTAGCAGAATGGCCATGGAATACACTTCCTCGCCGGTTGAGCAGCCGGCATGCCAGATGCGAATAAACGGCTTGGCAGCCAGCGTACTGATTACCTCTGTTCGGAGAGCTTTGTAGAACTGCGGGTCACGGAACATTTCGGTTACATTGACCGTCAATTCCTCCACAAAATGTTTTAGATAGCCCGGATCAGAATTGACGCGGTATCGTAATTCGGCAAAGCTTGGAAACTTGTCAAGCGAGCACAGACGCACAATGCGTCGCTTCAGAGATGCCCGGGAATAATTGGTGAAGTCGTAACCATATCGCTCAAAAAGGTCATTCAGCAGCAGGTCAACTTCTTCATCCTCAATGGTTAGTAATTTATTAAACACGTGCTAATAACTGTAAAAGTCGGTCTACGTCAATGGGTTTCGATATATAATCCGTTGCACCCGCGGCAAGGCATTTTTCCCGATCGCCTACCATTGCCTGGGCGGTTACGGCAAAAATGGGTGTTTGTGCCCGCTGGTCGATCATTTTGATGCGCGGAATGGCTTCATATCCGTCCATGTCGGGCATCATCATGTCAATCAAAATGGCGTCAACGACCTCATCGGTCTGCAACAGAGTCAAGGCTTCCTGAGCACCCAGGCAGGAGATGCAGTCGAACGATTTAGCCCGCAGCGTTGCTACTAAAGCAAAAATATTTCTTGAGTCATCATCAATGATCAATACCCTTTTTTTACGCATAGTGTTTTTTAAAATTAAGGATAGCTAGTGTGTTTTTTGGAATAGCTTCTTAGGAGCGTTCATAGAGCCAGACGCGGAGCAACGAGATCAACTGGTCAATGTCAACCGGCTTGGTGATGTAATCGGAAGCGCCCGCCTGGATGCACCTCTCCCGGTCGCCGGTCATGGCCTTGGCGGTAACGGCAATTACGGGCAGATTTCGCCATTGGTGGTTTTCTCGGATCTTTTTCGCCGTTTCGTACCCATCCATCTGGGGCATCATCATATCCAGCAGAACCACATCAATCGCTGGATTTTCCTCTAATTTCTGGAGTGCCTCCTTGCCATCGAGAGCCGTAACGACGTTCATTTTGTAGGTTTCCAGCGCCTTGGATAGCGAGAAAATGTTGCGTACATCATCATCGGCTACCAGCACCGTTTTGTTGTGCAGGATCTGGCCAAGCGCCCCCAGCTTTTTGAAAGCACTATCTGCCTTGGCGGGTTGTTTGTTTTCTTCCACCAAATGCAGGAACAGCGAAACCTCGTCGAGCATACGCTGGTACGAATGCGCCGTTTTAACAATGATTGAATCAGCGTATTTTTTGATTTTCAACTCCTCTGCCATCGACAGGCTTTTCCCGGTGAAGATAATGATCGGCAGGTTCTCCAGTCCCGGGTTCTTTTTGGCTTCCTCCAGGGTGTCGTAGGCCTTTGAGTCGGGAATACCCATGTCCAGAATAACGCAGTCTACCTCTTTGCGTTTCAGGGCTTCGATGCCTTGTGAAATAGTGCCGCTCAGCTCCGAATTGATGTTGAACGTTTCCAGAAAATAGGCCAGCGCCTTGGCGTGCTTCGGATTATCTTCCACAATGAGCACTTTTTTGGAATTTCGATTCAGTACGTATTCAATCTTTTTGAACACATCGTGCATCTGTTCAAAGGCCATGGGCTTGTTGACAAAATCAATCGCTCCCTTCAGTAGACTTTCGTTTTTCAGCGAGTGCGAAGACATGATGTGAACCGGAATGTGTCTGGTTCGCGGATCGGCTTTAAGAGCATCCATAACCTCCCAACCACTCAGAACCGGTAGCTGAATATCCAGCAGAATGCCCAGCGGTTTGTAAATACTGGCCAGTTTCAAACCTTCATCGCCGCGCACGGCCACAATGCCTTTGTAGCCTTTTTTGCGGGAGTAGTCCAGCAGTGATTTCGCGAAATTCGTATCGTCTTCGATGATCAGAATGGTTTTATCCGATTCCTGAATGGCATTTCGGTCGTCGGGTATCGCCTCTGGAATGACGGTGCTGATGTAATTATTGCCTGTTTCGGGCTTTTGCGGAGTGGGCTTGGGTTCGGGTTGCCGGGGCACGTAAGTCTCGATCTTTTCCGGCTGGGTAGTTCGGGGCACCTCCGAGATAGGCAGGTAAACGGTAAATTCGCTGCCTTTATTGACCTCGCTGGAAAGCATAATTTCGCCGCCCAGAAGCTTGGCCAGCTCGCGGCTGATGGACAGCCCCAACCCTGTGCCGCCGTATTTCCGTTTGGTCGACCCGTCGGCCTGCTGGAATGCCTCAAAGACCAGGTGCTGCTTTTCGGAAGGAATGCCAATGCCGGTATCCTTAACGGCAAAGCAAAGCGTATTTTCCGTTGAAGACTGTTTATGAATAGTCAGCGAGACGCTACCTTTTGCCGTAAATTTAAGGGCGTTGGAAAGCAGGTTTTTCAAAATCTGACCCAAACGCATCTTGTCCGTTTCAATCGTTTTGGGAACGTTTTTGTCAACCGACACGATAAATTCCAGTCCTTTTTCCTTTGCCAAGGGGCCAAAAAGCGCCTGCAATTCCTCTGTAATTTCGCGGATGGATACCGTAAGGTATTCCAGTTTCATCTGTCCGGCTTCAATCTTAGACAGGTCTAAAATTTCGTCGATCAGGCCAAGCAAACCATTACCCGATGACTGAATGACTCTGGCGTATTCAACCTGGTCTTTGGAGAGCGTTTTCTCGTCGTTTTCGGCCAGCAGGCGGCTTAAAAGGAGGATGGAGTTAAGCGGCGTGCGCAGTTCGTGCGACATATTAGCCAGAAATTCTGATTTGTAGCGGGTGCTGATTTCCAGCTCTTCGGCCTTTTTCAGGATCTCGTCGTTTTTCTCTTCCAGAAGCAGGCTTCGTTCTTCCAGCTCGGAATTCGTTTGTTGCAGTTCTTCCTGCTGAACGCGCAGTTCTTCTTCGGAGGCCTGTAGTTTCTGCGATTGAGCTTCGAGTTCGGCGTTGAGGTTTTCCAGCTCGTTGTGCTGAGCCTGTAGCTCTTCCGATTGGGCCTGCGTTTCTTCCAGAAAATTCTGCAACTGAATGTAATTCAGCGCCGCATTGATCCCAATAGCCAGGCTATCCAGGTTATTTTCCAGAAACTGAAGTTCCAGTTCGCTGGGTTTGTGCAAAAGGCCAATTTCAAGGACGCCCACACACTCCTGCGCGTAAAGCAGCGGACAGATAATTAACGAACTGGGCGTTGTGGCTCCCAGGGAGGAGGTAACCCGTAAATAGCTGCTTGGCAAATCGTTAACCAGGAGCATTTTTTTGCTGGTAATAACCTCACCCGCCAGTCCTTCGCCGGGTTTAATCATTGCCGGTGCATCCTGGGTAGCAAACGTTCCTTCCAGCTTGAAATTGGCGTTATGATCAACAATGTAGACCGTTCCCACGGGGGCTTCCAGGTACTCGGCAATGGTATGAATCAGGTTGGTCGATAGCTTTTTAATGTCTCTTTCGCCCCGGATGGCCTCGCTGAGTTTGAGGGTGCCAGTTTGTAACCAGTTTCGGTTGTTTAGATCCGCAAAAGTAGTCTCCAGTGAATCGGCCATGCTATTCAGAGCATTACCAATACGCCCTAAATCGTCGTCGGCCGTATCCAGACTGCGAACCGTGTAGTTGCCTTCGGCGATGTCGGTTGTAATGTCTTCCATTACCCCAATGCGCTGGTTGGTCTCCTGATATTTCTTTTCGGCCTGTTTCTGGTGCGCAATCCGGTCGTCCAGGTCTTTTTTGATCCGCAGGTAAGTGCTAACGGTGATCGCTATGGAAATAAGGGCGGCAAGCAGCAGCAGGTAAGGGGTATACGTAATGTAAATCTGTTGTTGCTCAATCCGCATTTTCAGAACCTCAGATTCTTCTTCTTTTACATCATTGATCATCTTCCGAAGACCATCCATGACCTTTTTACCCCGCGCCATTTCCTGATGCCGTTGAATCGTATCTCTGGAAAAGGTACGGCTTTTGTTAGTCATGTCGATGATGCGTTGCATCTGCGTAAACTTAGCTTCGTATAGCTGCTCTATTTTAGCCAGCTTCTCCTGCTGTGACTCATTGTCACGCGTCAGTGTACGCAACTGGCTATAGCTGTTTCTTACCTTGTCCAGCGAACCGTTGTAGGGTTGTAAAAAGGTAGCGTCCCGCGTAATGAGAAACCCGCGCTGGCCGGTTTCAGCATCTTTTGTGAAGGAGATGATGTTCTCCGCTTCGAGCAGAACCTGATTGGTATGATTAACGAGCTGCGAATTGCTGATTAACTTTTGTGTGCTGTAAAAAGAGGCCAGCAAGCTGACAATCAGCAGGAGAATAGAAAAAGAAAAGACAAGTTGCAGTTGTCTAATGACGGAATGAGAGGTAGAATATTGCGGCATAATAGGTAATTAAAATCGGCGATCACTAATGGGTCAGTACTTCATTCGTCTGTGTAACGGGAAGAACCAGAATGAAACGGGTACCTTCATTCAGGTGGCTTTTCGCCGAAATGAGACCGTGGTGTTTGTCGATATTTTTCTTGGCAATGGCCAGCCCGATTCCGGTACCTTCGTAGCTGGTTTGGGTATTTAAGCGCTGGAAAATAATGAAAATGCGATCCAGAAAACGTTCGTCGAAGCCAATGCCATTGTCACTCACCACAATCCGGCAGAATTGGCCCGTCGGCGATGGTGGACTCTCAATTTCTTTTGTCTCTACTAATTCGGCACTGATGGTAATAATCGGCGGTTCGTCTGGTTTAGAGAACTTCAGGGCATTGCTAAGCAGGTTTTGAAAAACCTGCCGGATGCGGCTCGGAATGGTATCGATTACCGGCAATTCTTCAACCGTAACCAGCGCCCCTTTATTGCTGATTGTTTCGTCGAAATCACTGAGAAGCTCTTTTAGTAACAAATTAAGATCCGTTGGTTGAAAGGGATCCGTTACAGACAGTTGAGAATACGTCAGAAGATCATTGATCAGCCGCGACATACGGGCCGACGAATTGATAGATCGCTCTAGAAAAAACGTTGCCTCTTCATTGTCTTTCAGGAACTTCTCTTTTACCATATCGTTGAGAACCTGGATTTTACGAAGCGGTTCCTTCAGGTCATGCGATACGACCCAGGCAAATTGCTGGAGTTCATGATTGGTACGTTCTAGCTCTACGTTCTTGAGCAGCAATTCTTTGGTCCGCAGTTTAACCTGTTGCTCCAGTACTTCGGCGGCCAGCTTTTGCTGGTGGATATCCGTAAATGTTCCTACCCACTTGAAAATGGTATCTTGCTGTTTAACGGGAATAATCTTCAGGAGATGATATCGGTAGTCAAGTGTAGCCAGTTCAAGGAGTCGAACTTCGCGGGTTAGTTCAAGACCTAGGGTAAGATAGCTCTTCCAAATCGTGTATATATCGTCGTCGGGATGGGCTTCCGGAAAGGTTTCGGCGTCTTTGGCGTAGCGGAACCAATGCTCATTAACGTACTCAATCCGGCCATCGGCGGCGAGCGTAAAGGCGATTTGGGGCAACGATTCGAGCACAGATCGCAATTCGTGCATGCGGTCTGCCAAACTTTCCTGAGCCTGTTTCCGAACCTCAATTTCCTTGCGCAAAGAATGCTGCGTTTCGCGCAGTTCCTGCTGCTGCTCGTAAAGCTTGTGCAGGGTTTTCACTTTCAGGACCAGAATATCCGGATCAACGGGTTTGGTTAAATAATCAATGCCGCCCGAGGTGTATCCTTTTGTGATAAATCGTTTCTCTGTATTAACTGCGGATAAGAAAATGATGGAGGTGTCTTTAGCTTTGCTAAAGCCAGCAACGGCATTTGCTACTTCGAAACCGTCCATTCCAGGCATTTGTACGTCCAGAATAATGACGGAATAGTTGGTTTTAAGGATCTTTTTTAACGCTTCTTCACCCGACTCAGCGGTATCGACCGAAAAATGATGAAGTTCCAGAATTTTTTTAAGCGGAAGAATATTTTCGGGTCTGTCGTCAACAATAAGAATCATACGGAATGAACCTGTTTAAGACTAGCTATCCCCTTAGAGGAGTAAATTTGAGTAAAATGGTGATCAATGGCGTGCCATGCATCGCTATCAATTCTTTTCTGTAAAATTTTTGTGAAGATATGCGTAGGAGGGGCCTACTTCCAAATAACAATATCAAATGGTCTCTGCGGGGTGTTTTTGCCATTTAGCGGGCAAATGTCGTATCAATTTTTTGGCGTCCCAATTCGCTGGCCCACCGGTAGCGCAAGGCGTTTCGTCGGGTTTCAAAATCGCGGCGGCCTGAAATCTTCAGGTGATATTTGCCCGAATTACCCCGTTGCAAAAACAGGCGACTTTTGAAGGAATTGCCCAGACGAGTCGAATCCACCGTTTGTATCTGGCGAATGCGTCGTTTGTTGTTACCAAATAGCAAATCCATCAGGCCAACTTCCACCAGAAACGAACCCGTCTGATTTAAGGTATAATCGCCCCCGAGATGCAGATGGGAAAGATTGTTGGTCAGGTTGACTCCCGGCGTCATAATTCGGTTTTGCGCCAAAAGGAACCGCACTTCTACATCCTGAAAATAAATATGACTTGTTTTGGCTTTAGGCAAAAAATGAAGCGCCTGCTGAATGGGTTCCACATTGATTAATTCCATTTCCCGAAGCGTAGCGCGGGTGTAGGCCGTTGTCCGGTTGAGGTCGGGCAAAAAGGTTTCATCCAGCTCTGCGCGGTAAACAATGGAGCAATCCAGATTACCCCGAATATTCTCACTTTTGAAAACGTCCAGTTGCAGTTCATCGGCGGCCCGGAAAAGGTGGTACAAATCGACCTGGCGCAGGTTGACGTTCAGGCGAACCGGGTATTGATTGGCCGATGGACCATTCAGTTTTAATACGCCGCGTGCGCCCAGGCGTCCATTGAAAGCATTCATGGTCAGGCGCTCAAGCCGAGCTTCCTCGTCCCGAATAACAGTCTTAAGCGCAAAGTTTTCGCCTTTGAGTGCCCGGTAAGCCAGCTTATTAGCCTTTACCTCCAGATCAAATCGGTAGTCCAACTCATTTTTGCGCTTTCGAGTAGGGCGACGGTAGTTGGTTTGCACTCCGTTCAACTCCGACAAAAAAGCAAATAGGTTTTGTAGATCCAGGGAAGGATAGGAGAGGGTCAGCGCGGCGTAAGGTTGCTGAATGCCATTTTGATTCAGGCGAAACTGTCCTAAACCCGCGATATGGCCCCCGTACGTGGTCTGGCACTGCACTTGCGGAATCCGAACTAGTTCTCCCTGCTTATGAATCCGTACAAACACATTGCTTAGGTTCTCGCGCGAGGGAAGCCGCACTTTATCAACCTGAACAGTGGCCAGACACTCGGCGCCGAACAGAAAGTCCGACAAAAGGCTATCGGGTGGCGGACTTGGTTTGTCGGGTTTGTTTTTGGCAGGTCGACGCAGCTTAAGGTTAGAAAAATCCATTTCGGACCAGTGGGCCTCTAGCCGCGACCGAACCGGATAGGCTTTATGGCCAACCTGCAACCAATACCGAAGTAAATTTCTGATTTCGCCGTTGATGCGGAAAGAGCGTCCGTCCAGTTTACCGCTTACCTCCCGAATTTGAAGCAGATTGTCTTCTTGCATAAACGCGATATCTGCGTTGAGTGCCGTGCAATGACCGGATTCTGAAGCCACCTGGAAGCAGCCGTTCCGGACCTGAAGGGTGCCTTTCCAGAAGGGCTCGATCAAGGACGAATCCGACGTACCCGTAGGTCGTAAAGGGCTATTCAGGGCCAGATCGATGGAAGCGGTACCACTGTAGAGCGAATCGCCCGACCATTTCATCAGGTGTGCCATTTGCGTCAGGGAAAGATTGCCGATAACGGTCCCCTCGAGGACGGGTGATTTTAAGTTCGTTAGGCGTCCCTGCACCGAAATGGTATTGGTATCAGCCTGCATTTTAAACTGCTGGATGGTAAGCGTGGAGGTTTCCAGCGTATTCTTTTTACCATTGTCAAATTCTCCCTGAACCTGTAGGGCCTGAATGACCAGCGGACTTTGGGGCCAGTGATAATCGCGGGCCGAAAACTGAAATGCCATCCGACTATGGGGCCGCGTTTTGGGCCCGCTTCGGCCGTGCATGTGAAATTTAAAGGTGAAAGGGCGCTTGAGGGCGGGATCATCCGCGTAATTTTTGAGTGAATCCGGGAGCAAATCGGTAAGCAGAATCCGGGCCGGCTGGGCGCCTGACAACCGTAAATCCAGCAGGGAGTGTTCCTGATCAGGTAGTTTCTGGTGCCTTCCACTAAACGCAATTACTGAGCCATTGGCTTTGAGCTGGGTATGATGAATGGTGCCGGTTTTGGTGGCGGGATTATAATCATAGGAAGCCGTTGCGGTAAACGGTTGCTGCCGGAATATCTTTAATTTTCGGCTGCTAATGTGTTGAACCGTGCCGTTGAGCGTACCGTGCAGGCGCAAGGCGGGCTTACTCAGGTCACCTTTTAAATCAGCGTGATGAACAAGAAGCGCAAATCCTGTGCTTTTATAAGCATTTTCTACGGTTATGCGGGCATCTTCAATTCGTAAGGCGGCAATATCAACCAAGTGCCCTTTTCCAGCTCCCGAGCTTTGTCTTTTGGCCGCTTTCCAAACCAGAGCCGTTTTTTTGCCCGTAGAATCGACCCACTGGTGATAATTAAGGCCTTTTAGTAGTACTCTGCGGATTGTCCAGCGTTTTTGCAGAAAATCGGTTAAGCCAATCACTACCTGCGCTTGTCGAATGCCAAGAACCTCGCTTTGGGCAGAACTGATATTATCCCGAATGGAAACATTATCGACAGCTACCGAGAGGCGTGGAAAGTGGCGGAGAAGCGAGAAATGAACGTCAAAATCGGCCAATCGCTGCTCCGAGTGCTGGGCAAATTCCTCGCGTATTGTTGAAACAATCTGATCTTTGTAGACCGTGGCTAAGAGAAGCGGGATGAGTAAGCCAACTAGTAAGAAAATAACTGCGGCTGCCAGCAGCACCTTAGCCCAATGAGAAAGCCGTGTCATATCTTAACTGATGGAAGAAATCCTATAGCAACCTTTATGGAAGATGGTACATGATTTAACCATCAACTGGCCATCTGTGTTTAATTCTGATTCTGATTAATAAGGCTTACTAAATACAAAACACCTGTCAGTTAAGGTGAAAAGGCTGATTCCCTCGATCCGTTATTTTCGCGCTGTGGATCAAGCCCAGAATCAGTAACCCAATGACAATGGCAATTGTAATCTGAAAGGTAGATACGGCCTGAAACTGGATCGCTTCGCTGTGGGAGTCCTTAAGCAGTTTCTGACCGACAACAGATTGTATTTTAGTAAGTTTGTTTAACTGTTTAATAGCTTGCTGAAAGACAAGCGTACCTTGTTGTTCAAACAGCTCCTGTCCTGCTTTTTTGTTGTCCGCTTCCAGCAGTTGCAGGACGTTTTGCTCCAGCGAGGTATAGGCTTTGATATGGCTCTTCAATGCCGACAGGCTTGCCGATTCTTCTTTAACCAGATTCGTTTTCTCAAACGCATTGATTAACGAGTCAATGCACTGATTATGTGCCTGAAGCTGGACTTTAATAGCCGGGGAGGTGACCCGCGTGTCTGACAAAAAATGCCTGCTCAGCGCAATTCGCTTGTGGTACAGATTTTCACTTATATAGACGATGTCGATGGTAGGAACCAGCCGATCCTCATAAATGGCTGAAAAAGAATTGTCCATTCCACGGATATTACTTCTGGAAATAAAGGTACTCAGAATAATAAGCGCCATAATTGCCGTTAGCAGAAGGGCCGCTTTTAATTTTTGCTGTATGATAAATGACCATTTCATAGCTGAAACAAAAAAATTAGGAATTAAGACTAACCTATTTCCACATACATCTTCTTTCTAATAACGAAGCCGAGACGCAGAGCTTGTTCGTATAGTTAGATGAATTAGACAAATTTAGCTAAGATTATTGCAATAAATAGAGATTTTTTGCAGTGAACTGATCTTATTGAGCCACATAGATTCATAGTTTTATAAATAACTATTGTTCTAGGAGATTGCCAGTACCTATAGATTTAAGCCATTTTGAGCAAACCAGGTGCTCAAAATCTACGTATATAGCTATGCTCTACACTACTCACTAAATGAAAAAACATGGAATTCCCACTCCCAAACTCACTCAAGCCATTCTATGACGCCATTAAACAAGCCATTGATGAAAACAACGACGAAGTATTAAGGGTTGTACTGACTGCCACATTTTGGGCAGGATACAACCGCCGGGAAGAGGAGTGTTTGGAACAGATGAAAGAGATTCCCGACCAGATTAATTTAAATTGATTCTGCCTTCCGAAGCCATAGTTTTTAGTCACTTTCAATATTATTTTTCAGGGAATTTACGCGCTCAACGTTTATTGGTGAAGCGCCTAAATTCCCTGATTTTTTTGTCAGCCAGCGTAGCGGAAAGACCTTATTTTGTTAGTCGATACCAATTATATCCGTACCCTGGCAATTGCAGGGCGTTGGTGCCGTTGGCTTCTGCGTTGGTTTTAGCCTGGTCAAAAAGGCTAACCAGCGTGGTTGCCTGTTTAAGGCCGGTTGTGAGCTGAAACTGTTGCGGTTCACTGCTAAAATTATGAACCATGACTAGCGAACGCCCCTCCCAATCGTACCGAATTGCCAGCAGGTTGGTCGAGTTGGTGTTAAGAACAGTCCATTTTCCCCATCCAATCTCCGGGCAGGATTTGCGTAGCTTGGAAAACTGTTTGATTCGATTTAGAAGAGAAGCCGAATCGGACAACTGGGCGGCTACGTTTCGTTGCGGATAGCCATACATCCCTTTTGTAATTACCGGACGAACAGTATTACCCGTGGTCGAAAAGCCAGCGTTCGGTTGGTTGGACCACTGCATGGGTGTTCGAACGGAAAGGCGTTCTTTAAGGGTCAGGTCATCGCCCATGCCGATTTCCTCACCGTACCGGATAACCGGCGTACCGGGTAAGGAAAACAGGAGGCTATACGCCATTTCGATCTGGCGGAGATCGCCCAGCATGGGGGCCAATCGCCGACGAATTCCCCGGTTATAGAGCTGCATGTTGGTATCTGGCCCAAACTTGGCGTAAGCTTTGGCGCGTTCCTGGTCGCTGAGTCGATCCAGGTCAATTTCGTCGTGGTTGCGCAAAAAGAAAGCCCACTGCGCGTTGAAAGGTATTTGTTTGGTATCGTTCAGCGCTTTGACAAGGGGTTCTACCTCGCCCGAAGCCAATCCGTAGAAAAGATACTGATTGGCAAAGAAATTAAACATTGTCTGAATGCCCTGCCCGTCTTTGCCAAAATAAGGCTCCTGTTCTTTCGGATCGACGTTGGCTTCTCCCAGCATGATGGCATCTTTTTTATGCCACTGAATGTATTGCCGCAGAAGAGAAATCATGTCGTACTGATGTTGTGGATGGTCCGGATCAAAGTCTGAATGGGCAACCTCAATCAGGAAGGGAACCGCGTCGAGCCGAAATCCGGCAATGCCTTTATCGAGCCAGTGCTTAATAATTTTCCGAAACTCCTGTTGGACCTCTGGATTTTGGGCGTTCAGGTCCGGTTGAAATTCATAGAAGCGGTGGTAATAATATTCACTAGCCACGGAATCGTAGGTCCAGACTGCTTTTTGCACCCCCGGAAAAACCATGCCTGTGTCCCATTTTTCGGGTCTTTCTTTTGACCAGACGTACCACGAGCGATAGCGGGAGTTTTTGTTGCGCCGGGCTTCCTGAAACCAGGGGTGCTGGTTAGAGGTGTGGTTTATCACCATATCCATCATAACCCGAATCCCACGCTGGTTGGCGGCACGCATGAACTCGTCAAAATCGGAGTTGGTGCCAAGACGGCGGTCAATGCCGTAAAAATCAGCTACATCATAACCATCATCCTGGCTGGGCGTCGGCTGAAAAGGAGCCAGCCAAATGGCGTCAACGCCCAGGCCCTTGAGGTAATCCAATTGCTGGGTTAATCCCTTGAAATCACCGACACCGTCGCCGTCGGAGTCCTTAAATACCTCTACATCAAGGTTATAAATAAAACTGTTTTTATACCATAATTCTTCAATAAAGTCCGTTGGAGTTGCAACTGGAGGCGTTGGTGTCTTTTGAGTTTCTTTAGCTTCTTTCTGACAGGCTGTAAATAGGCTTATACCAAAAATCAGGAGTAATCTTTTCATAGATCGACGATTAATTTGCGGAGTGGCAAACACTTAATCTTCTAACCATTCTCGTCAAAATGCTTCTGCCTGATTTTCATTTCCTGATTTTCCGGCCCTTGTATTTATATTTTTTCGATTTAGTCTATAATTAATTCAATAAAGCAAATCTTTTTATTTTATTACCGAGTTCCGTGAGGGATGAAAAAAGATGAAATTCATTTAGGAGACTGGAAGCGCATATTGATTGGCGATGCCCCCTTCGAATTCTTGCTGGAGGTGTTTATTCGGACGTCGCTGATCTACTTGATCTTTCTGGTAACCATGCGTTTGCTGGGTAAGCGCATGAATGGTCAGCTTACGAATCTGGAAATGATTGTTATGCTGACCCTGGGGGCTATTATATCACCAGCCATGCAGCTACCTGATCGTGGTTTATTGTCTGGAGCGCTGGCCTTGGTTTGTGCACTGGCTTTTTTGAGGGGAACAAGCCTTTTGGGTTTTAAAAACAGCAAAGCGGAAAAAATAATCCAGGGAACGGCAACGGTCCTGATTAAAGATGGGGTTATTCTTTTGGAAGAAATGGCTAAAAACCGCCTGTCTCACCAGCAAGTTTATGCAGCTCTGCGTAGTGGTGAGGTTTATAACGTTGGCAAGGTAAAGCGTTTATATTTAGAGGGTTATGGGATGTTTAGTATTTTTGAAGAACCGGAAGATAAACCCGGTTTGTCGGTATTACCGCCCGATGACGACGAAATACACACCATTCACCGCTCCACTGAAGGGAAATTCGTTGCTTGCAGGAATTGCGGAAATACGATAGCTGCTCAGCCTAAACCGGGTCTTTGTCCAATCTGTCAGTCTGACCAATGGGTAGCGGCTGTAATCTGAAAAAACGATGAAAAAGGAAGAAATTCATTTAGTTGATTGGTACCGGATTTTGGTGGGTAACGTGCCGGGGTCTTTTTACATAGAAATTCTGATTCGAGTTTCTGTTGTTTACCTGATCCTGGTGGTTTCCATGCGTCTGATGGGACGGAGGATGGCCTCCAAATTGAGTCGCAACGAAATGGCAGCGATGGTTTCCATGGCGGCCGCTATTGGGGTGCCTATCCTGGATACGCAGCGTGGGTTGTTGCCTGTCATTATCATTGCCTGCGTTATTGTGGTTTCCCAGCAATTAATCTCCCGACGCGCGGCTAAAGATGAAAGCTTTGAGGGAGTTTCGCAGGGAATTATCACGATTTTGATCGAGAATGCCGTTTTGAAACTAGATAAAATGCGGGAGGTTGGCATTAGCCGGGAGTTGTTATTTGCGCAGCTCCGCTCAGAAGGAATTGCTCATCTGGGCTACGTGAAACGCCTTTATCTAGAGGCCAACGGGGCCTTCACGCTGATCGAAGAGAAAGAGCCGAAGCCGGGCCTGTCTATTTTGCCTTTCTGGGATACAGAATACATCGCCGAGCAGGAGCAGGTTGACGATCAATTGGCTTGCAGTTATTGTGGACAACCGCATCCGTCAATGAATAATAAAGAGACGCCTTGCCCTACCTGCAGACGAACGGAATGGGTAGCGCCCATTAAATAGCCTACCCGAATTACGGTTCTTACTTTTGTCCCACGGGCTAGCTTTCGCTGGTCCGTGGGACTTTTTATGCTTGCCTGTTAACGTTTCTTCCTTTATTTTCCCCTAAAATGGCCCGGCACCTGTGAGCCGGGTCGGCACGATGAAGCTTATTTTAAGCTGAAATACAGCACGTGTTCCTGCTAAATGACCCCGACCAATCCCTGTAGTTATGAAAAAACTCCTTTGCCTTTTACTCCTAATCACCTTTATCCTTGGTTGCCAGGACCAGCAACGAGAAAATGAGTTGCAAAAAAGAGAGGCTACCGTAGCGCAGAAAGAACAAACCTTGCAGTTGAAAGAAAACGAGCTGGTCCTTCGGGAAAAAAAACTTCTGGAGAAAGAAAATGACCTCGACAGTGCCAATAATGTAATGGCCATAGACACCGTCTATAACCGGATCGTGGGAGGAACCTGGGCCGTAAAGATGAACTGCATCGAAACAAGCTGCCTTGGGTCGGCCATTGGGGACGTAAAAAATGAACAATGGGAAATTACCAACGAAGAAGGCAAAATAGCGGCCAAGGCTTTTGTGAATAAGAAGCAGGTACGCCAGTATACAGGTTCAATCACGGCAAATGCGCTGGAAATGACCGTTCAGCACATGGAAAACGAAACGCTGCCGGATGCGCAAATGACCGTACGGCTTCAAATGATTAATGACCGTCGCTTGGAAGGTAAACGGGAAATTGTTCGCTCCGATAACTGCAAAATCGTCTATGCGCTGGAGCTGACAAAAAAATGAACCATCACTTAAAAACCGTGCAATGATTTTATTAACCACTCTGGATTTCTCCTTACCGCTGAAAAATCCGGTAGTTATTTTTTCGCTTGTTCTCTTTATCATACTTTTTGCCCCTATTCTTTTCAATCGGATAAAAGTTCCTCACATCATCGGGCTGATTATTGCGGGCGTCATTGTAGGTCCGTATGGACTGAACTTGTTGGTGCGGGATAGTAGTATCGTCCTTTTTGGTACGGTTGGTCTCTTGTACATCATGTTTCTGGCAGGCCTGGAAATCGACCTGACGGAGTTTAAAAAGAATCGGAACAAGATCCTTGTTTTTGGGCTGGCTACGTTCTTATTGCCTCTGGTGTGCGGCGCGCTGGCCAGCTATTACCTGCTCGGCTACGGTTTTTTGTCGTCGGTCTTGCTGGCGAGTATGTTTTCGACCCACACGCTGGTGTCGTATCCAATCGCGAGCCGCTACGGAGTGACGCACAACCGGGCAGTGCTATTGACCATCGGGGGAACCATGATTACCGACATCCTGGCCCTGCTGATTCTAGCCGCTATTTCAGGCATGACGCGCGAAAATGTGACCGCCTCGTTCTGGATTACATTGGGCGGTTCTTCAATGGCTTTCGTTGCCGTCGTCTTTTTTGTGTTTCCCATTATCATCCGCTGGTTTTTCAAGCGCTTCGACGACAGCGTATCGCAGTATATTTTTGTACTGGCTATTGTATTTTTGGCTTCGTTTCTGGCCGAAGCGGCTGGTGTGGAAGCCATTATCGGGGCTTTTTTCTCGGGACTTGTTCTGAATAAATTTGTGCCGCATTCCTCACCACTCATGAATCGAATCGACTTTGTCGGCAATGCCCTGTTCATTCCTTTTTTTCTGATTGGCGTGGGTATGTTGGTAGACGTTGGCGTTCTGGTGAAAGGGACAGGGGCTTTAAAAGTGGCGGGTGTCATTGTGGTGGTTGCCGTAGCGACAAAGTACCTGGCCGCCCGATTAACCCAAAAGGCCTTTAATCTGACGAATGAGGAAGGGCGGCTAATTTTTGGCCTCAGCACCTCCCACGCGGCTGCTACGCTGGCGATTATTCTGGTCGGCTACAACATCATCATTGGTGAAGCGCCCAATGGCGAGCCCATCCGTTTGTTGGATGAAGACGTACTAAACGGGACCATCCTGCTGATTTTGGTGAGTTGCGCCATTAGTTCGTTTGAAGTCGAGCGGGCTGCCCGAAAACTGGCTTTGCTGGAAGAGCGAAATAATGCATCCGAGGAAGATACGAACGAGAAAATCCTGATTTCTCTCGCTTATCCCGATACCGTTTCAGAAATGGTCGATTTTGGCTTGAGCATGCGTCCCCGGAAAAGCAAGATTCCCGTTTATGCCCTGCATATCGTCAGTGATGAGAATGAAACCTTGCAAAGCGGTGCGAGTGCCGGGAGAAAAATGATGGATAAAGCGCAGATGCACGCGGCAGCCACCGAAAATACCATCATACCCCTAACCCGGCACGATGTCAGTATCAGCAACGGAATTATTTATACCATCAAAGAGCAGAATATAACGAGTGTGGTCATCGGCTTGCATCGTTCGTTTAGTCCAAAAAACTTTTTCGGTCCGGTGGCGGAGAAAATACTGAAAAATGTTCTCGAAACCATTTTCGTTTACCAGCCTGTTCAACCCCTGAATACCTTGAGCCGTATTGTGGCCGCTATTCCGCCTAACGCAGAACTGGAACCGGGTTTCTTACACTGGCTGGAGAGCCTGACTATTATCTCAAAAGAGGTAGGTCTACCGCTTTTTTTCTACGCCCACCCCGATACGCTGGAAGTTCTGCAAGACCAAAACCGGTTGGCTGCCAACCCAGTACAGGCTGTGTACAACGCCTTTAGCAATTGGGACGATTTTCTGATTTTTAGTCGCGAACTAAAGCCCAACGACCTGTTTTTTCTCGTTTCCTCCCGCAAATGGCATGTGTCGCACAACACCCAGCTGGATAAGCTCCCGTATTATTTATCCAATTACTTCAAGAACAATAGTTTTATCATCCTTTTCCCAAAGCAGCTGGATCATGGCGTCCACATCGAAGACATCGAGCAGGCGGATGGATCGCTTATAGAAACGCTTTCCGAGAAAATGGGTGCCGTTAATAAAGCCGGTAATTACCTGAAAGGACTGTTTAAAAAATAGCGTTACCGCGCTTTATTTGGAGATAAGGGTGAGTCGGTAATAATCGGCGTCGGCATCCGTTGGGCCCGCGTCCAAGCGCGTCGAAACCACAAATTCGGGCGTTTCCGCCCGAAAATTCCTACCCGTCCGAATGCTTCGCAGGAGTCCTTCCGGGAGAGTTGTCTTGAGCAACTCGAACAGCAATTCGGTTTTGTTGGCAAAGGTTGATTGGGATTTACTCTGGTAGCCTTTGCGGTAACGCAGCATTGTTAATTGCAGTTTTCGAACGTGCTGTTTGTTGCCAGATTCCAGGAAAAAAGCCAGGTTATCCCGGAAGCCATCTGCGTTGCCAGGACCAAACTCGTAGAAATCGGTGGCTGCCAGCCAGCTTTTTCCGTCCGATGACCACGGCTTCAACTCACCAATCCCAACCCGGCTTAACTGGTTCCGAAGGCTATCGACATGCGTGAAAAGGTTAATTTTTGGGGTGCTGGTTATTTTGGTTAACGAAGAGTCGGCGGCCAAGCTGCCCGGGTTGCTTTCGGTTTGTTGAGGAGAAGAGCAAGCTAAGACAAGAAAGCCGGTTAGGGCAAGCAACTGTGTTTTCATACGGGTTATCAAACGAAGAGAATAGCCTTATTCTGGGAACGGGCTGGACTGCCTGCTCTTGTTCCTTTAACTCAAGAAAACAATCGTGATTGTAGGGTGAGTCTGTAACAAGAGCAGTGCTTAAGTCCGCCTAACATACCACTAAAACAGCATCATTTGCAAAGTTTTCTGATTTTTAAATACGCAAATGAGTGCAAGTGCTGTCTTTTCAAAGGATAATGAAAAAGGTTAAGGCCCTTTTCGAATCCTGCTTAGCCGGTCTTCAACCTGTGGCCAGCGACGTCGGCTGACGGGAAGTTCAGTACCGTTCACGAGAATAACCACACCCGACAACGTGTGGGGAAACGGCTTGACCTTTCGGATGTAAGCGGGGTTAACCAAAAAGCTTTTGTGAATTCGGATGTACTCTGGCAGAACGGATTCAAGGTGTTTCAGCGTCTGGGCGGTAATATGCTTTCGACCATCAGAGTAGTGTAACCAGGCGTAGTTTCCCTCGCCGGTTAAGTGAGTAACTGATTCTTTTTTCATGGGACAGAAGTTGGACTATTATTAAGCTACCGACCGCTGCTTATTTTCGGAAGAAGTTTTAAGCAAACGGTAAGTGCAAATCCAAATATCGATTTAAATTGCTGTAAGTCAAATACTTTATGAAGTATCTATTTTAAGGTAACTTACGCGCAATTACTTAATCCCTTGAAGAGGTTACAAAGCCTTATTTGAAACCTAATAAGACCTAGACTACATTAAAAAGGTGATTCCGCAAACGGAGAAGTGCAGAATTTGATCAATTTCCAGGCATTAGGAAGCCCAGGCTGGTGTTAGCGGAGCAACCAGCCTGGAAAATAATTATAGTTGATTTGCTTAGACTGCATTTGACATGGCTACATCGCTAGCCGACTTTTTGGCTTCTGGTAGTTCCAACTCGATCTGCAAATGATCTAATATTTTTGCTAGTGTTCCATCCCGTTGCCAGCGCTTAAAACGGTCGTAGATGGTTTTCCAGGAACCGTATCGTTCTGGCAAATCCCGCCAGGGGGCACCAGAATTTAGAATCCAGAGAATTCCGTTCAGTGTTTGTCGATGAGAATTCCAGGGGCGTCCAGGGCGATTATTAATGGGAAGAAGGCGTTGAATCTTGTCCCATTGCGCATCATTCAATTCATATTTACGCATTATTCCAATAAATAAACTAAGTGAAACAAGTTACTTAACAATCAAACAACGTTCCAAGTTGGATGGATTTATACATAGAATTTACCGTATAGTCTTTAAAATGTAACGAAAGTGACAGATGTTGTCTTATATCTCTATAAATAAAAGACAACGATTAAGACCTAAGATTCGGTAAATGGTCACATATCAGATATAAAAACTCCACTTTGGATATTTTTATACAGCCTTTTTTAGCGGTATAAATGTCTGATTAATCAGTAGATAAGATAATGATACTTTAAAAAAGAAAATTATGGGTCAGGCAGGATTTTTGCGCGATTTTATTTTTTCACGGCCAATAATAAACCTGTCGACCAATTCATTTTTGTTATTCGAAAGGCTTCATTTTCTTCAAACCACTGCACTAGTCGGGCCGCTTTTTCGCCATGTCCAGCCGGCCAGTTGGGTTGGGGAAGCATATCGTCAATTAAATAAATACCTCCTTTTTTGAGTAACGCCAAGGCTTCGGTGAGGTGATTGTATTTGCCCGGCCAGGCATCAGCAAAGATAAAATCGATGCTCTCGGCAGGCAGGCGACTAATCACATTTTCGCCGTTATCCAGATGGATCTCTATGCGGGGGTCGTTCCCCAGGTATTTCCGAGCCACCGACAGCGGTTTTTCGTCATTGTCGACAGTGATCAATCTGGAGTGATCGTCCATGCCATCGAGAAGCCAGCAAGTAGAGATGCCGGTACCCGTTCCGAGTTCCAGAAGATGCCCACCCGGCCGGGTAGCAGCCAGCGTCCGGAGTAGCGAACCGGTCTGTTTATCGGAAGGCATTCCAAAATTCTGGGCTATTGTTTCTTCCCAAATGGCGTCAAAATGAATCGGCTCCTCAAAGTTGATCTGGTCGTTTAACATAATTTATATTTCCATTTATTCATTTTTGGCAATTTACTAATTACTCCATCTTCAGGAGGATTTTTTGTGTTTGCTGTGCATTAATCGCGCCAATTCGATCCACTTTAATTAGTTTTCGGTATTTATTATTGCTGCTGAAGCCAAGCCGTGCAAAGACCTAATTGCTTTTTGGTAGTGGTACACAGGAAAATAACTGCCAAGACAAAGTGATCGTCGTGAATCTACCAGGCGAGCATTGCTGTAATTTGGAACGAGCCAATTTTCTGGAGTAACACTATTCTCAGAGGCCGAAAAAGATAAGCTTTCGTGTAGACATAGGCTAGTTGCCAGGTATTTCTGTGTCTGACAAAAGGAAAAAGGCTAGTCTTGTCAAGCGTCAAATTCCGTTACTTTACCTTTTTGCGTTTTATGGCTTGTTCGGCGTTTTCCTGAATCCGAAAGGTAACGATTTGAGTAATTAAATCGAGAGGGAGTGGCTTATTGAGCGGAAAATGAATCGATCCTTTAGTGCCTTTATAAGGGGCAATTTCCTCCTTGAATGCACTAGTTCCAGAAGGGGTAGGGTAGAGTCCAAAATGCTTTTTAAAAGCGGCAAAGTGAACCAAGTTTCCGTTTAACACAAAGGTTGGTATACCATATTTGATGGCCTCTTTTGCCTCTGGTGCAGCTTGATGAATGGCACCCCGGATTTGCTCAAGACCCTCGGCAATTTCTTCAGGAAAGCCAGCGATGTAGGCATCGACAGTCGTAGGGTTATGCATAGTAGTTTAGGTTTTGCGGTTAAATATTGGTTAACATACAAATTACTATTTCTCCGTCATATTTTTTGATTCAACAAGTCGAAGTAACCTTAATCACTGGTTTTAAAAATAAGAAATAGAGGTAAATAGGATTGCCGCTATTTTCAAAAGTCAAGGAAAAGATTTGTTTGTAAGCCAGCTATGGACTATTTAAACTATTAATTTTTGTTGATAATTATGTCTGATAATAGTTTATTGAGCAGACGATAAGTACTATTTTTCTTGGTCTCCTTTAAAAGATAGGAGTTTAGCGAGTGGCTTGCTGCTCCATCGACTAGCCTGTACTTTTGTCTGTCCATTGTTAACCTATTCAGGTTCTAGTCGAAAATAGCGATCAGGAACGGTGCAGGACATTTAGTCAAACCAGCGAGTTGCAAACGATTTTACTTTCTTTTCTTTTTTTTACCCTATCCTGGAGCCTTGGTTCCCCATTATCGGAAGGGAGTGCCGGTACTTTTACTCATGCGATGGGAAAGCCCCAGACGGGAAAGTCCCGCGTTACGGCTGCCCCGCCGAAAGCAGGGAATAAAAAGCAGCAAACCCGAAAAACCAGTACCAAATCGGCTAAGCAGGTGAAGCGCGTTCGGGTGAAGAACGCGAATAAATCCTCGAAGGTGAAGCAACAGGCAAATCGTTCGTTAGCAAATAAAACAACGTCCCGAAAGCCGCTCGGTGGCACTGTTTTCTATCTTGCTTCGGGCCACGGTGGACCGGATCCGGGCGCTATTGGGCGCTATGGCCGTTATTTGCTTCCCGAAGATGAGTATGCCTACGATGTTACTATCCGTCTCTCACAGATCCTGAAACAGCAAGGAGCTACCGTCTATATGATGGTGCAAGACCCTGATGATGGAATTCGCAACGAGGCTGTTCTGAAACTGGATAAAGACGAGGTAGCTTACCCCAACCTGCGGATTCCCCTCAACCAGACGGCTCGGTTAAATCAGACGACAACGGCCGTGAACCGGCTTCATGCACGTCATAGAGAATCCTACCAGCGTCTGATTACCATTCACGTTGACAGCCGCAGCCAGGGGCAAACCATTGATGTGTTTTTCTATCACCACGAGCGTAGTGCGGCGGGGCGCAGACTGGCGGAACACATACACCGTCGGTTTAAAACCAATTACCGGCGCTATCAACCTGCCCGGTCCTATTCCGGGAATGTCACTACCCGAAGCAGCCTTTATGTCGTTCGGAATAGCCATCCACCAACCGTTTTTATTGAGTTAGGAAATATCCAAAACCGACAGGATCAACGTCGGTTCTTGTTAGCCAGCAACCGCCAGGCGCTGGCGAGCTGGATGGCACAAGGTATTTTGGATGATTATCGTTCCCGCAAAGGCCAGTAAAAAGAGTGCCGCTTAATATTCGTCGCAGTTTTTACCTTAAATAAGGAGTAGAAAATAAGGAAAACAATACTTTATAGAGTAGTTTAGGTTTAAACTATATTATTAGGTGAATAAAGAAGTAATGATTGTACAGCCCCAACATTTGTTGGGGTTTTGTGTTGCTGGGTATTAGATCAATAAAGAGGGTCGGTTAACTGACTTTAAGATGCTGTGGTAGTGATTCAGAAATCGCTAATGTTATAGGGTTTGGGTTTGGGTAATTTGGGAGCTATCTTCGATAAATAATTGACGACAACAACACAGGAGTCTTGTTTCGCGGTTTCAACGTAGGAGAGGGCTATAATCGTCCGGGGCTGCTCCCAGGCTTTAAGCAGATAGGAGAAGTCAAAAAGATCCAGGGCGTATTCCTGGCCTGGTGCGCTCTTTTTCAAGGCTTTCAGGTCAAGGTGCTCAAGGGGTTTGCCGTATTTTTGTGATAGAACTTTTTCTAAATCCAGGTAAGCGGTCATGCATTCTTTCTGCTCGATGCTATAAGGGCGGTAGTTATAGTTTGCCCGAACCAATTTACCCCGTTCAAAATCGTAATCCACGGAAAACGTATCACCAGCCAGGACGATTCCTGTATACCGGATTCGGTCCTTCCCAAGGTCTATTCGCTTGCCTGCTTTCTCGGAAGCAATAACCTGTTCCTTGGTCATGTTCCAGCTAGTCTGGCGGAAATCATAATTTTTTTGCCGGAAGGAGGCAAGGCCAATAACAAGTAGAAGAGCGCAAAGGGCGGATATCTTTTTCATAGTCGGCAGCTATGGGGAAGTAAATATTTTGTTAGAATTCTGATAACTCAGCTATTTGGGACGGTATTTACTGAAAAACGTCACTGAGGCCGGGGTGGCAAATTCGCAAGTTTTTTGGTTTACATGCCTCTGGAACCCTCTTTTTTAGTCTGTTTGACTATTTAAGACAAGCCAATCAGCGATTCTTCTATGCTCGCTAATCGGGGCCTTCACCAGGGGTTTAGTCTATTAATTAGAAGAGGATTGGATCATAGAGCGGCCAAATAAAAAACTATTTGCGCGTTAGAAGGTATATATTTTACCTAATTGAACGGGTTCCTGGACAGGGGTTAATACATGAAAAAATGAAACAAAAACCCGAAATTTGGATGGTGGATGATGATGAGCTTGTAGGAGATCTGATTCAGCATGCCTTTCTCAAAGAGAACCTTTCCTGCCAGCTCATTAATTTCGGCACTGGATCGGAGTTGTTGGCGCATATCGAAAATGCATCTGAGCTGCCTGCCTTGTTGCTACTAGATTATTATTTGCTGGGCCAAAATGGCATTGAGTTATTTAAGGTGCTGCAAGAAAACCCGGATGTGCGAGCTGTGAAGGTCGTTTTGTTCAGCGATTATCTGAAGTCCAGCATCGTGCGTCAGGCTGAAGAAGCTGGTTTGTATGACGTGGAACGCAAGCCCAGCAATTTTAACGAATGGCGTCGATTTGCGAAGGATCTTTGTCTAGCGGGTCATTTTTCCTAGTGACGAGTGATGGCTGAACGGACTCTTTAATGTCAATCAACTTAGTAGCAGGCGTCATCGGACTACTTATTCTTGCGAGCTTCACAATCATCGAAATGCATCATTGTGGGTGCTGGAGCCGCAACAGTGGCTATTCCTTCACTAGTAGGACATATTTAAGCGAAATCATGGCCACCGGCCATAATTAATGGCAAGCAGTCGTCTCATAAGCCCTTTATTAATGGTTTATATCGCCGTTTTGTTGACTCTGGCCGTTATCAGCCTATATATGATATAAATCATGCCTTCTGGAGAGCTTAGTTATACTATGATCAAGCTTTATAGTCTAGTTTAGTATCTAGGTACCTTTAGAGACAGTACTTTAGATGTAGGCATAAATCCCATTGGCACTGTCGATGGGATTTATTTTGCGAGAGGTGCTACCTGGAAACAGTGGAAGCCTTTAAAAATTGGAGGCCACCTTATCCAAAATGGGGAATATAACCGATATAAAACCAAAAAGCCTTTAGTATTTCTACTAAAGGCTTTTTGGTTAAGTGCACTCGTAGGGATTCGAACCCCAAACCTCCTGATCCGTAGTCAGCAGGGATAGCACTATGTTTATTTATGAATAGCCAATAATGTTCGATTCTGGGCAAATTTAAGGCTTTTTTGTTATGGATGTTTATGTTTGTTTATGGATGATTGTGTAAATTGTGGGCGAGTCACTGGGCGAGTCTCGCCCAAATCACCAGCCCCATGAACCCTCTGCAAGCCAGCCTTAAGCTCTCCTTTGACAAAGCTAAACATGATTTGGTTTCCCTCAAACTCCGCGTCAATTACAAGGGCGATCGCAAGCGCTACGCCCTGCCCATCAAGGAAGGGATTCTGATTTCAGAAACCGAGTTCGAGCGCCTGTTGAAGTTCCACGAGTCCCAGAACAAGCGGGTAGCGGCCGAGACCCAGAAGCTCTACGCCCGCATTCTACCCTTCATCGAAAAAGCTGAGGCGGTGATCGAGCAGCTCGGAGCTAATTTCTCGTTTGAACTTTTCAAAGAAGCCTTCTACTCGGAAGGAAAGGCTGAGGAGGTGATCATTCAACCGCACGACGTGATTACCCTCATGCAGGCCAAGGCCGAGGCCATGGATGCCGAGGATCGTCCCGGCAACGCCGATATGTACATCGTGGCGGCCAAGTCCCTGATTCGTTTTAGGGATGCCATGACGCCCCAGCAGCGCCGCAGCCTTATGCCCGGTAGCGGCGATTCGCTTTTGTTTTCCCACCTGACACCGACTTTCTTGAAAGCCTACGAACGCTGGATGCTAAAAAGCGGGAAGATTTCCCAGAAACCGGGCGGGCCGAGTAGTGGAGCCAGCATCACCACGGTGGGTATCTACCTCCGCGAGGTGCGGGCCGTTTATAAAGAGGCTATCAAAAAAGGGCTGGCGGGACAGTCGGACTATCCCTTCGGGGAGTACACCATCCCGTCAGGCAAGAATACCAAGAAAGCGCTCACCAAAGAAGATATCCTAAAGATTATGCAGCACCCCTGCGCTGAGGGCATGGAGCAGCGCGGGCGGGACCTGTGGGTGTTTTCCTACCTGTCTAACGGTATGAACCTTTCGGACATTTGCCGCCTGCGCTGGCGGGACATTGACAAAGAGAAAAAGGCCATCTCGTTTGTGCGGGAAAAGACCAGGGAAACCAGCAAGGCCGGACAGGCTAAAATTACCGTCAAGCTTTTCCCTGAATCGCTGGCCATCCTGGAGCGGTGGGGGACTAAGGAAGCGGCGGATGGCGACTTTGTTTTTCCGTTCCTAACCGATGAGATGACCGCCCGGCGCAAAAAGGAGATCATCAAACAGGTCGTCAAGGATACCAACAAGCACGTCAACAAGATCGCCCAGGCGGTGGGCATCAAAGGGGAGGTGAACACCTACGAGGCCCGGCACTCATTCGCCACGATCCTGCTTCGATCCGAAGCGCCGGTGGCGTTTATTAGCCAGGCACTGGGGCATAAGAACATCGCCACGACCGAGGCCTATCTGGGGAGTTTTGAGGACGAGCAAACGCAGAAGTATCTGGATTCGCTGTTGTAGGGAATCAAAAAAAAGGAAGACTTATCGTAAGTCTTCCATGAGAAATTAATACGGTAAGTAGAAATCGAAAAACGTGATAATGACAAGTAGCGCAACTGCTACGAAGATCACGTCCTTAACGTAGATGCGTTTCCAGGTCCAATGTCTGAGCTTAGGGATCATACCAATAGTAAAGTATTGGATAAAGTACAAAGTCAGTATGGCAACTGTAAACGAGGCAGCAAATGAAATGCTATTCAATGCAACCCTCATGGTTCCTCCTCTGTTTTAGTGTATTTAATCATTAACACTTTTAGATGGCTTATCGTTCGAGTCCTGCACTCTCATTTCCAGCACCTTAATAAGATCTTCTGGTTTTTGAATTTGCAATTTTTTAATATTATTATCAAGTACTTGCTTCTTTATGTCTCTATTTTGTTGATTATTTTGATAGTCAATCACTTTTTGAATTAATCCAACTGTACTTAAATCAAGCTCAAAACTTCCTGATTTTATTTTAAAACCCCCTCCGAAGGCACCAATGACAAGTATACCAATGATAACCGCAACACCCTTCTTCTTAGTAGATAATTGAATGCGCCCTGGAGATTGAAGAGTTAGCTTCACCTCTACATCTGAGGTGTCAATCGCAAGATTATTTTCCTTACAAAATTCATCGACCACATTCAGAAGAGCGTATCCCATATTAAAAAGGTCTCTTGCTTTGATGTCCTCTTCAGTTTGGACATTTAAAATCAAATTGGCTTCGTTCCCTTTAATATAGAAATCATTTAACATATTATCTATATAGTTTGCATAGGAAGTAGCTTCGGTGATAATATGATGAGAAAAAAGTAGTTTATATAGAATAGGCTCTAAGTCATCTCTGCGAACTTCTTTTAACCATTTAACGGGCTTTCTTTTCTGATAAGTACAGATTTCATGCTCCGAAAAATTTCCAGAGGGGTATTTTATTTCTTCTTCGATTTTGACCTCCGTTTGAAGAACCTCACCAATTGTTATTGACTGAGAGCTAACACTCGGTATCAATACGATATCTCCCTCCTTTATTTCATATGTAAACCTCATTAACTGTGAAGCCCCATATTTTGGTCTTTTTTCATCAGGCTGCTGAATTCTGATTTTATTTATCAATAATTCTAAAGGAGAGGTTTCATTCGTCTGAGAACCAATGATGTCGTCTAAGGTTATGTAATCATACCCAATCGCTATGAATCCATCTTGTTTAAAATGCTCATAATAATGTCCGCCTTGCGTCCGAAACAACCAGTAATTCCGCTTTGGATCAATTCTTAAAGCGTGTTTTAGGATTTTATCTAGTTCTGTGATTTCCATCTATCTGAAACAAATCTAACTGAATTCTCTAAAATTCAGTTAGTTATATTGGTTTTATGTAAGGTAATAGCTACAAGTTTTAAGCTTAAACTGTAAAATTAAACTTCTCCTAGCCTTTCAAGCAGCCTGTCCAAGCGAGGAAGTAGCCATCTAGTACGCCAATAGGTTACAAGTTCCGTACGGGAGTATTTAATAAACTTGGGTTTTGCATCCTTCATTGTTAAGAACTCGCGCCAGTTTACCGCTAATGGACAAGTATAGTAAGCCCGCTTCCAGCCAATCGTAAGCATTCCATCGTTATTAAAGCCTAAATTCTCCAAACCTACTATAAGGGTCCTTAATTTCCAGTTTGAACCTTGACCATAGGCATAACTTGAGAACTTTTCTTTAGGAACAAATTCCTTAATAATTTCCCAACTGCCATTAGCCGTGATATGCAAATGGCTCTTTCCTTGCGTATAATCAACAAAGTTCCAATTAAGAAGCCGGGTGTAGATGGAGGACTTTTGAAAAGCGCCATAAGTATCAATCATTACTAACTCCGGGATTTTTTTCTTTCCAGAAATAATAGTTTCATTATTCACGTATTTTTTGCGAAAAGCTGTCCTCACTTCTGGCAACATGGCACAAAGAGCAACTAGCTTAGAACCGAGGAGTGTGTTATAAGGAGGAACCGATCCTAAAACATAAGCAGTCAGGCAGTTATAAAGCCTCTCTATTTTTTGTTCTCTATTCCAGCCAACAAAGTTATCCCTTAAGGTTGACCCAATTAGTGGATCGCAAAGGCCGAAAACGCCGATGACTTTGTTGTTTTGTCGGTCAAATACTATAAATCGCAAACGTCTTCCGTAACCTGCACTTACGGGTACAGACCAGAAGGTCATAGCATAAGACCAAATTTTACCACTTAATTCATTGCTTTTTACTTCGACCAAATAAGGGTTTATCCGCATTGGATCTATCTCTGCTGGTTGAGCAAAATAGCTTTTTACCTTATCGTCGAATTTATTTGCATTGCCATTCGTTAATCTGGCCAACCTCAGTTGGGTGTCACGAAGATCCGGTACCTCTAAATGGCGCTTTTGATCGTTCCAATTAATCCCATAAGAAGACAGTTTATGGAGAATAGCTTTCCTGGCTTGACGCCTTTTTATTTTTTCAAGGACTTCAAGTAGCCTTTCTGATTTATCTATTTTCATAAACTAATAAAACCAATATATCTCAGTGATTATTAATCAACGATTTGACTTGTGCTTTCCTAATTGAGCATCAGAGTACACAAACTCTTTAACTTGTTCTTCAAATTCAGATACTCTAACAGGTATTGCAAATGACTGATTAGAGGAAACCATATATAAGTTGCCTACAATAGTTTCTGACTGAATAAACTTAGCAATAACACCATCATAATTTATATTGCTTTCAACCAAAGCCTTAATATCTTTTAAATTACCCATATGCAGTACAAAGAAATTTTCGGCCTGTGTACGAATCTCTTCAGAAATTGCAGAGGGCCTTTGAGTAATAGCTACCAAACCCAAGCCGAATTTTCTACCTTCTTTTGCAACTCTAACAAAAGCATTAGCGTTAGATCTTACAAATTCTTCTGATAGTACATTTTGTGCTTCTTCAACAAAAACAACAGCGTTAATTACTGATGCACTTGAGGACGCTGGTGAAGTATAATAACTTTTGTTGTTTTCAAAAAGCTTCCTAATCAGGATAGTTGAGATGATACTTGATTCAGCATTATCCTTTAGGGACAAATCAATAATGACAGTCTTACCCCTTTTTAGAGATGCAAATACGTCTTCAACCAAATTAGATTGACTATAATGTAAACCTTTGTTATTATCTAGTAAAAAAGAAAGGCGTTTACGAATAGCTAAAATAGTTTTTCTTGCACTTACGTCTTCTTTGACTTCACCTTTTGTATTTTTATTTTCAGGCCAAAAATCAGAGAAATCTCTATGTAATAGACTTGGCTGTGCAACATAGGTATCTATTTTTGAAACAAAGTCTCCTATTTGGTTGTCATCTAAATATAGGAGAAAGGACTTCATCACTTCAGAAAAGCCTGCACTGAAATTAAGTATATCACCAACGGACAGGTGCTTGTGCATATTTATTGCAACTTTTCCGGAATAAGAAAATCTGCCCTTAGGATCAATGTTATTATCTGAATAAACAATTAAATTCTTTCTAATAGCGTCTGAATCAATGTCTCCAAAGCCATATGTTTTAGGAGTACTTTTTGAATATTCGCCGTTTAGATCAAATATAAGCTTTCCATACTTTGCGTTATTGATAGTATTATGTATCAAGACCTTCATCAGATTGGTTTTTCCAAAGCCTGACTGAGCGAAAACCATTGTGCGTTTTTCCCTTAATTTATCAGTATCAAATAAAATTGAGGTATCACTATGTTGATCCTCCCCAATACATAGCGTTCCAATTAAAGTCCCCTTTTCGTTTGTTTTATTCAAGATATTTTCTGCCTCCCTGGGTTTAAGATGTCTGGCATGATACGAAACAACGGGTAATTTCCTGACTGCCGTTGTGAAGTTTTTGCCATCACCCTCAAATGTTCCCAATATTTTTACCTTATAGGTATAACTGAACATCTTCTGCTTGTCTCGGTCAGAAAGTTCTCTCTCTGAAATCCGAGCATAGTGTACGGCAATTAATGTTTTATCTTGATTCCTAAAAATAGGATCTTCATCATAAATTTCGGCTTCGACACGCGCCAAAAACTTTCTTCCATCTTCATTTTTTGGCGTAAGCACTATGAAGTCCCCCGTTTGAGGGCTGGCTTTTGCATCGTCGTAAGAGGAATAGATTAATAAGGCATCTTCAGTGGTCTTTTGACCATAAAGGACGCCGAAATCATGTTGGGTTGATCTTGTCATTTTGAAAAAGAAGGCTCAGAATCTATCGTGAATATCCAAGAACATGTTTTCAATATCAACATGCTCCATTCTTAAGTCTTTGTAAAGAGCTATTTTTACTCGATTGATTATTTCTTGCTTAAACGTATTTTTTAGGCTTACAAAACTATGGGCTTCAGTTAATGGATATGGATAACCCAGTATATAATGCTCTTGCGTTAGCCTGGTTAGCTCTAAAAATATTTTCTCAATCTTATTTATATCTCTAGTTGTATCGTTGTTTTCAATATTTGGTATGCAATCGAATATATTAATATCTGCAACAAGCCAGTCATAGTTTTGGAGCTTTTCAACATAATCTAATCTTGCTACAAAATACAACCCAAAGCCCCTCCCGCCTTTAATGCTCTTTTTTGTTATCATACTATTTTGGAAAGCTTTTGTTAAATAGTAATCTGTCACTTCCAACCAACAGCATATTTTTCTTTTCGCTTCCTCTGTCTCAGTGAATTGAAATTTATACTTTAAATCTTCTTGTAAGTATTGGTCTAACTCTCTAAAAGCAGAAGACATGTGGAGCTTTATTGCGGAATTCTTTGTGATCGAAACTAGGTAAATGTTTTTTTCGTGTAAATACTTGCCAAGCTTGATCAAGTATTTTTGTTTGATATCCAAAGATCTTAAGTTTCCATCTCTCAGTATAAAGTCACCCGATTTTATAATATCCAAGTTTGATATTTCGTAAACTAGCGCCCATTCTAATACTGCCTGGCAAAATGAAAATAACTTTGAGTTATTGCTACATATAATTTCTCTAGCCTTTTCATTACTATCTGCCCATCCGGACCAATCCTCCGGATTGCCAATAAATTCTATAAACTTCTTTACTGGCTCCAGCTCCAAGAATTCATCATAGATTAAATACTTGTCGACATCATTAGTAATCATTATGTTTTTAGGGAAATAATTTTTCCCTTTAATTATGGCACTGTCTATGTCATTGAGCTTTATCTGTTTACCTTCATTAAAGCAAACGTACCCGGCTGTGTATACCCCAATACTAATTCCATTATAAAATTCTTGAAAATTGTAACTTCCGTCAATAGCAAAGAAGTTGATAGTTGACTCATCTATTTTATCAAAGGGAATTATCTCAAAATAGTGAGGAGTTTCAGACTCACCTTCTATAGTCCTTACCGTAACCTGAGAGGGGCGATTTACGGTATCATTTATAGCCTTAGCTACTGAGTCTATAGCATAACTTGGAATTTCGATCTGATTCATATAAAACTCAGCAAAGCCATAGTTAAGTTAAAAAAGCCTTCTATGCGCGTTGATTTTGTAGCTTTTTAATGCAGTCTTCTACTTCCTTATCAATAACTTCTTTTGTGATTTCTTTTATTGGATATAGGCTATTATAATCCAATGCTGAAAATTTGTGAAAGGCAAAAGAAAAGTTAACTGTTTGCATTAAAGAATTTGACGAGATAGTCAATAGTGCTTCTACACTTCTAAATTTAAAATTTAAAGACAAAGAATTTATTGTTGACGTTTCACCAACATGATGAACTTGCGGTCCAAAATTTGCTTTATAGCCATTTTGCTGGAATGAGTTTATTATACTTTCTAATGCTGGCCTTACAACTGAGTTAAAGAGGGTATTCGAGGTAGATCTAAATTCTTGATCGGCTTTATTTTTTGCTGCTCGCTTTGCCTCTTCAGCTCGTTTTTTCTCATTTTCGTCTTCTCTATCCTTTTTGAGTAAGTCATCTAGTCCCATACCTTTTAAGTTAATTTAAGTAGTTATAACTGAAAGCTATTTTTAATGAGATTCAAAATATCACCCAAACATGATCAATTATCAATGTTTTGAGTGAACGGTAAAAATTATTGGATTAAAAGCTCGTATAGGGCAATAGCTAAGTGGGAGAGTGCTTGACTTACTCTCTGGCGTATTGAATTGGCCCACTTAAAATGTTCAACTTCGTAGTCTGGATGATTGGCAATTGGCATTATCACAAAGCAGACGGGCTTCTCCTCATTTGACTCTTTCATAGCTGACATTTTTACACGGTCAAGGATTGTATCACCCCTTCATCAATTGACCTGGCAAAAGGTGAGTCAAAAGATTGAATTTTTTTGAGGCCTACCAGTCTTTCTCTTTTGGCAACATGGTTGGGGCTATTCTTTGGCGTATACGATCGATCCGTTTAGGGCTTGCTTCAAATTGATGGCTTTTACCTAGAAAGTAGTTTCTGTTTTTGCTCCTGGAACTCAGCTTCAGTGAGGATGCCGCTATCACGCAAGTTGGCTAGTTTTTGAATTTCGTCGGCGATTTGATTAGTTGAGGATGTTGCTGCAATGGGTGATTGCTGAGACCTTTTCCAGTTAGCGATGTAATCGTTAATTTCCTGAATGGTTTGCTTTGATTGATCTGATTTACGGATAGAGACTTTTTCGTTCTTCCCTCCACTTGCCAATACAATATATTCGGCGACCCCAAGGCTGGTATTATACTGAACACCCTGAACAGCCGATAGAGGATAGGTTGCACCCAGCGGAAAGCTTTTATAAGATAGCATTCCGTTTTCAATCCAAATGGTGCCCCCGAGCATACCAAACTTCCACTCCTTAATATCTTTTGTTTGCGTTTGGACGGGCGGGGCAATGGGATGTTGGTTATCCTGGGCCTCGCTTTTACTCTTCTTGTTTTGATTCCGGATAACCCACCAGACTAAACCAATGGCTATTGTCAGCGTGACAACCAATACACCTGTCGCTGAACCTTTTGGTTTTTGCTGAGAAACAGGGTCGGTAGATATTTCTACGCTACTGACTGGAAAAATGCGAGTCGATCGTATTTCTGGACGCTTCTTCTTACCTCCATATTTCCGGTAATCATCATCGTAATAGGGGAAAAACGACAGTTCGTTTATCGTATTTACGCCTGTAAAATCAGCGTATAGGTTTTCGCAAACATATTTCCAGTTCGCCTTTTTCCAGCGATCCTCAGCCTTTAGCCACTTATCTTTATTGTAATCATATTTATCAATGGTCAGCTCGTTTCTTTTAAACATGAGCTTCTGGTAAGCATCCCGCGTTTTCCAGAAGTAAACGCCATTACAACCAGGGGAGCCTGAACAATACTGATTAACCAGTGATTGCGCCACGGCTTCAATCTGCTTAGGATCTGTACTAATTTCAGGTACCCAAAAATGAATGTTGTAGTAGCCGCTCACCTCGGCTTTGTCTAAGACTTCATGCTTGACAGAATCTTTTTGGGCAAAAGTGATAGTCGATAGAAGGACAAATAAGGCTAGGTACAGTTTCTTCATGAATTACTTAAGTGAAATAGATAGAGAGTTACGGTTTTTGGTTTATCAATTCTCGCTAGTATTATAGCGGTCAAGAGCCTTCCATCTGGCAACGACATTCATTAACTCTTCCAGCTTGGCTTTCCGTTCTGGATCTAGAGCATCTAAGTTGTTGAGTTTGACTGCCGTGCCTGCTGCACAAACTAGTAACATCCCTTTTTCGCCCCCAACTTCTGAATAGTCGATATCTGTCCCGACTACGGCATTACCGCCATACTCCAAGGCTTGTTTTCGAAGCTGAGCAAAGCAAATCCTTTCTCCTGACTTAATCTTAGCATTGTACCTTCCGGACTGTAATCCAAACATATCCGTGATAGACGATGTGAAATCAGAAATAGCCCCCGTGCCGGTTGTCGATTGACCAGTCACCATTCCAACAACTGTATAATCCCAATTCAGCGGGGATTGAATGGAAAGCACCGGAACGGCGCTAAGTAAGTCTTTAATCTTGTCCCACATTTGACTGCGCTCAGTCCTAATTTGACCAACTGAACTGGAGTACAAATCAGGGCCGCATTTTGTGCAGTAGCCTGCCGATTTTTGGCTTCGGTATTCGTTAATAATCCTGATTTGATGCTCAGGTAAAAGGCTTGCATTAGAGAACATGCCTCCTTTCAACTTTGCGTCGCAGTTAGGACAGGCCGTTAATTCGGTTGTCATGTAGAGTTTAGGTCAAATAGATAAAGGGTTACTAGACTTATAAAACAGGCGCATCAACCACTCGAAGCACCTTCCAAATATTTTGAATCTGATTGGCGGGTACATCAGAACTGCCGCCAGTTTCGGTATTGTCTGAATGCAGGGTAAGGTAGCCCTTAGCAAGCAGTTCGTTGTTTTTAACGCGCTTGATAACAAAGGAATTGGCGTAGCTAACTGCATAGACCCCTGAACTAATGTATGGCCAGTCCTCAGGCAGCACTTTCTTACACCGAACTTTTGTGCCACTTGGCAGACGAGGCTCCATACTGTCTCCATTGACCGCAAAAACAATCTGGCCTTTAGTATCCTCACCTGGGTAGACTCTGACCTGAATCCGACTCAAACGCCCGTAGTTTGCCTCCGGGTCTGACATTTCAGCAAATGAGGCCCGAAGTGGAACAGATACATAGGGGAGTGTAACCATTTCATAACTGCTCTCGTCATCAATAAAAGGAATGTGTGGCTCAGTAACCTTAAAGTGCTTCTCGAGTTCTTCATTTTGATATTTCACAGCCTGTTTTCCTTTCAGAAACATTTCACCTTCACCTGTTTCAAACCAATCAGGATTGAGCTCAAAAGCACTAATTATCTCTTTTGATATGCGTTTGCCAATTGGGCGACGCCCTGTCTCCATACCAGAGTAATTAGATTGAGTTGTTTCAATCCTCTTACTCATCTCTTCTTGATTTACACCAAGGTACTCTCTTAACTCTTTTAGTCTATCCGACTTCACAACCGTCTGTAATTCAAGTGTATTTGAGTAATTGCTCATTTGATATAAAATTTATTAGCTCATTTGCTTGACAATAATATATCAATTGCGCTATTTTTGACTCAATGATTGATTGAACGGTCAAATAAACGATCCGCTAAACGCAAAGCTATAAAAGCTATGGAATTAACCAAACAGGACATTGCCGCACTTCGTAACCGGTTAAAGAAAACCGATCGCGGCATCAAAGGCGCTGCTGAGGAGGGCGGTATTACAGAAGCAACTGCTCACAAGATTTTAAGGGGGGATAATTGCAAAGAGGAATCAATTAAAGCATTCCTTGACGGTGTAGGGCTACTTGAAGCAAGCGAGCAGCAGAAAAAGAAAAGCATCAGTGTTCAAGCTCGACAATCGCCAATTCAAACTTTCTAAACTATGAAAGACCTGATTCAGATCTCAACTAATGAGCATGGAGCGCAGACGGTCTCGGCCCGTGAGTTACACACTTTCTTGCAAGTGAAGTCAGAGTTTGCTAAATGGTGTAAGCGTATGTTTGGGTACGGTTTTTCTGAAGGCGTAGACTATGTGGAGGTTTTCGTCAAAAATGGCGAAAACCAATTGGGTGGTAGACCCTCAATTGATTACGCCCTTACTTTGGATTGCGCCAAAGAAATCTCCATGCTTCAGCGCAATGAGCGGGGCAAACAAGCTCGACTGTACTTCATCGAATGCGAAAAGCGGCTCCGTCAGGTAGCAACCTCTCAGTCCAAAAAAGCTACCAAGTACCAGCGGCTGGGCAAAGGCGAAAAGTGGATTGAAGGCAGAATGCAAGGCGTTGCCACCCGAAATAGCTTCACCCGGGCGCTCGGCGCTCACGGTGTAACCAAAGAAGGGTTCCGCAACTGTACCAACGCCATCTACACGCCCCTGTACGGAGGAACGACCAGCGTGGTTCGTCTCAAGAAAGGCCTCCCCGACAAAGCTAATATCCGCGACAACATGACTGAACTGGAGCTAGCAGCTATCAATCTAGCCGAACTACTAGCCAGTCAGGCGATCCAAAGCGAAGGCTTGCGCGGAAACGGGGAATGCGAACTGGCTTGCAACAGAGCATCCCGCTCGGTAGCAACAGCAATCATTCAGAATCAGAAAAACAAACCCTCGCAAACCGCCTGAGCCATGAACCTACTCGAAATCACCGTACCGGTTTGGGCTGCCATTGTGGTCACTGCCGCCGTCATCGCTGCCATGCACGTTTGGAAACTGGTTCAGCTACGCAATCAGGAAAAAGCGGAGGAAGAGGCTAAGTTAAATGCATGGACTATTGAGCGCCAATTCGCCGCCGCCTTGGCTAAGGTTCGCGAAAGGCATCAGACAAAGGGTTCAACGCTGGAGCAAGCCACACTGACCGACCGGATGCCAACGGCCAAAGTAAAGCAGCAAATCTGCTACAAAGACGGCAAAACGCCTTGCAACTGCCCCGGCCTGTGCCGCGAAAACTGCTAAATCAACCCTGTTATGTCAGCCAATCCTATTTCAATTTTAAAACTAGGGGCGAACCTGGTTGCCTTGGGTGCTAAGTTCAGGGCCGTAGCTAAAGCCGCTGAGAATGTGGGGGCCGCTGCCGAATACGCCTGGAAGGAACGCATTCGAAAACGCGATACCACCTACGCTGAACTCCACCGAACGCACCAGCGCATGCGCGAACTCGCCGCCCGCCAGGAGGAGGCAACAATCGATGTGATGAAGAATCACTACATCAAGCTTTGCAGAAGGTACCGAAGCCTGGGAGGGATGGAGTATCTGCCTGATTTCGATTTTACCGCGTAGCCTTTCCGATTCTATCCAACCGAATTCTAACAATGGAAAATCCCTTAGACGTCATCCTTAAGCGGTTCGATCAGCAGGATCGCCAGATCTCGACCCTGACCAGTATGGTAGCCAGGCTTCAGGGCGAAAAAGAGACGGCCGCAAAACCTATGAATGCGGCCGAGGCGGCCGACTTTCTGCACATGAAGAAAAACGCGCTCTACCAGAAGATTGGCCAGATTCCGCACCGCAAGATCAACAAACGTCTGCTTTTCTTCCGATCTGAGCTACTGGCCTACATCGAAAAGAACGCCGTCCATAGTCACACGGAAGCTTAATCTTTTAACCCATTCACGTTTAACAAACCATTTTATGAGCGGTAAAACTGCCCGGCACTTACGGCGCCAACTGGACGGAGCGTCCTTTCCAAAACAAATGACCCAGGTTCTTCAGCCAGACCGGTTTATTTCAGACCCAGGCGATCCGAAGAATTTCCTCAAAAACCGCCGCATTCCCAGCCAGAATTACCAAGTGGCCGTGAATCACAACCGCCGCATCCGTCGCATCGCTGGCCAAATAGGGGGGGGGATTCCTGCAGCTGTAGCCTACTACAAGGCCAAGGTGCTGCCTAATATTCCCAAAACGGTAGACCTGCGCTAAAAAACAAAACCCCGACAAATGCCGAGGCCTGTGAGTATCTATAGTTTTAAATAATTCCGAAATCTATGCAAGCGCATTCACTTATGCAACGACCCGTGCCCCTTGTCAACAGCTTCCGGGAGCCACCCGTGGAGAAAACCTCCGCCGAGCCCCGGTTTAAAACCCACGCCACGACCCGGCCAGTGGAACCCGTAGCACCAAAGCCCAACGTGTCACTAAAAAAGCGGGCCGTCAAGTTCCTGAAAAACATCCCTTACTGGATCGTTATCGGCTTTCGATGCCTCGGCTGGCTGATCGGCATGGCTATCCTGTCGCCCTTTGCGCTGGTGTACTGGCTAGGTAATCTGGGAAAGCCCAAAAGACCAAAGTACCGCCGCACGCCGGATAATTTCTAATCACCTTTTTTCAAACACCTTATACTGTCATGAAAATCATCGCTTCTGCTGGCGAGGGCGGCTTTACGCGCCAACTCATCGAGCCGGACTTGTATTACGCCGTCTGTTGCCGTCTGATTGATATCGGTACCATCGACGATGCCTACCAGGGCAAGCCCAAGAAAACCCACAAGATTCTCGTTAGCTGGGAACTGCCCGACGTGCGGCAAATCTTCAATCCCGACAAAGGCCCCGAGCCGCGCATCATCAGCAAGGAGTTTACCCTCTCGCTGGGTGATCAGGCCCATCTGCGCCGCATTTTGAAATCGTGGCGGGGCCGGGACTTTACGCCCGATGAACTGAGGGAGTTTAATATTGTCAATCTGTTGGGGGCGCGCTGCATGCTCAACATTGGCCACTACCAGGGCAAAGACGGCAACACCTATGAGGAAATTACCGCCGTCACCAAAGCCCCAAAGGATTATCAGCCTACGCACCCGCCGCAGATGCCAGTGCAGGGACTAGCCTACGACGAGTTCGACTTTACCCTGTTTGATTCGCTTTCAGAAAAACTCAAAGACAAAATCAAATCGTCCGATGAGTACAAGCGCATGACCTCGCAGGAAACCGTAGCCAGCCAGGCTGAGCAGCACGATGATTACGACGATCTACCTTTCTAAAACCTAGCCAGTTATGCAATACGTAGAAAACGCACTTCAGAACGAAATCGCCCGGGTCAAGGCCGTGGCTCAGGACTACAGCCGCCAGCCTAAAGGCATCGGCCGTTTTGCGGCCAACCACATCAAAGGCGACCTGGCCAAAGCCGAGAATGCGCTGGCCAGCGGCAACGAAAACGCCATGATTGATCATCATCAGAAACTGAGCGCTTACCGGTTTTAGTCATGGCAAGAAAATCTGAATGCACCCTATCCGATCTGGAATTGATCGAAAAGGTGGACCAGTGGAACGATCGGCTCATTAAATCCGGCGGCAAAGATTGGGTACTTAGCGTTCCCGCCAACCCGGACAGCGACCCCGATCTATTGATCGAAGAGTTACTTAGTCGGTTTAAAAAGGTCATTTCAGGGCTAGTAACCGAAACCAGCGAGCAGATGTATTTTATCATCAGCTACCGATACTCCGATAATGGCAGGATGATGTTTTGGCGTCCCCGAAATGCTGACTACACGACCAACCTGCTTGAAGCGGGTCAGTATTCGGAAGAGGTTGTCCGGGCCAATATGAGCTATTACCATACCGGTGAATGTTCGGTAGCCGTGCCGGTCGAGGAAATCTATGAACGGTACCAGATTCGGCAGGAGGTGCGGGTTGATCCTGACTTGCGCCGGGAGCACCTGCGCCGGGCAAAGGCGGGGATTCTCAGCTACCAGAATGAAGTTATTTCAAAGGAGTCAACTTCTAATTAGTAAACCATGAACACATTCCACGTCCAGATTCAATCGGTAGCCGAGGCCGAACTGGTGGATCTCTACCTGAAAACACACCGCACGCATTTGCGGCCTGCGCACGGCGGCGAGTCGATCGCAGAATGTTTTATCCAGTACATCGACAAGGGACTTAAGTATGTCACCATCACGGATGAGATTGTCAATGTCGATTTTGAGAAAACCGTTTCAGAAGAGGTAATCGACCTGCAAGCCTTCTTAAAACGCCCCTACATTCAAAAGTCGTTTGTCGTATTCGGTTTTGGCCCCGCCAGTTACGATACCTATGCACTGGGAGTAACGCCCATCAGATCGTTCGGCACGATCGGCAAAGCGGAAGAATGGGTGAACGAGGAATTGCCCAAAGGCATCGAGCAGCCCGGCTTTCACACGTTCAATAGGGTGGTGATCATTCCGCAGTTCGAATGCATTACGCCCGGCGCATCGGCCACGGTCGATTTGGAAAAAGTTTAATCAATCCCAAGCCTCTACCCTCAATGAATACTGAAACCTCAAAAATGACTTATCAGCAGTGGCTTGATAATCGAAAAAACCTGGATGCCTTTCAGCCTAAAGATGGCGACGAAGTGGATTTTCTCTTTCTCCGTTGGGATGAAAATTGGGAGTTTGACTGTCCGATCGTACTGGCTAGCCCCGTGTTTAAATACGCTGATGACGGAGCCGTTCCTGAGCAATTGCTGGATGATATTCTTGTCAACATCAGCATAGGGGAGGGAACTCTGGACGAATCCGAAGACTTCGAAGGTGAAAGTGAATGGCGAAGCTGGCCCAATCCGAAACGCTTTCTTGCCATCATCCGCGAACGGCTCAAGGGCAAAACCACATGGAAGAAGTGGTCTGCCGTCGCAACTCGAATCAAGGTCAGATTTTACTGGAATCAGGACGAGGAATTGCTGGAGGCAGAAATCCTCGAAACTCAAGAAGCTTAAACCCATTACAGCCTAGCCTCCGCCACCGCCGTCTATCTTCTAACTTAAACCAATATTATGTCGTGGTTTTGTATACCGGCGGGGTGCGAGGTGAAAGGCTGCTGCAAATGCAATGATCAAGCAAGGAAAAAGTGCCACTGACAGCTACGAGCGGCTAAGTTCCGCCCGTCTGATCGAGCTCCACAGCGCTCATCAGGCAGGCGAGCGAGCCCGAAAGCTAAAGGCCGATTTAGACCAGGCCGAAGCCATCCGGCAGGGCCGGGAAAGTATGTAATCACCAATTTTTAACACCTAACCATGGATCAAGTATTTATGCCGCTTTCGACTCCAGAAGAGAGACTAAAGCATCTGGAATCCAATGCCGATCGCATCGAGCATGAGAGTTACGTTCGCTACTTCAGCGACTCCGAGCTCGAAACCAAAAAGGAAGAGTTCTCGTCCATAAGCATCGAGATCAGCAGCATCGAAGAGCAGAAAAAGAAGTCCGACGCTGAGTTTAAAGCTCTCTTGACGCCCATCAAACTGGACGCTAAAAAACTGCTTCTGGAACTACGCACGAAAGGGGAACCAGTTACCGGCGAGGTCTACGTGATCATCGATCATAATAACAACGAGGCGGGGTATTATTCACCCGATGGTAATCTGATCCGGCAGCGTGGCCTTTACCCCAAAGAACGGCAGGTAACACTCATGTCGGTAAACCGCTCGGGCAACCTGACCGGCACCAACGACTAATTCTCAATCATTTTCTAACGCATTATTGCTTGTTGTTTACCATGAATAGCGAAACCAATATCCAAGTATTTCCCGACGGGAACGAAGTCACTATCCGCAAAGGCGAGGCCTTGCCGGTAAAAGAACCTAAAATTATTAACCTGACTGGGATTCTGAATAGCCCCTTTAGGTACCTCGAAAAGCGCATTGGCGAAATCGACCAGAAACAGTGCCACATCGTGGTGAACCGCGAAAAGATGTGGATATCCCTCAAGGTCAATGAGGCCAACCACTACGCCACCACGGTCGGAGGGCTTCTGGAATTCCACCCCAAGTATTTGGAGTTTGGCATCAATGATCCGGGCAAGGCGCTCACCAACTTCAAAATGGCCGAACTCTTCAAGCGCAACCGGCCGTCGTTTGAATCCATGGCCGAGGCCATGAAGCTGGTTACCGAGCTTCAGAATTTCCAGGCCAAGGTGAATAAGGAGATCGAAAAGAAAGACGACAACCGGGGCAATAAGCGCGACCTGAAAGAGCAAGTCGTCAGTAGCAACCTGCCCGATCGCTTCAACCTCAACATTCCCCTGTTCAAGGGTACGCCCAAAGTCAAGATTGATGTGGAGGTTCAGATCAATGCCGATGACTTCTCCTGCACTCTGGTTTCGTACGCAGCGGGGGACTACATCGAGGAAATGCGGGACACGGAAATCGACAAAGTACTAACCGACATCCGCGCCATTGCTCCCGACATCGTGATCATCGAGCAGTAAGAATTGGCTAGCGTATACATACGTACGTTAGCGGTAATCAGGGGCCGGGCCTGACCTGTCCGGCCCTCCTTTAAATGACCTATTGAGATCGAAAATAGACCGTGGATTACTTTAAAATCAGTAAACTATTTTGGGACAAGGCACCCCAGTTGGACGGCTACAAAGCCGACCACGCGGCTCTATTTTTCGCAGTAATGGACTCTGTTAATCGTAACCTATGGCGCGAAACCGAAATCGAATACGACCGACTCATCAACAAAGTTCGACTGGGAAAAAAGAACTACCTCGCTGGGCGAAAGTGGCTGGAAGACCACCACTTTATTACCCTTCAGCCGGGACGGGGTGACTACGCGAAGGCCCGGTTTAACATGGGCAGTGCGGTTCTAGGTAGAACCGCATCCAGTACCGCACCCGATACCGCAAAAGGCAAAAATGCGGTGTCGGATGAGGTGTCAGATAGAACCGCACCCGACACCGCACCCGGAACCGCATCTGATACCGCATCCGACACCCATATAAATAAAGACGTTTTTACTATTAACGATAAGACGTTTATAGAAAGACGAAGAACGCCTGCGGGCGCAGACGACGACGGAGGCGATGATGGGAATGAGATTATTGTTCCGGATTCGGTAGAAGAGGATCGGCAAGCCGCCGAGGCAAGCCGCCCTCAAACCCCCAACCCCCTTTCTCCCTCCGAGGAGGAAGTGCGAAAGGATTTGCTGGGGTCGGTCTACCACCAGACCTATGCCGCCGAGCGGCTCAAGCTCACCAAAGCCCCGACCGATTACGCCGAGCTGGTGGAAGCATTCATCCTTCAGCAACTGGCCGGGGTCGAAGAGGGCAAACCCGCTTTCAAAAAAGATTACCGCAAACATTTCCTGTACTGGATGCCCAAGTGGCGCGACGTAAACCAAAACGCTAAACCAACCCATGGAACCACAAACCAACGAACTCCAGGCGCTCTCCGGCCTACTTCCCTTGGCAATCCTGACTACCGAGGAGAAGCAAGCACTTGCGATGTGGACCTCTAACCCGCGCCAGTATCCCGAGCTAACGCCCGAGGAGACCGCCGAGGTTTTGCAGACGGCCCGCCGGGAGAAAGGGCGGCAGGCTTATCTGGAAGCCTACACCAAGCAGGTGCACGGGGAAAAGCAGTGGCCTGATCTTGATGCCAGGACCTTCCGGGATTTTGTGGTCCGGCGCGGCAAGGCCCGGGCTGCCGATCGGGGCTGGGCTGATTTCGACATTGACGCCGACAACCGGGATATTCTTAAAATTCTGGCGCTCTACTTCGTGGGCGATGAGCGCTTCGAAAAGCTAAAGCCGGGCTACTCGCTGGGAAAGGGGATTCTGTTGATCGGCGGGACGGGCGTGGGCAAAACGCAGCTCATGGAGCTTTGCAGCGTCAATCCGCATGCGAGCTACACCGTCCACGAGTGCCAGGTCATTGCCGAGGAGTTTGCCGCCAAGGACGGAGGAAAGCCCGTGCTGGATCACTACTCCGGCCACGGCCGGGTTTCCAAGACTGATTACACTTTCGGGCAGACCATCACCGGCCGGTTTTTTGATGACCTCGGCCAGGAAGCCAACGCCCGCCACTTTGGCAACGAGCGCAACGTGATGGGTGAAATCATCCAGAACCGCTACCGGCTGGGCAATTACTTCCTGACGCATTTTACCTCCAATCACGACATGGAGCAGCTCGGGCAGTTCTATGGCCCCCGGGTGGAGGATCGGCTGCGGGAGATGTGCAACATCATTCAGTTTGCGGCCTCGGCCAAATCACGCCGTGGGAGCGTCGCAAATCCTATAGCCACTACAGTGGTCGAAAAATAGGCAATCGCCTCGCCACGGGGCTAAAAAGTGACAAGAACCGGCACATGTCCGGTAAATCATCCAAGTAAAATTCAAAGCAATGGCTTTCAAGAAAAACCAAACCAATATGACTACCCAGAACCGGGATCTAAGCGACCACGAGACCATGCTGGCGCTGGAAGCGACGGCGGCCTGTCAGTTTCTGATCGAAAAACTGGAGCAACTGGAAAGCACCAGCTTCTACGTGCAGAAGGTCAAATTTGTGGCCAAAAACTTCAAGGAAACCCTCATTGCGCACGCCAACGGTAGGGTTTGGGCCCAAACGCCCGAAGGCATCGATACCATCACCGCCATGGAACAACTGGAAAATGTTGTCCGGGTTTTTGGCGACCTGCTGTCGGTGGTCCTAGCCCTGGACAGCGTTCCCAGAGATGCCTGGCAGCCATTCTGGGCCGCGATGGATCGCCAGTTTCAGGCCTTCGGAATCCCGTTGCAACTCGACGAGGATGGCGAGCTTACCCTGCGGGAATTAGCGCCGGTGGTAGCCGGGGAAGGAGGGGAGCAAGCATGAATCCATACACGGATATTTCCGAAGAACTCGAACTGGATTATGACGCCTTTATCGAGAAAAAGATACTCGAATCGCCCGTTAGCGGGTTTTTTGTCGAAGATGCAGACCTGCACGAAAGCCTGTTTCCGCACCAGCGCGATACGGTAAAGTGGGCATTGGCCGGGGGCTGTAGAGCCGTGTTTGCCTCCTTTGGTCTGGGCAAAACCCGCACGCAGTTGGAGATTGGCCGCCAGGTTAACCGGGTTAAAGGAGGGCTCGTTTTGTTTATTGCCCCCCTTGGTGTTCGGCAGGAGTTTACCGAAAACGACGGGCCGGATATGGGCATGACCATTCGGTACGTGCGCACTGATCAGGACATTGCCACATGTGATTCGGGCTTCATGATCACCAATTACGAACGGGTTCGGGATGGCCAGATCGCTGACTTTTCGGTGTTCACCTGCGTTTGTCTGGACGAAGCTTCTGTATTGCGATCGTTTGGGTCGAAAACCTACCAGACGTTTTCGGACGTGCTGGAAGCCATACCCCACCGATTTGTCTTCACGGCTACTCCTTCGCCGAATCGGACCAAAGAGCTAATTCACTACGCCGGGTTTCTGGGTGTGATGGATACGGGTCAGGCCTTAACGCGCTATTTCCAGCGCAACAGCGAAAAGGCGGGGGACTTGACCCTGTATCCGCACAAAGAGCGGGAGTTCTGGCTGTGGGTAAGCAGTTGGGCGTTGTTTCTGTCGAAGCCCTCTGATCTGGGTTACTCGGATGAGGGCTATGATTTACCGGAACTGAAGGTTCAGTTTCACCGCTTGCCCGTTGATCATTCGATCGCTGGCGCCGACAGCTGGGGGCAGTACAAGCTCCTGCGGGATGCGGCGCTGAGTCTGAAAGATGCCGCCCGGGAAAAGCAGTTGTCGATTCTGGACCGGATTGCCAAAGCTGTTTCGATAATCAAGGAGGATCAGCCCGATAAGCACTGGTTGCTGTGGCATCACCTGGAGGCGGAGCGGAAAGAAATTGAATCAGCTCTACCCGAAGCCATAACCGCATTTGGCAGTCAAGACCTTGAAAAACGGGAAGAGCTGATTCTGGGATTCAGTCGCGGTGAGCACAGAATCCTAGCTACTAAACCCGAAATCGCGGGCAGTGGTTGTAATTTCCAGCGTTTTTGTCACGCCAATATCTTCCTGGGCATTAACTACGAGTTCAACGACTTCATTCAGGCCATTCACCGTACGCAGCGTTTTCAGCAAAAGCACCCCGTAGAAGTCCACATCATTTACACCGAGTCGGAGGATCAGATTATGAAGCAAATGCTCAAAAAATGGGAGCATCATCGCCATCTGACCGGTATTATGCAGGAAATCGTAAAGAAATACGGGCTAACGGGCAACGCACTGGATTTTGAGGTTCGCCGGTCGCTGGGTGTAGAACGGCTGGAAAAAAAGGGCCAGTACTTCACCGCTGTGCGGAACGATACCGTCAAGGAAACCAAGCTGATGAAGTCCAACAGCGTGGGACTGACGGTAACCAGCATCCCCTTTGGTAATCAGTACGAGTATTCACCCGCCTACGAGGATTTCGGCCACACCAGTGGCGATGAGGCGTTCTTCGCTCAAATGGACTTTTTGATTCCCGAACTACTTCGGGTCACCATGCCAGGGCGGGTCTGCGCTGTGCACGTCAAGGATCGGCTGCTGTTTGGCTCCATGACGGGGCTGGGTATGTACACGGTCAACCCGTTTAGCGATAAGACCGTTGCGGCATTCATGAAGCACGGCTGGAATTTCTGCGGTCGGATCGTGGTGGTGACGGATGTGGTTCGGGAAAACAACCAAACCTACCGGCTGGGTCATAGCGAGGTTTGTAAGGACGGCACTAAGATGGGTTGCGGTACCAACGAATACATTCTCATTTTCCGCAAAACACCCTCGGATACATCCAACAGTTACGCCGATGTGCCCGTTGCTAAATCCAAAGAGTCTTATCCGCGCCGTCAGTGGCAAATCGACGCGTCTGGCTTTTATAGGTCCTCGGGCGACCGGCTGCTAACACCCGAAGAGCTCACCGGCAAAGATACCGATACGATCCTGCGGTGGTACCGGGAATACAACACCAGTAATGTGTACAACTACCAAGAGCACGTTGATCTGGGCCGGGAACTGGAAAAGGCGGGCCGGATGCCTAGCTCGTTTATGCTCTTTGCGCCGGGCTCGCATTACGATCACGTCTGGACCGACATCGTTCGGATGCGCACCCTCAATAGCAACCAAAGCCAGAAGCGCAACGAAAACCACGTCTGCCCACTTCAGCTGGATCTGGTAGAGCGCCTGATCGATCGCTACAGCAATCCGGGCGATGAGGTATACGACCCCTTTGGCGGCTTGATGACCGTGCCGTACGTGGCCGTGCAGATGGACCGGCGCGGACGGGGTACCGAGCTCAACGCCGCCTACTGGCGGTTCGGGGTGGAGTACTTACAGGAAGCAGAATACAAAAAGACCGTTCCGACCCTATTTGATTTCCTAGGTGAGGATGTAGCCTAGTCCACTTTCAAGAAAAACCAATCATGTCAAATCGAACTATTGCCGCACTGGCTAAGCAGCCAGACGGGCTTCTTATTGACCCAAAACGCGTAAAGCTGATTGTAATCGACAGCTTCTGCGGTGCGGGCGGATTTACGCAAGGGGTTGAAACGGCCGTCGATAGTGAGGGGTACCGGGTAGCCGTTGTGATCGTGGGCATCAATCACGACAAAGGAGCCATCGAAAGTCACGCCAAAAACCACCCCGAAACCGTGCACTTTGTGGAGGATATCCGGGATAAGTCCCTGCCTAAGCGGATTCTGGCGATCGCTAAACAGGCCCGCAAGTTGTATCCCAACGCCAAACTGCTGTTTCATGCCTCGCTGGAGTGCACCAACTTTTCGAACGCCAAAGGAGGCAAGCCCCGCGATGCCGACAGCCGATCACTGGCTGAGTTTATGCCCTTCTACCTCAAGGTGCTGAGGCCCGATATTTTCACGGTCGAAAACGTGCGGGAGTTTATGAGTTGGGGGCCGCTGGGTGACAACGGCAAGCCCATCAGCCGCAAGCGGGGTGAGGATTACGTGCGCTGGTACCAGGGCATTGAAGCGATGGGTTACCGCTACGATTTCCGGCTCCACAACACGGCCGACTACGGAGCCAATACCAGCCGGACGCGCTATTTTGCCCAGTTTATCCGGGAAGGCATACCGATGGCCTGGCCAGAGCCGACCCACGCCAAAGACCCTGAAAAAAGCGCCATTTTTGGTCAGAAGCTTCAAAAGTGGCGACCCATCCGGGAGTGCCTGGAACTGGAAGACAAAGGCCGGTCGATTTTCCGGAATCCGCCGCTTTCGCCCAACACCTACGAGCGCATTTTCGAAGGCCTGGTCCGTCACGTGGGTAATGGCGATCGGCAGTTTCTAAGCAAGTACTTCACCGGTACGGGCATGAACTACAGTGTTGACGAGGCGGCGCACACCATCACGGCGGTGGATCATAACGCGCTGGTATCAGCTGAACCGTTCATGGCGCAGGTCTTTGCCGCCAATTCCAAAGGCCATAACACCTATCCGTCCAGTCGTCCGGCCCGTACTATTACCACCCAGGATGGCCACGCCCTTGTAACACCGCAGCCTTTTGCGATGACTTACTATTCGGGCAGTCCGCAGAACCGGGTGAAAAGCATGGAAGAGCCCGCCCTGACGCTAACGACCGAAAACCGAATCGCCCTGGTATCGCCCGAAGCGTTTTGCGTGAAGTACCACGGCACTGGGGATAACACCTTCGGGTCAGATAGGCCATGCAGCACCCTGACGACTACCGACCGGGTAGGGCTTGTGCAGACTCAGCGGGCCGATCAGTTTGTGAGTCTGTACTATTCGAACGGCCAGCAGGAGCAGTCGGTGAATTCGCCCGCAGCGGCGCTAACCACCATCCCCAAGCACCGGCTCGTATCGGCGGAATTCATCGATCAGCAGTACGGCCAGTCTAACCCCTCCTCCGTTGAAGCGCCCGCTCCGTGTCTGACGGTTAATCCAAAATGCGCCCTGGTGCAAGCCAAAGCGTTTGTCTATGATCCGCAGTGGAACGGGCATTCGCACAGCCTGGAAAAGCCCTCGCATACCATTATTGCCCGGCAGGATAAGTCGCCATCGAGTCTGGTCAGTGCGGAATTCATTACGCAGCGCAACGGGGGCGAGCCTGAGCACCGGAATACCTCGTTGGATGAGCCCGCCCGGACGGTCACCACCACTGGCGGCAACCTGGAGCTAGTGAGCTCGCAGTACGTGATGGATACGCACTTTCAGAACGTGGGTACCCACCTCGGCGAAGCGGCCAAGACCATCACCGCCGATCGGCACTGGAGTTATCTGGTGACGGCCGAGGGAGGAGTAAAGCCGGTGATCATCGTGCACGAATCAGACTGCCTGGCCGTGCGCAAAATCAAAGCCTTTATGGCTGAGTACGGCATTGTCGATATCCTGATGCGCATGCTCAAAGTGCAGGAGCTAAAGCTGATTCAGGGCTTTCCGGCGGGTTACGTTTTGCTGGGTAGCCAGACTGATCAGAAAAAATACATCGGCAACAGTGTCCCACCCAAATACGTCAAAAAGTGGATTGAAGCCATTGCAGGAGCACTGAAAGGAGGGGTTGCAGCATGAAACGCAAACAACCCGCGACCGGCCCCAAAGCCGCCGCCCGGCTCATCGAGTGGAGCATTAGCCAGCTAATGGGCAACGCTGGACTGCGTAGGGAGCTAAACTTAAGCCTTTACGACCTCGAACAAGCCGCCAGTGTGCGGAGAAAATTGCTCCGGCAATTCAATCAGGAATCAACACCTAGCCAAAAGCCCCGAAATCGGGGGAATTAAAACAAGATGGATATACTCTCTAAAATCCAGTGGACCACCTTTACGTGGAACCCCTGGACGGGCTGCAACCACGTCTCGCCCGCCTGCGATTACTGCTACGCCGAACGCACCATTGAGGGCCGTTTCGGGCGCAACTTCAAAAAAGTGATTCGCTCCACAAGGCCGACCTTCAACAAACCGCAGCGGCTGCATAAAGCCATCACGACCGACATGCCTGTTGATCAGCGGCTAGTATTCACCTGTTCCTGGAGTGATTTCTTTCACAAGCAGGCTGACCCCTACCGGGCGGAGGCCTGGGAGATCATCCGCAAGTGCCCGAACCTGATTTTTCAGATTCTCACCAAGCGACCCGAGCGGATTCAGCAGTGTTTGCCCGAAGATTGGGGCGAGGGTTGGCCCAACGTCTGGATCGGTACCACGGTCGAAAATCAGGACACCGTGCACCGGATTGCGACACTGACCCAGATTCCGGCAGTCGTTCGGTTTGTGAGCTTTGAGCCGCTACTGGGGCCAGTATCCATTGATGATGCCCTATGGCTATATAGCCAGACATCAAACCAGCGAATGCCACGGATAGGGTGGGACTTCTGGGATAAAAAAGGTCATTCAGGTATTGATTGGGCTATTCTGGGAGGGGAATCTGGAAACAATGAGGGTAAGTACCTGTTTCGCCCAATGCAAATGAAATGGCTGGAAGATCTAATTCGGGAACTGACACAGGAAAGCACCGCCGTCTTTGTCAAGCAGCTCGGTACCCACCTTTCCAAAGAGCTAGGTCTCAAGGATCGCCACGGTGGGGATATGGAGGAGTTCCCCGAAAACCTGCGCATTCGTCAACTACCCATTTTTGAACCCCAGCCATGAATCCAATTAAAGAACTAACCTATCAGCAGGCCCATATCATCGCCTCGACACTCGGTATCAACTTATATCACGCCAAGAACTCCAAAGGCAAGAGTGATAAAGTTTTGCCGGCCGAATTCTACCGGAATAAGTTTGTGTCACCTGCCCCTGATCCAATCATTGATGATTTGGAAACCATGGGCCTGATGGGGCGCTACGAAAAAACCAATGAGAAAGGCTGGGTGTGGTGGTTTGTAACTGAAGAAGGTGAGAAGCGATTCCGGGAAGCTTTTCCAAGTCTGGTTAGGTCGGATATTCCGATTCTTTACTCAACCCCGATGGTTCAATCCATCCAGAATGGCCGGAAAACCAACACGCGCCGGGTAGTTAAACCACAGCCGGGTTTCGATCGAATGGGCTTGACGTCGGCGGGATGGGTCTATAAGGATGGATTATGGCATTATCCTGAGGCTAGCCCCGAAATCTCCATCAAATGCCCCTACGGGCAAATCGGGGATACTCACTGGGTACGGGAGACCTGGTGCGAACTTGTTCCTGAGCACGTCGGCAAGTCCAAGTATGTCTACCGGGCAGACCTGAGTTTTACGGATGGCGACGGGGAGCGGTGCCGTCAGGATTACATCAAGGCCGGATTCCCCTACCATTGGAAGCCTTCCATCTTCATGCCGAAAGAGGCCTGTCGCATCTGGCTACGCATCAAGGACATCCGAATCGAGCGCTTGCAGGATATTTCCGAGGAGGATGCGCTGTCTGAAGGCGTTGAGCGGTGTACGGTTTACTTAATCGATACAAAGCAGGATGCGTTGCGTTTTCGGGATTACACGTCTCGCTACGACTTAGATCATCCGAAACACCGCTGGCTACACACGGCCAAAGATTCATTCCGTAGCCTATGGCAGAAGATTAACGGCTGGGAATCGTGGCGGGAGAACCCTTGGGTTTGGCGAATTGAATTTGAACGCATTGCTGTCGAAAAACCAGCGGAGGAATGAAAAAGCAAGTCATTTTCGGCTCCGTGCCTAGCAAGTCCAATGCTTACAAAATCATCTACCAGAAAGGATCTCCGACGCTGGCCAAGACGCCTGCATTGACTAAGTATGAAAACGACTTTTTCATTCAGTGCAACTTCTACCGGAATGCGAACATTGAAGGCTATTTCGAGATGACGATCGATGTGTTTTACCCCAATCAGCGATCGGATTTAGACAACGCCCTCAAGATCATTCTGGACTGTTTGCAGCGGGTCAAAGCCATCAAAAACGACAACAAGTGCACCCGGATCCTGATCAACAAATACCTCGACAAGGCCAGTCCCCGGGTGGAGTTCATTCTTCAACCAGTCTAACCAACCCTAGTCCCCATGCGAAACCTAATCTATGTCATCCTTTTGGCCATTATGGCCGCCACTGCCGCCAAGGCGCAACTGAGTCCTGAGCACCACATCCCGCAGCGGATACCCAGCGATAGCTTGGAAGTGTATTTTATTTTTAATGATAAAGCAACCCAGTCCATGAACGACCAGAAACTAAAAGAAGCCAATGAGCTTCAAGAATCCATTACTCAAAAGAAATACGAAATCGAGCAGCTACAAGGAATGCAGGTTGCCGTAATGGCAGGCACGGCTCCAATTCAGGTTCGTCTATTAGCCCAAGAAACAGACCAAAACAAAGAGACTCATGCTTTACTGTTTTTGGGTCCAAATGATCCTATTATTCAGGGCTATATCGTAACCCAGATAGAAGTCACTAAGGCGCAATTGCAAAAGATGGAGGCTGACTACGCCGCCCTCTAACTACCTAGCCAATGAGCAAAAAAAAAGAAGTAAAGCCCGTGACTGAGGAGGAATTAGCGGAACAGGTTCGCCAAATCAACGAGGTTTTTCCGCCCGCTGAGCCTCAACCGCCAAGCGACGCATCTCAGTCATAAAATGCAGACAAGCCTGGCCCAACAGCCGGGTTTTTGTGTTATATACGACCCTTTTATGTTACAAATCAAACATTTTAGTAACATTAATTGTACTATATGTTTTTTCTGTTACATATTGTGACTGTTTTGTTTACCATATCCTCACGTATCACCAATATGCCGTATGATTAGCCAGTTCCACCTCCTAGACCGCCTGTCGCCCGAGAACTTCTACAAAGCCAAGGTTGGTGCCAAGATACCTATCCCTTTTTTCGACAGCAAAGTAGCGGCGGGCTTTCCTAGTCCAGCCGAAAACCACATCGAAAAAGTCTGCGATTTAAACGAGCTCTGCATTACCGATAAAGAGGCCACGTACTTTGTCCGGGTAGGCGGGGATAGCATGTCGGGGGACCGGATCGAACCGGGCGACGTGTTAATCGTGGACTGCACTAGGGAACATGTCGAGGGCAAAGTCGTCGTGGTCTGGCTAAACGGGGATCATGCCGTAAAACGGATGCAGCGGCTCAAAGAGATGGTGGTCCTGCATTCCTCCAATCCCAAGTACAATCCGATCTACGTGCATCCCGGCGATGATTTCCGGCTGTTTGGAGTTGTTACCCACGTCATACAGAAACTAGCATGATCGCCATCATGGACTGCAATAACTTCTACGTGTCGTGCGAACGTAGTTTCAATCCCAGGCTAGAGAACCGGCCGGTGATTGTGCTTTCCAATAACGACGGCTGCGTCATTGCCCGCTCCAACGAAGCCAAAGAACTTGGCGTCAAGATGGGTACGCCCTACCACGAGATAGGGGAATTGATTGATGCGGCAGGTATCGAGGTGTTTAGCTCCAACTACGTTTTGTACGGGGATATGTCATCGCGGGTGATGTCGATTCTGGCCCGGTTCGTGGAAACCGTGGAGGTTTACAGCATTGATGAGGCGTTTCTGGACCTATCCAGCGAACCCGACCCCGAAGCCTTTTGCAGGACCCTGCGCGAAACGATAAGCCGTTGGACGCGCATTCCGGTTTCATTTGGCATTGCACCCACAAAAACCCTCGCCAAAGTGGCCAATAGGCTCGCCAAGAAAAACCCGAGCTCCGGCGGCGTTCTTTCCCTTATACATGCCGATCAGATACGGGATGCATTGATGAGTTTCCCCATTGGCGATCTTTGGGGCATCGGCTACCGGTTTGAATCCATGCTGAAGCGGAACGAGATTAAAACCGCCTGGGAACTGAGCCAGACCGATGAGGACTGGGTTAGCGAACGCATGACCGTAAACGGCCTGCGGCTTGTCTACGAGCTCAGGGGCGTACCAGTGAAGATGCTGGAACTTGAGCCAGCCAAGAAAAAGAACATCTGCGTAGCGCCCTCGTTCGGCGTAGAGGTGCACGACATAGCCCGGCTTCGCATGGCCCTGGCCACTTACCTAGCCAGAGCCTCCGAAAAATTACGCAAGCAGGATTCCGCCGCCAGTAGCATTACAGTCTTTGTGCACACCAACCGGTTTAAGAAGAATGCCAAGCACTACTACAATTCGCGCACCGTCATCCTGCCACACCCATCTAGCAGCAATACCGAGCTTTTGAAATACGCCAGCGCCGCGCTGGATGAGATATTCAGTTTTGGATATGCTTATCAGAAGCTTGGTGTATTCCTCAATGACCTGGTGCCCGACAATCACCGCCAGGCTAATTTATTCACCGAGCTCCCCGATGACAAACTCGCCAAGCTGAGCAAAGCCGTTGATGGGATCAATAAGCAGTACGGAAGGGATAAGGTACGTTTGGCGGCTCAAGGCTATGACAGAACCTGGCCCATGAAGCAAAAGTGGCTAAGCCGGTGTTACACTACCCGCTGGTCGGATATTCTAGTGGCGTCTTAATTTAGAACCTTCCCTGATTTGAGAAATTCTAAAAACTCACGACCCGGCACCTGTAGGAGCTGGGTTTGCTTTGTTCCTTTGGCGAGGGTAACGTCATAATTAACGCTTTCATCTGGATTGTCCGGCACATTCATCGAAGCCAGCAGGCTAGCCCCGCCGCTGAGGTGCGAGAATATTTTAAGGGGATAGAGTTCAGTGACCTCCAATGTAAGTACCTGGTACGCTTTTCCCACCACCCGCTGCCCTCCCAGAAGGGCTTCCTGCAAAAACGAATACGGCGTTTCCATGCCTGCGAAGATACAAAGAAAAGCCATGCTTTAACCGCTCCCTCAAGGGCTTAGCCCATTGCGACAAAAACCGAGTATCTTTGCCTCATAATTAAGTACAGTTACGGTGGGTATGGAATCCCTGACAGTTTTGCTATCAGGGATTTTTTGTGTTCTGGTTTATAAATAAACTCTATCAATCATAGAAACATATCAATATTGTATATATTTGTCCCAGCCGCTATTTCGGCTCCCACCGCAACTTAAATGACTTCCATCCGATTAGGAAGACGCAGTGTCTTCCTTAAATCCATTATCCGTGTCGAGGCGGATTGTAACTACTCTAAATTCCATATCCGAGGTGACCGCTTTCCCATCATGACCTCCATGACGCTGAAAACGGTCGAGAAGATGCTCCCTGGCTTCATTCGCATTTCCAAGCATAATTTGATCAGCCCCCGCTACCTGAAAGCCTGGATTGCCCGCTCCGGGATCGGCATGGCCTTTCTAACGACTGGCGAGGAATTGCCTATTAGCCGTCGCCGGGTAAAAGATTGCACCCGGCGGTTTCTGGAACTTACGGATCGGTCGAAAGTACTTATTGAGCGGCGGTAATTTTACCCTAAATCGCATTACCTCACCACTGTACTCATGGCTGTTATTCAATCCGTCAAGCGCCCCTGGCAAAAGGCTCGTCCTGCTACGCCTGCACCTCAGCAAGGCCGCAAGAATCCCAACCGGAAGATCTACGCTACCGAGCGGTGGAAGAGGGAGTCTGCCGAGTTTCGCCGCAAAAATCCCCTGTGTGCCGAGTGCCTCAAACAAGACGTACTAACCGATGTGACGCCGGGCGGAGGTAAAGGAGTCACCGACCACATCATTCCCATCAACCAGGGTGCTGATCCCTGGAACCAGACCAACTGGCAAAGCCTCTGTAAACATTGCCACAACGCCAAATCGGGACGAGATAAAACCGCTAAACCCAACTAATAGCCATATGGATACGAAAATAGAGTTCGGAGTATGCAGTTTAGATGAGCTTTCCCTAGGCTTTCATTTGCAATACGGAGAAGATGAGGACGGCAGCTTTCACATGCTGACTATCGGCTTTTTACTCTTTTGGATCACTATCCAGCGGTATAAATAAAAAACCTAGCCTATCAATCATGCTTAATCTACTCATCACTTTCATTTGGTGCCTTATCGGGTTTGCTTGTCTCCTGTGGCAGACTAAACGTATTAACGGATTTGTAAAAGTAAGAGACGTTACGGACGCTGTGGCTATGTCGCCGATTGGCATTTTCGTTGTAATCGGGGCTTTGGTGGAGAAGAGGTTTGGCGATAAAAAACTATTCTGACGATGAACTACGCAGCGGACATAAAACTATCGCTATACCGGGCTGGATTCACCAACGAGATTGGGAAAGATCTTTTTATCAAAAGAGGTGCCGTTGAATATCCGGTATCTGAACTACTGGAAAGAGGCTTTCGGGATCGGAAGTGTTCGAATATCTGGAATGTAACCAAAAAAGTCATCAAGGGGATACTGTATAGCAATCTCCTTACCGACTCGCCGCACAACGACCTTATCATCAAGATTGGGGACAAAGAACTGGCTTTAGCTGGTCTGTTGGCAGAGCAATTTGCCGCAATAGGCAAACGGGCCAAAGAGGCTTTGGGGGATGACTTTTCAGGTCACAGAGAAAACCCCGAGCATGTATTGCCGAAAGAATATCTCAAGGACTTGGGTCATGCTGGTGTCTTTAATCCACTGCAATCATATTTAGTTGGGAAAGCATACTGGAAAGACGGGGCGCCGGATAAAATCAAATACGACGTTGGCGATAAGGTTTGGGGTGTTAATAAAAAAGGAGTCTTCTTTCGCCGGGCCATTACTGAGATAATTGTCCATGATTTCAAATGCGAGTTTAAATACAACCGGGTAACGCTTTACCGAGTAACTGGAGATAATATTCTGTACATGAATCATCATCTACACCTTACCTATGCCGAGGCTGTAGCGGATAGAGAAACGACCTGGAAAGTAGAGCGGAAAAGAGAGGAGGACGCCGAGGCGGAGGCCCGGACAAAAGCAGCCGAACGATTTAATAAAGCTAAAGAAGGGCTTCGTAGGATCAATCAAGAGCGGTGGGAAAAGGAAGAGCGAGAGATGGCTGAGCTCAATAAAGACTATTCCTTTCTAGATGAACCAGAGTCTGCACTGGTTTTTCTATTTGGATTGAGTTTGTTTTTTCTGGCCTGTGTCTATGGTGCTAAGCGTCTACCAGAATACGGGAACGCCGCAATAGTTTTGGGTGTCATTGTTGGTTTAATTTTCGCAGGCCTGCTCTCGGCTTTCTTTTTCAAGATCAGATGGAGGCCTAATCCAAAGACGAATATAAAGCTGCCATATATCCCACCTCATCCAGCCTCAGATGCCGATGAGTCGAGCAAATGAATAGTTGCACATGCAAGTGTTGCGACCAAGGGGGGGGGTAGGGTAAATCCCTAAATCGGGCCGTTCTCCCGACCGATGTCTCCTAGAGAAAAACCGCGTGTCAAAACTCAGGGGAAAAATTTAGCCATCTTTAGCGGATTTATGTCGTTATGAGTCAGAAAGTTAGTTTTGCCGGGAATAGTGAAAAAAATGATGATTTTGGCCCTTTTTTGGGCCATTTTTCGCCATTAGACGACGAGTTTCCGAAAAATACGGTCGTGCGTCACAAGTACAGTACCGAGCTTCCTGACGCCATTGCGCGGATGAGCGTGGGCAACGAAATGCGCTACATCGAGCCGCCGCTGGTACCCGAGATGCCCGAGCGCTGCATCACCTATGATAACGCGCGTGAACTGGTCGACGCCATCCAGATTACGCCCGGCAGCGTGCACTACGGCTACGTGAGCGGATCGTTCATTTTCGGCGACTTTATCGAAGCCTTGATGGTGCAAAACAACTTCCATACCGAGCGAATGCTACTGGCCACGCTATCGCTCAGCGAGGAAAACGTCGATAGCCTGGCTAACCTGCTGGACGGCGGTTTTGTGGATAATCTGGATTTGCTGATCTCTCACTTTCAGTATGCCCACAAACAACACACGCTGGTACCTTACATCTACAAGCAGCTGGATAAAGATAACCGGTTTCAACTGGCCGTGGCGCGAGAACACCTCAAGCTCTGCGTATTCAAAACCGATTGCGGCAAACACATCGGCATTCGCGGCTCGGCCAACCTGAGCTCAGCCGACTGCATTGAGTTTCTGTTCATTCATGACAACAAGGCACTCTACGACTACGACCTCGAAAAGTGCGGATTCATTTTCGATCATTTTTTCACCATTAACAAACCCGTTGGGGGGGAAAGCACTATGGCAAAAAGTAACGGCAGCGCCACCGGAAACGGCAAAGGAAAAGGCGGCGCCAAAAACCAAAAAGGCAGCGGATCGGGCAACAAAGCCAAAAAAAGAAGCCCGAAACTAAAAATCTTCAAGCCCTCGCCCGGCTTTGACATACCAACCCCCTTTTAAACTAACCCATGCCTGGAGGACGTCCCCGAAAACCCGTTGAGGTCAAAATACTGGAAGGCACCCACCGCAAAGACCGGGAGGTGGCCAGTCCCGCGCAGCCAACCTTACTCATTGAGATGCCCGAGCCGCCTTGCCCGCTGGGCCGGTTTGCTTTGGGTATCTGGGTGAGCCGGTGCACCTGGCTCATGGACATGAACCTGCTGGGCACCACCGACCGGGAGGCGCTGGCGCAGTACTGCATTGAGATGGCCAATTACTTCAAGTACAACCGGTTTCTGGAAAAGGATGGGGAGTTCAAAGAGATTCAGGATGAGGAGGGGAATTTCATCAAGTATGTCACCCATCCCTACGTGGCCATGCGGGACGCGGCCTTTAGCAAGGCCAACCAGCTATCGACCAAGTTTGGGTTTACGCCCGGCGACCGCAGCAAGATCTCAGCGGGTGTGCCCAAAAAGCAGGAATCCAAGCTGGAAAAACTAATGAAAAGGGGCCGGTAATCTAATCCCAAGCCCTAAAATACCCAACCGCGACCATGGCTAAACCACCGAAGAACTATAACCTAACCGTCTGGCAATACGAGGAAGACATCCTGTCGGGGAAAATCGTGTCCGGAAAGCTACTCAAGTGCGCCATCAAACGGCACCGGAAAGATTTGCGGGACGGCAAAAGCCGGGGACTTTACTTTGACACCGAAGTCGGACAGGCGGTTTTGGATTTCGGGGAGCTGGTTAACCTGGCACCCGACACGCCGATCGAGTTGTTTGCTTTCCAGCAGTGGGAGCTCTACGTTTTTTACGGCTGGCAGCGGGTAGACGGTACGCGCCGGTTTCGAAAGAAGTACAAGAGTTGCGCCCGGGGTAACGGAAAGACGCCCATGGAGGCCATGCAGATCCTTTACCACCTGACCGTGGACGGTCCCCACAAAGCCGAGGCCTACGTATCGGCCAACAAGGAACTTCAGGCCAAAATCTGTTTTGACGACGTCAAGGCCATGCTCAATAACTCGCCCGATCTTCAGGAGGTGATGTCAACCAGTGCCGAGCAGATTTATTGCCGGGAGCGGGAGGCCAAATTTCGGTTTCTGACTTCCAACCCCACCACCGCCGACGGGAGCCGCCCAACCTACGCCGTACTGGATGAGTACCACGAGTTTGAAAACGACAAGATGCGGGAGGTACTAGCCTCGGGTCTGATCAAAAAGCGCAACTCGGTCGAGGCCATCATTACCACCCGGGGCTTTCACAAAGATTGGCCGTGCGCGGTCTACGAGAAGCGGGTCGCCATCCCTACGCTGGAGGGGTCGCTGGTGAACGATGATTTGTTTGTCGTGATTTATTCGCAGGACAGCGAGGATGAATTCGACAAACCCGAGACCTGGCAGAAATCCAATCCGATGCTCTGCAAAGGGGGCGTGCTGGATTTGGCGACGCTGATCCGGGAGCGGGATGACAAAATCCGCAACGGACAAGAATCCATTGTGGCCTTCAAAACCAAAAACCTCAACTGGTGGTGCGACGCGCCAACGAATTTTATTCCCGACGATATCTGGGTGAAGTCCGGTTCCCGCTGGCCCGAGGGAGACTTGCGCGGCCGGGAGTGCTGGGGTGGTCTGGATATGGGTGCTACCAACGACTTTTGCGCCCTGGGGCTGTTTTTTCCGCCCGATGACTGGGCCATGCACGACGAACTGCCCGAGGATGCCGATAAGCTGCTCTACGTGCGTAACCCCATCCGGGTACCGGGCAAGTACAAGATGCTGTGGCGGTTCTGGATTCCCGAGCACAAGTTTCAGAACCGGATCGACAACGGCATGCACGCCCTTCGGGACTGGAAAGAGGCGGGCTATATCCGTTTTCTGGAAGGCAATGTGATTGATCCCCGAGAAATTGAGAAGGACATCAAGGCGCTCAGCGACCGGTTCAACATCAAGGCGCTGGCCTATGACCGCTACAACGCCACCTCGACGGCCATTTCCTTGCAGGAATACGGCATACCGGTCTACGAGTTTCCCCAGACGATGAGTCAGTTTGCTGAGCCCACCAAAGCCTTCCGGGATTTAGTGCTGCAAAAGCGATTGGACCACGGCCAAAACCCCATTGCTCAGTGGATGATGCGCAATGCCGTGCCGATCACGGATACCAATGGCAACATCAAGATTACTAAAGATCCCAAGCGATCGGGCGAAAAGGTGGACGGCATTGTGGCGGCGATTATGGCAGGGGCGGCCTGGATGTGGGATCGTACCGAAACAGCCCGATCCCGCTACGAAGACGAGGATGCCGAAATTTTCTTTCTGGACTAACTGACCTAACTACCTACCCTATGAACCAAACTATATCTACCCAAGCCGTAACGATGATGAATAATGTAATAAATGATGGAATGCCTTTTCAGGCGAAGATGGTAACCGAGCAGTTTATCCTAATGATCGGCTGGCTAGCCAAAGGCCGGGCAGACCTGACTCTGGAAGATCGGTACAATTTGGCGGAGTCAGTCCACCAGGGAGCCTATAACTGCCGCCGGTATGCCGATTTCAAGACCTTTGAAACGATTTATTACCGCACCTTCCGCAAAAACTAAACATTGTTAAGCAAAACAGTTTCCTAGCCTGCTGAACTTCACTGCCCTAATACAGCGCGTACGCGTACCCACCGTTTAAGGCGACCATGTGAATATCTGGCAGCGAGCAACTTCTTTTTGGTCTAACCGCTCCGAGAGTCGGTCTACATCCGGCAGCTATTCGCTGACGGATAGTCGGCTTTTGGAGCAACTCCACCTCAATAGCGGTTCCGTCCATGTTTCCGTTGAAACGTCTTTGTCGCTGGCGACGGTGTACCGCTGTGTTGACTTGCTTTCGTCGTCCGTAGCTTCTCTACCCTGGGAGCTTTTTCAGGTAGGAGCTAACGGCCGCAGCAAAGCCGTCAATCACCCCGTTTACCGGCTCTTAAAAACCCGTCCGCACCGTTTATACACCTCGTTTCAGTTTCGCAAGACGCTGGTTAGTCACGCCCTTCTTTGGGGCAATGGCTACGCGCTCATCAAGCGGAATGGCATCAACCGGCCGGTGAGTCTGGAGATTTTCCACCCCCGGGAGGTAACGGTGCTGGAATCCAAGCGGATCGACGGGGAGAAGTACGTTTTCTACCGCTTCAACGGCATCGACCGGGATGTGCCCGCCGATGACGTGCTGCACCTGAAACTCTTCGCTCTCGATGGCATCATCGGCAAGTCCGTCATTCGCCAGGCCGCCGAAGGAAGCTTTAAAACCGCCCTGCAATCTACCCGCTTTATCAATTCGCTGCTGGAAAACGGCGGGCGTCCGGCGGGCATTATCAAGGTAGTCAAAGCCCTGACCGATCCGGCTTTAAAACGCCTGAAAGGGAACTGGTTTTCCGATCACGGCGGCACTGAAAAGGCGGGGAAAGTGGCCATTCTGGACGAGGGCATGGATTACCAGGCCATTAGCGTCAATCCGGTCGATGCCCAGCTGCTGGAGATGATGAAGCTCAGCCGCGAAGACATCTGCGCCCTGTTTGGCGTTCCGCAACACCTGGCTAACATCCTTGACAAAGCCACTTTCTCCAACATCGAGCACCAGGATTTAGAGTACATCAAGTACTTCCTCATGCCGCACCTGATCAACCTCGAACAGGAGACCGATTACAAGCTGCTGCGGGAAGAGGAGCAGGGAAGCTACTACAGCAAATTCAATCTGAACGCCCTTTTGCGGGGTGATCTCAATAGCCGCAAAGAGTTTTACCGGGCCATGGTCAACGCGGGCATTATGACCCGCAACGAAGTCCGGGAACTCGAAGACCTAAATCCCGTCCAGGACGGCGATCGCCTGCTGGTGCAATCCGGCATGGTCTATGCCGACCGGCTGGATGATTTTATCGACAGTAAACAGAGTAAAAAACTAGGGGATCCACCGCCCGCCGTAGCTGCTTAACGAACATGGAAGAAAAGGAATTGCGGGTTTTCGAACTCGGCAAACTGACGATCGAAAAACGCGCCGTGAAACGCGATGACGGCTCCGAGGAGGAAGTTGATGTCATTGTGGGTCTGGCCGTGGTGTTTAACCAGCTCAGCCAGAACCTGGGTTGGTTCCGGGAACAGATCGCCCCGGAAGCCTTCGACGACTGCGATATGAGCGACGTGGTGTGCCTCAAAAACCACGACAGCAATTTGCCTCTGGGTCGGACTCAGGCCAAATCGCTGGAACTGGAGATCCGCACCGATGGGCTCTATTTTGTGGCCTATCCGCCCAATACCCAGAACGCCAAAGACACCATCGAGGAAATCCGCAGCGGCAACATTCGCGGCTGCTCGTTCCAGTTTCAGGTGGCGCCCGGCGGTTCGGACTGGAATCAGGATCCCGAAACGGGCGGCGAAATCCGCACGGTCAAAAAGATCTACAAGCTCTACGACGTAGGGCCAGTGACGTTCCCGGCCTACCTGCAAACCACGACTGACGTGGCCAAGCGCTCGTTCGATGCCCACGTATCGGAACGCAGCAAACTACAGGACCGCCCGGCCGTTGCGCCGCTGTCAATTTACCAACGCAAACTTAAACTTCTTACTATAAACCACCGTACGCAATGAAAACGGCTAAACAACTCCGCGATGCGCGCGGAAAAAAATTAGAAGAATTAAACGCTTTGACCACCAAGGCGCAGGGAGAATCCCGCGACTTTACGCCGGATGAAGCCACCCAGTTCGATGCGCTGGAAGCTGAGCTTCTGGATTATGACAACCAAATTCGCCGGGCCGAAGCTGCCGAAAAACGCGCCGCCGAATCGGCCGCTCCGGTCAACACCGGCACGCAGGGCAACCGCGATATTTCCGATAAGGACAAGCGGGACTTAGGCCAGGTGAGTATTGTTCGGGGCTTGCGACTAATGGCCGCCGGATCCAAACTCGATGGCGTAGAGGCCGAGGTGCACAGTATCGCTGAGCGGGATGCTCAACGTAATGGTATTCAACTCGAAGGCTTTGGCGTACCGGCTTTCCTAAGCGAACAACGGGGTCAGACAGCGACGGGTCAGACCACAGCCGCTGGCGACCAGGGCGGGGTAACCGTGCCGACCGTTTTAAACGGCATGATCGACGCGCTTTGGGCCCGGACATTCTTAAACAACGTTGGCGCTACGCGTCTGGCGGGTTTGCAAGGCAACCAGGATTTTCTGGTACAGGATACGGTACCGGTCATCTCGGAACTAACGGAGATCGAAGAGATCGTCGAAGGCGAGATGAAGTTCTCCAAGTTCTCCATGCAGCCTAGCCGCCGGGGCGCTTCAATCCCCTACAGCAAGCAACTTCTGCAACAGTCCTCATTAGACGTCGAGCGGCTGATTCTGGACAACATGAACAAGGCGCTCGGATTCAAACTGAATGCCGAAGCGGCTTTGGCGGTATTGGCAGCCATCACCTCGGGCAATGGTAACCTGTTGGCCTTATCGGCTAACGGAGCGGCGCCATCTTATGAAAACATTGTGGCACTGGAGAGTTTGATTGACAGCTTCGAGACCAACGATAACCTGCGGTACCTGACTAACACCAAGGTGAAGGGTAAACTGAAGGTGACTCAGAAATTCGCCAATACCAACGGCGAGCCGGTGTGGGAAAAAGGCGACACACTGAACGGCTATCCGGCTGTTGTTAGCAACATTATCCCGTCCAACCTGACTAAGGGGACGTCTTCCAGCGTGGCCTCGGCCATTGTGGCGGGCGACTTCTCGATGCTCTACGTGGGTATCTGGGGTGGGGCCGACTTTGTGGTGGATCCATTGACCCGCGCCAAAAAAGGCGAGGTGCTGGTGACTTGCAACATGTTCTGGAAAAACACCGTGGCCCGCGCCAAATCGTTCGCCGGTATCAAAGACGCTCTGACGGCTTAATCCGCAGAACTGTCCCGTTAAGAAACTCCCATCGCCTGCCCGGCAGCAACCTTGCCGGGCAGGCTAATCCACAAAACCCCCATGGCAGAGGCCGCTAAAAAAACCGAAAAGAAAGGTGAGGAAACCACTACGGTTCGATTCCTCAAATACCACCCGCGCTTTGCCCACGACGTGGGCGACGTGACGACGCTCTTAAAAAAGGATGCCGATGAACTGCTCGAATCCGAACACGTAATCGAGCATTCGGAGAAAGAAGACAAAACCGCCTAATCCGCTTTTTCGATGTACCCCGTATCCTCCCTTACCCCGCTGACTACCGAGCTTGCCGATGATGTCCTGTCGAAAGACCGGGTCATGGGCTGGCTGCGTATTAGTGGCGAGGCGGAGGTAAAGGACATCGAGGATCTGATTCTCGGCGCGATGCAGTGGGCCGAAAAGTATTGCAACCAGCCGCTTTTTGCGAGAGCTGCAACGGCCCGGCTGGATCGGTTTGAGGGTGGCGAGTTCAACGGCTTTTATGTGGCCTCGGTGGACAAGGTCGAATTTCGGCTTACCGGCCAGACAGCCCTCCATACGCTGGACGCTACGGAGTACGAAGCGGAAATCCTTCCTGAAGCCGCGTTTTTGAGGTTTTTTCAGGCTACTGCCGCTCGCACCGACATCGACCGGGTGATCATTCACTACACGGCTGGCCTCACGCCGCCGCCCCAGAGCATTCTGTATGCCCTTCGGCTGTGGATCGCCTACATGTACGACAACCGGGCGGACTCCAAAAAGGCCGCGCCAAGTGCCGCCGAAGTTCTGCTTGATCATTACCGTAAACCGTCTACCAGCTTATGAAAAATCTGCAAGCCGGAGATTTGGACCGGGTAATTCACCTGATAAAGCCTACGCCCAAGGAAAGCCGCTTCGGTGGACCGGGTACAGAGGTGGAATACCTGCCCGAAAATGGAGTAAAGGTCTGGGCTAATCGCAAGGACGAAATAGCGGGAGCCTCGGAAGAAGTGGAAGGAAAACGCGTAACGGCGGTTTCTCTGGTCAGTTTTTCGATACGCTACCGGTCGGATATCAATCCCACCTGGCGCATTGTGGAAGAAGGAGGCCAGGTGTATAACATCGTGCACGTAGCGGAACAGGGGCGCAGGCAATGGTTAGTCATCAAAGCAAAGCACCATGATTAACTACCGGGCTGACTTTACGGAACTCAATAACCTGGCTATTTCTTTCTACCGGGGCGCTCAGAACCTGTTTCCCAGGGGAGTGACAAATGGAGCCATGCGGGAAGCCGCTAAACCCATGCTCCGAGGGGCCATTCAGGAAGCGCCTGTTAGTGGAGGTGGTAGGCAGCGGATTTCACTCCGTCACCGGGGCCGAAATGCCAATGAGTACCGCCGGGGCGGAGCAACGCGCCGGGATTTGCGCACCAAAACGGTGAGTCCCTCGGGTGATGAAGCCTCCCGGATTATTGTGGGGGTTTCGTCTAAATCGGGGCACGTCGGTTGGCGGACTCACTTTCGGACTCGGCCTAATAAGCAGAACCGAACCATGGACAATTTCCTGCAACGAGCCTACGACCAGACCATCGGCCAGGTTGTGGCCTCGGTTAGTCGCTTTTTCGTGGCTCGGTCACAGGCTTATCTAAACGGACAAAATTACCGCAGCAGACGATGATTGGAGAGCCATTATTCGCAATTCTGCTGGCCAATGAAAAGGCAAGTAATCTATTTGACAACCGGATTTACGCCACTGTTTTACCACAAACGACTGCTTATCCGGCGGCTGTTTACCGCGATGAAGATGTGAAACCGCTTTCAGTTCGCGACAACCGAAGCTCCTTTTCGGGAACGCTGCAAATCGAAGTAGCTTCCCCTAGTTTCGACCAGGTGCAGGATGGTTTAGCAGTCATTCGCCAGGCGCTGGATAACTACACCGGGCGTATTAATGGGTTTGGCTTGCGGTTCGGATACGGATCAACGTTGGAAGCGGGGTTTGACGATACGACAAAAGAGCATTTTCAGGCCCTGGCCTATCAGGTTCACGGGCAAAAATTTACCACTGTAACCACTTAACACCATGGCAGCAGCAGCGCGCACATTGGAAGCCGTCATCGGTAAGGAGATCGTCCTGGCCGTTGATAAGGCCGGAAACGGCACCTTCATCCCCGTGGGATGTATGGACAAAGTAACCATGAAGACCGACAAGGGAATGCTGGAGTATTCCTGCCGGCAAAAAACAGGGCAGCGCCCCAGTGGCAAAGATGCCGTTACCTCGCTATCCATTTCCGGTATCACTCACTTTTACGGTGCCGACAATTCGGATGATTACGTTTCAGCGGCCGAAATCGAAGAGTGGTGCGCCAACGGTACCGTAAAATCGTGGCGTTGGGGCGGCATTTACGCGGGTGATCCTCAATGGACGGCCACCATGGCCTGCGGTTCGTTTACGCTCGACGCGCCGAACGACGAAAACTCGACTTATTCTGCCGAGCTATCCTCGCTGGAAAAACGGACTCGTTCGACAGTCGCGTAACCCCTTGGAGTACACCAACAGGTGTACTCCTTCCTCTTTTACCCACCTATATTTTACTTCACCATGAATACATTAGAATCTACTCGCGGCAAAATTACAGTTCAATTCGGCGGTCGTCAACGGACGTTCAAATTTGGCCTGCGGTCCAATATCATCCTGTCGGAACTGATAGACTTTAAAAAACTCAGCGAAGGAGACATCGAGACCAGCGCCAACTCACTGGCCGCGACCTTTCTGTCGGGGCTTATAGCCGCCGGGGAAGCCGAAAACGAGGTGACCAAAAAGACCCCATTCGAACAGGTTGAAGACTGGATTTTTGAGATGGGTGAAGAGTCGGCCGCTGATGTGTACGAGCTCGCTCAGCACGCTATGGGGTTTACCAGCCGACTGACCGAAATCGTAAAAGACCGGCACGCTCGAAAAAGCGGCGGGAAAAGCTAACCAACTGGAGCGAAGTATTGGATTTCTGCTACGGTGAACTGGCTCTAAGCCCTGCTGAGGTCTGGGAGTTAACCATTCCTGAATACAATAGAATGGCCGTGGGCTTTTTTAAGCGGCAGGAATACCAGTGGCTGCATACCCGGAGCCTGGAAGCAACCATACTGAACGCCTCCGCGAACCGGGACTTTTCCAAGCCGCCGGTAACGGGGCCGGAAATCAGGCCGCTCTCTTTTGATAAATACATCAAAAAGCCGCGTCCGAAGAAAAAAGAAAAGAAACTCAGTCGGGAAAACTACGCAGCGTTAATGCGCAAGCTCAATCCGCACCTGAATACCCCCGTAACACCATGATCGTAGGAGCAGCTAACATTCGATTAGGCGCGATTGTATCCGGTTTTATCAACGGATTCAACCAGGCCGGACAGGGCGTCAGAGCGTTTACCCGACAGGCCAATGCTGATTTAGCCACCTTCTACAGAGCCCAGGATAACCAAAGTCGCGTTTTTAATAAAGGCCTGGGCCGCATGGCCAGTGATATGCAGGGATTTGGCCGGGCGATTACTACCTACATTGCCGCACCACTCGCCATTGCAGGTGGGGTGATGTTCAACACCTACGCCGAAATCGACGGCATGCAGCGGGGTCTCAAAGTCTTCGCCGGTTCGGCGCAGGTGGCGGGCGCTCAGTTTAATCTCTTCCGGGAAGCGGCTAAACTCCCCGGCCTTGGGTTAGAAGAAGCGGTGCAGGGTGGTTTGCGACTGGAAGCCCTAGGCTATAACGCCACGACCGCCACCCGGTACATGAAGGAGTTTGGGAACGCCATTGCTCTGGGCGGAGGGGGTAAGGTGCAGTTTGATGCCGTCCTAACGCAGCTCACCCAGATGTCGGGAAAGTCCAAGGTATTGGCTGAGGACTTAAAACCCATTGTCAACGCTTCGCCCGCCATTGCTAAGGCCATTACCGATATGTTCGGCACAGTAGACTCCGAGCAGATCAGCGCTAAACTCCAAGCCGCTGGGAAAGGCCCCAAGGACTTTATCGACATGCTCGTTAACCAGCTCGGCAAGCTGGAACGGGTTTCGGGTGGCCCTAAGAATGCCATCGAAAACATTCAGGATTCACTTAAGGTAGCCTCTTTCGAGTTTGGCAAAGCCGCCGATCAAACCTTTGGACTAACCACAAAACTGGAAGGTTTAGGCGCTTCCATTGAAGGAGCTGCCACAGGCTTTGCCAGTATGTCGAGTCCAACCAAGGCCACTATTCTGGGTGTAACGGGTATGGTCGCCGCGCTAGGCCCCTTATCCCTTGGCATTGGTACGCTAATCAAAATGGCACCCCAGTTAAAAATGGGGCTGGATGCTTTGAAGTTGGGTTTTGTCACCCTGGTAAATCCCATCACGGTAACCATTGCTGCCCTAGCCGCCATTGGTGTAGCTGCCTACTCGCTTTATAATTTCAATAAAGAAATTCAGGTAACGGTCGATAAACAAAAGCTGCTGAGCGAAAGCACCGCGCAGGCAAAACAGCAAATCGCGGGCGAAACCGGATTGCTGGAAAGTCTTTTGAAAGTAGCCCGGGACGAAAAGGCGACCAAAGAGCAGCGTTTGAAAGCCATTCGGGAGTTGAACGCCATTAGTCCGAAATATTTGGGGGATCTGAATCTGGAAACGATCAACACCCAAAAGGCTACCCAGGCCCTTGCCCAATACACCCGCGTTTTAACACTGAAAGCCCAGGCGCAGGTCTTTGCCAACAAGCTAGCCGAGGCGGAAGCGAAAGTGGCCGAAGAATCCAATGTAAAAGCGGCTGAGCGGGTTGATTGGATGGACCGTCTCGGAGCTGGATTCAATAACATGTTCGTTGGCGGAAAGAAATTTAACGAAGAGTTCAACAAAGACCTGGCCGCAAAGGGCGCCGAGAAGCAGGCCGCCGCCCTCGGAGAAGCCCGCCAGACCGCCGACTTTTATAAAAAATCACTGGATGGGGTTGTGGCTTCGCTCGCCAAAATGGGTGAAACGGCCACCAATACCGCTATTGTGCCTGATTTTACCGGAAACACGGGCAAAAAAGCCAGCGGCCCCAAGTCCTGGAAAGAATACTCCCCGGCCGACATTGCTAAGAATGCCGTCAAGGATCTGGATAATGAAATCAAAAGTCTGGAACTAACAGGTAAAAGCTTTTCGACGCTTTACAACGAGCGGATTGAAAAACTCAAGGAATACAAAGGGGTTTGGATGGATTTGATGGGCATAACGTCCGGGAAAACAGCCCTGCCTGATGCGGACGCACTCAAGCCCAAAAAGGCGCCTTACCAGGCTAAGCTGGAAACGAACTTCAATGCGATCAAAGGCTGGAAGATGGACAACGCCTTTGATGCCATTAATCCCGGCATTCAAAAGCTGATTGACACCCAGGCTTTGCAAGCCCAGTTCGACCACTTTAAAGTCTTCATGGGCAAAGGCATGAAGGATATTGCTGATTTAGGTGAGCAGTACAAAGGCATTGCCGTTGGTTTTGGACAATCCATTCAGGATGCCAGCATCAGTATGGCCGAATCTCTTTCGGGTGGATTCGGGGAAATGATTGGCGGCTTGATTTCTGGCCAAAAAGGAGCCTTGCAACAGTTCGGAAAGCTGATGGTCGAATCCATTGCCGCCATGCTGGCCCAGATGGGAAAGGCGAAGATTGCCGCTGGTACCATGTTACTAGCCGCGTCCCTTTTTCCGCCAAATCCGGTTGGAATGGCGGCAGGTAAAAAGTCAATTGCGTCTGGCATTGCCCTCAATGTGGGGGCTGGGGCCATTCGGGCCATTGGTTCAGCCATCAATATTCCTAGGCTGGCCAAGGGTGGAATTGCGTACGGAAACAGCATCGTCAACGTGGCTGAGTATGCCGGAGCTAGCAATAATCCCGAGGTAATAGCGCCGCTGGATCGACTCAAAGACATCATTGGCGGGGGCGGCACAACAGTCGTCGAGGGCGAATTTGTGCTACGTGGTGACGATCTATACCGGGTAATTAAACGAATGGCCAAGAAAGAAGGAGACCGTTAATGGCTTACACCGATCGATATATCGCCTATTTTCAGCGGCACTACAACCAGCAGTTAGTCCGTATCCGACTGCAAAAGCAGGATTATGCCGGAGCCGTGGCTGAACTGGATTGCAATGGTGAATCCGCCCTGACGCTAAGCTATCAGGGCGACGAGCGGTTTACCCCGATCCGTACGCTGGTAGCTTCGGTGAGTCTGGTATCGGATCAGCAGTTTGAATTATCCGAGCTTTACTCCGACACCGAACGTACCTGGCGCTGCGTAATTCAGCGGGAAATCGGAGCCGACATCTGGGAGGATCTTTTTATCGGCTGGCTCGAACCCTGGGAAGCCCAGGAGCCCTACGCCCAAAAGCCGTACATCGTCAGCTTTTCGGCCGTCTGCGGCCTGGGTCAGCTCAAGCAATTGCCATTTGCGCAGTACCCGAGCGGCAAGGTGGACTGGGAGGTGCGGCAGGTGTTTGCGATTATTTCGCGGGCACTCGCCTGGTCGGGGCATTCATTGGCCATTTACTATAGCTCGAACTACATCGAAAAAAATCAGCTTGATCCGGCGGGCGGGGCCAATGCCACGCAGTTAGCCGGTCAGTTTGGCATTCTGTCCCTGCGCCAACACACCCGACTTTTCCAGAACGAAGACGGCAGCCCTAAAACCTGCTACGACGTACTGGAGACCTACATGGCGGGTCAGTTCACCATTTGCCAGGAAGGCGGCAAGTGGAAAATCTATCAGTGGGCCAAAGCCTACGGGGAAGGCACGGCCAACCTGCAAAAGTGGGTCGTTTTTAATGACAATACCGGCACGAATGTTACTTATCTGACCCGCACGCCCCGGCTGACAATCAACTACGACGCCTCGGGCAAACCCATTGCGGGCGGCAACCTGGCGGTCGAGCGGTCAATCACCAAGTACAAATCCGTCTTTAACTACGGTCGGGACTGGAACGAGCTCATCAACGGTGACTTTTCGGCCTACAACGAAACGACCAAAACCTTTCCCGGCTGGCAGAACAACGGCTTTTTGCCCAACGAAGTAATCCGGGACGGACAGGGGACGGCCGATGATCCGTACCGCATGCGCATTGGTGGCCACGTCACGCAGCTCAGCCGCCGGTTCGTGGACCCAAAGTTCATGCAGCAAATCTATTCCCTGCCCACGCAGCCGGGCATCAAAAACGAGTTTCGCTTGCGGGGCAAGTTTAAGAATGTTAACACCGCCGGGGCGAAAATCTCGGTGGCCGTAGGGCAAAACGGCAGTGCTTCCTACTACCTCCAGAGTGACGGGAAGTGGACCCCCGTGGCCAGCATTCACGACAACGGCAAAAGCCAGTACCTGTGGTTTGATAATCAGGAAGAGGACAAGGCCATCAATGGTCCCAACACGCCGGAGAAAAACCTGAAATACCGTTCCAAAAACAGCAACGGAAGTTTTGAAGTGGCCATCCCTCCGGTGCCTTCCGGCACCACGACGTTTGGGCAGCTTCAGCTCATCGTGGGCCTCTACCGGGGCAAGACACTGGGGGGCTACGAATCCGCCTCGGTGCAGCACCCCTCACCCGACTACATCGATTTTGAGTTTGTCGAGCTGGTTACCTACATCTACGGCAACGGAGTGCGCACCGACATTGAGGAGGAAACCTACGAACTGGATTACCAGGTAAACAACGGTGCTTTTAAACGCAGCGCCGACGAACTCACCTTCAAAACCGGTGACTTGCCCGGCTTTAAAAAATACGGCCGTCTGCTCCGGCAGAATAACACGCCCGCTACGGGCTGGTACCACGAGGGCGCACCCGTTGTGGAGGGGGGCAGGCATTTGGCCCTGATGAACACCGAGGCGATGCTGTCCCAGACGGCAACCCAGAAACGAGTCTACGAAGGCAAAATCCTGGGGGAGCCGCTTCTTTTTGACGTGCTACACCTGGAAGAACTGGGCAAGTACATGCAGGCATTAGGCTACAAGTGGGACGTCATGCGGGGGGAAGTAGAGGTGCGGGCTATCGAGGTGGCCCCGCCGCTGTTAACGGGCTTTACCCGCAAGGCGACCATGACCACCGAGGACGGCAACGTGATTCCCTTTCCGGCCGGCACGAGTCCCGACCTGCCCGCCGGGCACAAACTGGATTACCTCAAAAATCAGGTGAAAGGGCTAGCGGGCTTTATCAAAGGCTCGGGCATGGCCGTACCGGGGAAGGTAACGGGCGGTACGAGTGGCGTGATTGTTTCGGGCGGGCTCATTTTCGAGTTCAAAAGCAACATCAATGAAATTTTAAAGAGACTAAAAGGTAGATAGCCATGGCTGAGCATTATATCCGAATCAAAAGTCCCGCTGGCCGCTACTACTGCGTGACCAAGCGCGGCATCAATCCCAGCAGTCAACCCGACCGCTGGATGTATTATCCCGAAGGGCTGGAATTTATCGACATCCTCACCGACCAGGACGGGGATCCATTTATGCCCGGGGCTTACTACGTGCAGCACCGCCGGGTACACCCCCGGGACGACGCCAACGACGACACCTACGGGCCGTTTCCGTTTCGGGCCAACCAGGTGGATGTTTCCGCTCCGCGTCTGGCTCCCTTGTTGTTGCCTCCCACGCACGGGTCGTACCTGCTCAACCAGCCCCTGCCGGAGGGTACCGTTGCTTTTTACGCGCTCTGTAAAAAGGAGACCGTGCTGCCCATTGCCCAAGAAGGGCGCTGGGTGCAGTATGGCCCCAATCCCCAACCCATCCGCTTTACCCTCGACCAGGACGGTGATCCGCTGCGGCTGGGGGATCAGTACAAGCTCTTCCGGGTTACCAACCAGGTCACGCTGGCCGATCTGGAAGAATCTGCGGTGGCTTTGGCGGCGCAGGACGGCCAACCCGAACCCGAACCGGAAGGAGGGTGGCTGGCGCATTGGCCCGCCTCCGACTATGAGCGGGAAGCGGAGTTTCTACTGACTAAGCAAGGCGGTGAACCTCAGCCGGGCGACGAGTGGCAAACGGAAGGGACGGATTATTTTCTGTTTTTTAAAGACCGCGACGGGGACAAGCTGGTGCGGGGGAACACCTATTACCAGTTTGCCCGTCCGGTTGGCACTAAGGTTTTTGATGCCTTTCTGGATGCGTTTAGCTTTATCTACGATCCCCTGCAACCGCCCACCGAAGGAGACACGCTGGACGACGTAGTAAACCGGGGCGCCGAAACGGACAAAGAAATCATTGTCGGCGGCCAGATTATCCGCAAGTTTGGCGACAGCCCGAACCTGCTGTTTCAGGAAGTCATCCAGAATAAGCTCCGCAACCGGCTCAGCGTGGGCGGAATGCCCAACAACCGCACCGACACGCGTTTTTACAACGAAATACTCGAAATCGGGATTTCCCAAATTCTGGATGCGGCCCAAACGGCGATCAATCAGATTACGGGCAAGCTTGGCATTACGGATTTGCCGCTCATGCCTGATGCGCCGAGTGTCTTAGTGGCCAAGTCCATGAACGGTCTTTTCCGCGTCGGCATGATGAGCGTCGAGGAGTTTGCCGCTCTGGTGGCTCCGCTGGTTGTGCCTAGTGAGGTATCGGATGTTCTTCAGGCCGATATTCTGGCGGTTGGTATTTCCTACCATCCTGTTGGGCCGCAAGGCAATCCAAGCAAAGAGGGCACCGTCTGGGTACGCACCCGGAATGGTATTCTCGGTGCCATGCTCTGGATCGAGGATCCAGCCGAAGGGGCTACGCAACCATTTGGCAGCGGTTGGCAGGCCAAAAAGTGGCTCCCCTTCGATTACGATACCGTACGGCAGTTTCCCAACGATCCGTGGAACGCGTTGCTGCGGGTGAATCCGATTGCATTAGGCGACATGAATGCCCTCCAACCGGGGCGTACCTACACGTTCATGCTCAAGATCTTGGGACAGAACAAGATTTTTGCCAAGGAGTTCACCATGCCCACGGCCTCTACCTCGGGCGTGCTGGTGATTGCCCAGCAAAACGGCGGCACTGATCCCGGTGGGCCGACTGATCCAACTAACCCAACGACGCCAATCATTGAGTTTATCGATGTGGCTACGGCGGGCGGACCGCCTTCAACGGCCTTTATGTTCGTTCGCCTGAAGATGAGCAATAGCTCCGACGTGCCCGAGTTAATGTACCTGCACCGGGGGGTTCCCGGAGATGACAATTATCCCGGTTGGCAATCGCCGTATATCCCCATGCTGCCCGTTACCAATACCTTGCCGCGCAACGTACTGGGCTATTCGGACGTGCTGACACAGGTGCCGGGTTATCCACAAGGGTACTACGTTCCCAAAGGGGCCAACTGGTTTTTGGCGTTCAAGGATGAAACCGATACGGAGTTTTTCTTTGGCTTTTGGCCCGCTACGATTTGGGTGAAGCTGGGCAATGCCGCGCCGATCCAATTCGACGTGCCACCCCGGGCGGATTTGAACAATACGGCGGACTTTATCCGTTACTACCCGGCTTCAACGAGCTACACCAATCATTACAACTCCCTCAACGACCCGCGCGGCATGGGGGGAAATTTAGGTGAGTTCGACGTAGACACAATCCCGCAGTAAGACAATAAAACCAACACCCCGTAACTATGCATCGTTTTATCAAGGTCCTTTCGCTTCTGCTCCTGCTGGTGTATCTGCCAGCAGAGGCGCAGTTTGTGCGGCTCAAACAGACGGTCTCGACCACGCCGCCCGGCGGCTACCAGGACGTGTATTACGTCAACTCCAAACTGGTCGGTACTACGGGCATCGATGCCCTGATGCCACCCAACCACAAGCTGCTCATTGCCCGAATTCGCACCTCCAACCCCGTGCAAACCGGCCAGAACGGTTTTCGCTTCGTGGATTGGGACGGCGGCTGGCGAACCAGCCAGATGTCCATTATCCGCCGGGATATGCTCATCCGGGATACCCGGCACCCGAATGTACCCATTACCGAAAAGACGCTGACGGGCAACGGCACGACGGGCGTGCTGCTTCCTTTATTTGAAAAGTGGTACCTGGAAGCCGAGGGCAACGTCAGTGTATTTCTCAAAAACGCGCCTCCCTTTACGGCGGCCGAGCTGGAAATCCAGAAGAATAAAATCTTCGGCGGTACCATCCCCGACGGGAAGGCTACCAAGGCAGACCTGGAAAATCGCGGCTGGAAGTTCACCGAAGCCCGGAGCCGCAACGAACGACCCTTGAGCAACACAAGGGAGATTTTCCAGATTCCCAACGGCTGGCAGTTCAAATACGAGATGATGAACGGGGCGGACTACCTGGGGCCCGTCATCTACGACGACCATCCGTCACCCACCTACGAACAGGGCCAACAGGCAGCGTCTCACTTCTCGAACCACAATTACCCCATCTGGGTGGATCAGATCAGCGAGGGCAACCCCGCCTCAACGTCCGTGCCCAACATCTCACCCGGTTATCTGGGCTTTGTGGCCAAGCTGAAGCAGCTTTACCCGAATCGCATGGTCACCCCGGGTTATGGGGAAAACGTGCAACTCGTACTCCCCAACGAAGGCCGCAACTACCTGCATGCAAATTACCAGCACTACTGGAACGGCAACCCCCGCAAAGACCCAAATGGGCAGGATGATCCCTTCTTTCAGCTTCGCTGGGGCATCACCTCGTTCCACCAGGCGGGCATCGATTTTCTGAACCAAATTTATCCCGATGACCCGGGCGATCCGGATTTTTTCATTCGCACCGCCCTTAAACTTGAAATCAAGCTCAAGCAGGACGCCACCCGCTACATTATTGGCTTTGGCTGGCCGTGGTTGGAAACGCCGGGTTCGGCCCGCTGGGATGCCACCGAGTACGATCTGAAAGCGACTAACGTTACCGTGCGCCGCATTGCCGGGGGCATTCCCGACCTGATTGGTCAGGAGTGGATTACTTTGCAGCATACGCTCAAAGGGAACGGGTTTCTCATGTGGGCCGATCATCACAACGCCATCGATGATCCCAATGCCATCAATCCGTCCGATGATCCGAGCCACTCCCAGATTATCCCCAAACCGGGTACCGGGGGCAACTTCTCCTACACGAACGGACCCGCCCGCCCGCGTTTTCCCTACATCGGCTATGACAGCTATTTTCATGGCTACCGGAAAGCGGTCAAGATTCTGGCGCACCTGGGTAATGACTATCCGATCTGGAGTCACGCCACGTATAGCATGCAGGGGCAAACCTTCAGCCCGCCCTCCAACGGCATGGGACTGGCGGCTTCGGCCTTTTATTGCCGTCCCATCGTGGAGGTGTATTCCAACCCCGCCAATGGGAAGCAGGCCGTTGTCGCCGTGGATTTCTTCTGTGATCCGTGGAACATAAAAACCATCACGGTCCAACTCGGCAACGGCAAGACCATCGACGTACCGCTGGAAGGCAATGCCATTTCGGCGGTTCTGGTTGGTGCCACCGCGAACGTGCCTCCGGCGACCACGCCGCCGGTAGTCACGCCGCCGACCTCACCGACAAGTTCGGTTAGCGGATATGTCCTGCCGGACATGGCCCTGACGTATTATTTGAATAACAACAACATTGCGGAGCACACCTCTGCGCTGGGTCAGTTCAAGGCAGCGGCTACCGATAACGGGGCGCATGCCGAGGTGAAAGTGGGAGCCGCACTCAGCCAGTTTTGGCCGGAGTGGGAGACCTCTCCCGGCGTGTGGAGTTCAGCCCGGGCGGCGCAGCTGACGGGCATTATGGATTGGGCGCAGTCGAATGGGCTCAAGATGGGCTTTAGACCGGTACCGCTCCGCAACAACCACGAGAAAACCGGCTTCTACACGGATGACCAGTGCCAGCGGACGTGGGACGGCAACCTCTCGGTTGGCCTTAACCGCTCAGTGCCACACTATGAGTATTCGGTGCAGGCCCTGCAACCGGGCGGACTAAGTGATCAAAATAACCCGGCCGTCAAACAGTACGCTTTCGTCAAGCACCTGGCCAGCCTGTATAAGCCTTACCACGCCAATGGAACGCTGACGTATGCTCTCATCGGCGGAGGCCAGAACGAAGAGGCACAGCTGGCGGGGGATTTGGGCCATTACATCGAAGAGAACGGGGAACGAATCTATTTTCCCATGTGGGGCGACTTTCACGAAGTCGTTCGTCAGGGGTATAACAATTATTACAATTTAGGCGGCGGGGCGCAGCTTCCCTCGGTCAACCGCGACAACACCTGGTACGTTTTAACGCAGGGGCAGAACCGGGGCTTCATGAATTACCGGGTGCAGACGCTGGGACATTACCTGCTCTTGCAGGCCGCAGCGGTTTACTCGGAAATGCCGGGCCTTCCGATCTTCCTCGACATTGGCCAGTGCATGGAAGGCGGCGGGCAGTACGTAGGCAGTTGGGACACCCCTGAGCTCCTTAAGATTGTACGCAACGGTTTGGCATCTCGGTTCCCCGGGGTAACCATTCGCGTTCACTTGAAGAAGAATCCCGCGCCGTCTTATAATATGGAATGGGATGGGGCTTTCGCGGCCGCGCACTCCCTTTCGGCCAACGACCCGGCGGCTCCCTCGGCAACGGAGCAGGACTATTATACCGCCTCGCAGGCCGGTTCGAATGGTCTGGTAGAAGGCAGCGAGAACGGCTATGCTATGGCCCAAAAAGCGGTGGCGGCTTGGAAGGGGGCGGGTGGGCAGCACATTACGTTCCTCGCCCAGTGTCAGGATCAGGATGGCGGGGCTTATCCGGGTGCAGCCTGGAATCTGGCCCTGGAAACGGCCCGGCAGTACGGGCGCATTCGGGGAGGTGAAACTAGAGCCAGTGGAGCGCCGACGCACACCTACACCTTTGATCCGAACGTCTACCAGAACAACAGTTCGGAGTTTAAAGGCAATCTGTACAACTGGTGGATCAGCAATGGAAAGCCCCGTTTCCGCTACATCAAGAACGATGCGGGCGAGTGGATGGCTTTGATCCTGCTGGCCGCCCTGACTTCGCGCCGAACCCGTAAAAATATACGTTCTCGCCAACCCATCCGGAAAACCGCCGGAGGGTTGGCCTCTCGTGTTTCAACTAAGCATACCAACCCCCGTTAACTATATGAAAAAGCTCTTAAGTATCTGGTTCTTTCTGTTTGCCTTCAGTCTGGGTGCCTTCGCCCAAACTGGCGAGAAGTACAATTACGTGTTTCCCATTGGCGACACGGCCAATATCTCCTACGAAAACACGCTGAGTAGCTGGCTCTCTGGCCAGCTCGTTATGCTCAAATTGGGCCAGATCAACACGCCTAATTTCACCGAACTGCCGAGCAGCTTGCAGCCGAGTCGGGTAGTCAATGGCCGCACCCAAACCTTTACCATCACGCCCTGGCAGTCCGCGCAGCTCGGTACGGGTGTGTATGCCTACCAGGCCTCCTACAACGGCCGAACCTTCGCCCAGGGCACGATCCGGTTCTCCTTTCAGAATGCGATTCTGAATAATTACCAGCTCCCCGTTACCATCAACAACGGTATTGTCAATGTGCCGGTGGTCATTACAACGGTCGGCATTGGGCCGAAGGGAGAGCGGGGACCGAAAGGGGACACGGGGACGATTACGACCGAACTGTCCGCGCTCCGGGATGAGGTACGGGCCGACCGGGTAACGGTTGTTAATTCCACCTCGGTAGCGACCGGGGCCGCTACCACATCGACCACCAAAGCGGGGGAGGCCGCTACCAGTGCAACCGGTGCCGCACAGAAAGCTGCTGAAGCGCAGGGGTACGCCACCAGTGCGGAGGTTGCGGCTTCAACAGCCACCACCAAAGCGGGTGAAGCCGCAACCTCTGCGACTAATGCAGCAGGATCAGCCAGTACTGCCGCCACCAAAGCCGGTGAAGCGGCTACCAGCGCCACCAGCGCCGCAAATTCGAGCAGTATAGCCACCAGTGCAGCCACCAGTTTGTCGGCCTCAGTCGAGCAGGTCACTGCCTCAAAAACCCAGACTCTAGGCGCATTTAATGCCATCACCCAGTTTGCCGCCAAGGGGCCAGTCGAGGTTCGGCTTATTGGTACCAGTATTCTGAATAACACCAACTCGGCAGGCAAGCACTTCTATGCCAGTCTGGTCAAACAGTTCGGTGATTCGGGAAACCGAACCATACATCTGGGCAGTACGGGCGGCTCATACGCTTCATTAGGCTGGGATTACCAGGTTTACGGTGGGCACGTTTTCTCCCGGCTGGCCAGTAAGGTCGGCTCTCAGGCGCTGAAATTCCAGTACTACATGAAGCGTTACGTGCTCCGCTACTCGAAAGAGGTAGGGGGCGGAACCTTCGAGGTGTGGGCGGACGGCGTGCTGAAGCAGACGGTTAACTGTGCTGGTACACAGGCCTACGGACAAGAGGTAACACTTACCTGGCCAAGTATTGGCATGCATACCATCGAGATTAAGAACATAGTCGGTACGGTGTATATCGAATCGCAGGATGCGTGCCAGGATAAGCCCGGCCTTCATCTGGTAGACGGTTCTTATGGAGGCTCAGCCATCAATAACTTTCTGACGCTAAAGGGTAAGGAATTAAATCCGGACGGTACGCCTAAACAGCTAGACGGTATTCCCATTATCGGCTGGAACGGCATCGACGCGGCATTCGGCTTTAATTCGGCCATTTTGCCCAAGCAGGTTTTTCTGCATCACGTTGTTAACGATGCGGGTCGGCAAGCTGACTTTTTCGATCTCTACTACAAACCCGGTATCGAATACATCGTTCGAAGATGCCAGGAGCTGAATATTCAGCTCATTATCATTGTGGAAATGGGCGGGCATATGTCTATGCCAGCAAGCCCTAGTTATTCGAATTTTCTCAAGCATCGCCAGTTGCTGCTCGATCAACGGGGAAAAACGAATGTGACGGTACTGGACGTACACGGCAAGTCAGGCCTATTGACCAGTAATCTGGTCGAGTTGGAGCGATTGCTACGGAAAAACTACACCGTTACTTCGCTCAACATCAATACGGGAGCCTTCACCGGTGATCTGATCCACCCCACCGAGGTGGGGAACGCCATCGAGGGAGAGATGCTCAACACCGAAACGGCCGTTGTTCCCTCCGGGCGGCAGGGCGATGCGTTCGAGGTATCCTTGCTCAACAACAAACCCCGGACCGCCCTGGTGACTAGCACGAAACTTTACGCCGAAAGCCAAATCGGACTCGTAGGCGTTCAGCGGACGCTCAAAAATACAATCGGAGCCCTGAATACGTACCGAAATATTGGGGTCTCAACTTTGGCCGCCACGGGTGAAAATGAAGCGGTTTGGGCATCGAGCGAAGAAGTTAATTATCTGCCCGAGCCGAATAACCAGATTGCTGCCGCCGCTACGTCGGACACGTACGGACCGTATGCATCTTTTCTCTTCAATAACTTCGGCGGGAATATCAGCAACGCCGCGGGCAACCCCGTTCGGTTCGTCATAACCCTGGTGCTGGGGAAAGGTACCGCCTCGGTACGGATTAATACCAACTCGAACAGCGCCGTCTTCAACCAGTACGTCAAGGACGAATTATTCACGCCAATACACCCCGTCACGAGCGGCTTTTCGGTGAAAAATGAGTCAGACACGCCCATGATTGCTCACTTTACGGTCGAGGCAGTCGGCGGAGCCTACCCGCTGATTACCCTTTCGGCAACCAGGTTGTACGGCTTCTACATGACCCCAACGGATTTTGCTTGTATCCCAGGACGATCCCTGGATAAGCTCCGGGACATGATACCGAGCGCGACGGTTACCGGGGAAGTACCAGTTGAGAAAGTCAACCTTGGCCAGCGGTACGTGGAGAGCGTCAATGGCAAGCTCGTCAAGTCGGTTGCGATTGGAAAGGAAATCTATAAACCCTTACAGGCGGGCTTTTTCGGGATGTACCGGCTTCAGAATACGACTGAAGTCGATATTCGGGAGTTTTCAATCGTGGGTACGGTGGTGAACAACAACTATTCGGAGAAGTACAATTCGAATGTCACCACGGTCAATTCGAACCAGGCTTACGCGCAGGCGGCGGGAAATTTCGACGGTACCTACGCGGGTAAGACCTACACGCTGGTCGGGGCGATTCCTGGGGAGGCCACGGGCATAAGTGTGCAGCTATTCGGAAACGCGACGTACCTGGGCCTACGGGCGGACGGGAGCTGGGTAAACGATGGGGGCAACCACGGCACCGCACCGGACGTATTGGCCAATACGCGCCACTACCGAGGGCGGACGATAGCCATTACCTTTCAGATGCCTTCTGAGGCATTGTTCGGGACTGGTGTTAGTCGAACACTCCGAATCTTTTACAAAACGGGTGGCGGTGACCACGCTTGGCTGGACTGGGTGCTCTGCGAAGGATCGAAAGCGACGGTACTATAATGCGAAGGATCACTCACGGGCTCCTGCTGCTGATTCTAGTAGCAGGAGTCTCCTGCAAGCCTTACGAGCGCCTGGTTCGCAAGTATGGCAAAGAGGTCACCGACACCCTCCGCGTGACCGTCCGCGACACGATCCGAATTGAGAAAGATTCGGTTGTCCTGGCTTACCGCAACGATGCCGCCCCGTTCACCCGCACTGTCAAGCAGGGGCGGGCTACGCTCACGATCACCAAGCGCCAGGCCGAAACGACCGCCGAGGCCGAGTGCCAGGGAGACACGATTTACATCAACAAAACCGTCGAGGTGCCGGTAAAAACCACCTACATCGGCGTAGATCCGGGGCTGCTCAGATCCGCCGAACGCAAGGCACAAAGCTGGATGTATTCCACTATTGCCCTGGCGGCGGTCGTGGTGCTCATGGCCATTGCGTTTCTGTTCTCCCGGTTCTTCCGAATTAGTGTTACCCGCAAATAATCGCAACCATCGCTTCGGCGATCCATTTAAAACCACCGTATATGAAAAAGTTAATCGCATTCTTTCACACTGTTATTATTCGCCTCAAAACCGAAAGCCCGTCGTTTTTCAAAAAGCTCTCCCGTGTTCTCATCGCCTTGTTTTTGGCTTCGGAGGTAGCCTATCCGGCGCTTCTGGAATATGCCGCTACGCTTACCGAGCGCAACATCACCATGCCGCCCTACATTGATGCCATCATCAAGGCCGTGGGTTTTATGGCTGCCGGTGCCGCCCTGGCCTCCAAACTAACTGTCGCTTTCGGGGCCGTTTCTGAAAAGCACAAAGACACAATCGGCCAATGAACCTGAAACTGCCCCGCGAAGTCGAACCCAGTGCAACACTGGGTCGGCTTTGGGTGGATGGCGTCTTTGAATGCCACACCCTGGAAGACGTCAGCCGAGGCCTGCGTCAAACCATGCCCCTGTCGGAAATCAAAGAGCTAAAGGTGTACGGCAAAACAGCTATTCCGCTAGGCACCTACCAGGTAGCGCTCACCTATTCGAACCGCTTCAAACGAATCCTTCCACTTCTGATCGATGTGCCGGGGTTTTCCGGAGTTCGGATTCATCCGGGCAACACGGTCGAGGATACTGAGGGCTGCATCCTGGTTGGTACCGGGCGGAGCGGTAACAGCATCACCGAAAGCCGGAAAGCATTCGCCGCTTTAATGAAGAAACTAACGGCCGTCTCTGGAAAGGAAAAGATTTACATCACCATATGCTAGGTGCCCTTTTTGCCTCCGCGCTGGCGTTGCTGGTTGGTGCAGGCCTGGGATGGGTAGCCGAGCGATTAACTCACCGTACAAATGAACAAATACACCGACCAGATTCTGGTGGCCATGGTGATTCAGACGATTCTTTTTGTGGCTGGCCTGGTCTGGTCCCGAACCATTGGCAAAGACACCAAAGCCGCCGAAAAGCAGGAAGAGGCTTTCCGTGCCCGAGTGGACAGCCTGGAACAAAAGCAACGTAACATGGAGGGCGAAATTGCCGAACTAAAGTTTCGTCAGTCCACTACTGAAGAGCTATTCAAGAAAGACATTCACCAGATCCGCGACCGCATGCAAACGGGCTTTCTGGGCTTAAACGAAAAGTTTGATGATCTGAAAGAATGGATGAGGGAGATGCTTCACAAAAATCAGTAAAGTCTTAATTTTGCTGATCAATTCTTTACTAAGTAAACAGTACTTAAATCCCGCCTGGCGTTGCTGGCGGGATTTTTTATATGTTCAGCAAAAACGTACTTTAGCGGCTGAAGATTATTTAACTACATGAGAATGAAAAGCCTGGCTGCCTTGCGGTCGGGCTTTTTTTTGTTTAAGTAACCAGTTTGTATCAAACTGTAACAATCATAAGAATTTGTGAGCTTAAAGAAAGAACATGATTGCGCGGTCAAGCTTCTCACCTGCAAGTGGATATATTTGAATGCTTCCGCATAAAAATATTAACGTTCATGAAAATCTTAGCCGTTATTTTTAATATTCTTACTCTTTCCCGAAGGTTTACTACTAAAAAGTCATGCCCATATTGCGGCGAACAGTTCTCGGTAGACCGTATCCCCCGGAATTCTTTGATAAAGAATGCTTTATTCTTTGTCCCAAATCGATTGTACCGTTGTAATGCCTGTTGGAAGGCCTATATTAAAATTGGGGAGAGCTAGTTTCTTTGAAGCTAATCCGCAAAGCAGTTAGGTCTTTCCTTGAATCGCCTTTATTCTAACACTCTATTTATTGGTCGATGCGCCTACTCATCATTTTATTATCCTTGCTGAGTATTTTTCTAGTGTTTTATTTGAGCTGGATACCAGATTCCAGGATGGGCCATTTATGGTTTCTTCCAAAATGGTTAGCAAATTGGGCCGATGCCGAAGATAATTTGGATCTTAGAACGGGGGTTCCATTTGTGGTTTTGGGCTTGTTGGTTGGGTTGTGGCTAGAAGCTTCTCGGGTAACAAGGTACGGGTGGGGGATTGCCTGCATAAGTTTAATGGGCCTTGTTATTCTGGCTGAAGTTGGTCAGCTAGCTATCGCTGGTCGAAATTTTAGCTGGATGGATGTAATGTGGGGATGCCTTGGGGCCATCGTGGGTCTAACCCTGAGCCTGGTCTTTAAAGTCACAAAGCTTATTAAAGCGTAGTGATTCAGCTCGCAATGTCATTGCGCACGAGTTGTATATACAGCACTTCGTCGATCGTCAACTCTTTGATGATACCGCCTTTGATAAGAACCCGGATTGCCTCACTCACTTCGCTTTCTGGGTGGCCGCGATCATAGAGTTCATCTTTGTCCAGTGGAGCAGGTTGCTTTGCCTTCAGTTCGGCGATTACAAAGTCGTAGGCGTTCATAAAGTGTAGCAGTAAACCCAATCAGACTCGCCCAAACTTTACGATCTGGGCGAGTCTATGGGCGAGCTAAAAGAAAAAAGCCTTTAACATTTCTGCTAAAGGCTTGATTTTCAGTGCACTCGTAGGGATTCGAACCCCAAACCTCCTGATCCGTAGTCAGGTGCTCTATCCAATTGAGCTACGAATGCGTGTCCCGTGTTGGGAATGCAAAAGTAGTGATTGCCTTTTAAAATCCAAATAGCTGCGCAAGGAAAAATGGCCTTGAAGTACTAAAAAAGGCGGAATGTGCCTTAAAATAAACAAGTTGTACGCTGAAATTTTTTTGAAAAAAATTACTTGCCCCTAAAAATAGGCTTGCGTTTGGCCAAAAAAGCCATAATTCCTTCAGCCGTGTCCGCCAACGTTCCCAAGTAATCCTGATTGGTAGCTTCGCACTCCAACTGCTGCTCTAGATCCGAATGAAAGGATTGATTCAAAGCGTCCTTCATGGCGGCGATGGCTTTCGTGGGAGCTGCGGCATAATAATCCACAAGCTCATCAACAGCTTTGTCTAATTCCGAGGCCGGGACCGCCCGATTTACCAACCCCAGCTGCTGCGCCTCCGGTCCATACACGCGGCGGCCTGTACTGCACAATTCAAAGGCTTTTTGCGTGCCAACGAGTCGGGGAAGAAAGAAGGTGGAGCCAGCATCAGGCATCAAACCAATCTGAACGAATAGCAACGAAAAATACGCTTCGTCGGTAGCGATGATGGCATCACAGGCCAGCGCCAGGGAGCAGCCAGCTCCCGCAACTACACCGTTGAGGCGGCAAACCACGGGTTTAGGCAGGCTTCGAATGGCACGAATCATCGGATGATAGCCATTGCGTAGGGCTTCCCCAAGGGCTAAGCCAGCACCCGATTGGGCCGCACTAAATCCTTCTTTCAGATCAGCCCCCGAACAAAACGCTTTGTCGCCCGTAGCCGTTAGCACCACTACGCGTACCGCTTCATCGTCCCGGGCAGCTTCCATCGCCCGGGTAATTTCCTGAATCAAAGCCGGACTGAGTGCGTGATGCACTTGCGGGCGGTTGAGCGTTATCCGGCAAATACTACCCGATACCTCATACAGTAAGTTGTCATACATAAGAAACAGGCTTAAATGAACCAGATTACCGCCGTTAGACTAATAGCAAGCCCCAGACCGAAACCTGCTCCAATTTGTGATGGTGTATGTGCATTCAGGTGCAGGCGGGCCGAAGCCAAGAGACCGGCCAGCATAATCAAAGCCAATAAGGGTAGAAAAAGTACTTCCTCGCTGGACTTAATAGCAATGCCGGTCAGTGCACCGATCATACCACTAATGCCAACACTATGGGCGCTGATCTTCCAATATAAACTAATAAGAGCAACTAAAGCAACAGAAACAGTAACACTGCCGAGAACAATGCCGATTTGCGGCGCTAATTCAGAAAGTTGCTCCAGTCGATAGCTAAACATGACCGTGGAGACAGCATACATGATAGCCGTGACAAAATAAGGCAGACGCCGGTCGCGCAATTCTTCCATGTGCAGACTCTCAACAAAGCCCAAACGGTGTAAAAAGACGATCAGCAGAGCCGGAACCAAAAATGTTGTAATCGCGATGAGCAATAGCAAACTCAGTCGGAGGCGAAAGACAGACGTGCCAAGACCCAACGCACCCGGCGTTAAAAAAAGCAGCAAACCAAACAGTAGAGTTGGCATTAGCAGCGGGTGGAAGACGACGGATAAGATACGAGCAAGCGTAGTATTCAACGAAAAGCGTAATTAACTGCGGCAGACCGCAATGAAAAATGAACAGTAATCCAATTCAGAACGCAAATGTACGCAAAGCCAATCTGACATTTTTACCTGTTATTGGATTACTGCTCCGTCAATTTAGTTAAAGCTCTTTGCGAAGGCGGGCCACCGGAATATTAAGCTGTTCCCGGTATTTAGCGACGGTTCGCCGGGCAATGTTATACCCACGCTCATTCAGAATTTTTTCGAGTTTATCGTCCGAGAGCGGCGACTCTTTCGATTCATTGTCAATCAGTTCTTTCAGGATATTTTTCACCTCCCGGCTGCTGACGTCTTCACCCGATTCGGTGGCAATCCCTTCCGAGAAAAAGTATTTTAGCGGGTAAATGCCAAATTCTGTCTGCACCGATTTGCTGTTGGCTACCCGCGAGACCGTCGAAACGTCCATGTTAATGAGGTTGGCAATGTCCTTCAGAATCATGGGGCGCAACTTGGTTTCGTCGCCCGTCAGGAAAAAGTCATACTGAAACTTGATGATGGCATTCATCGTCTTCAACAAGGTCGTCTGCCGTTGCTTGATGGCATCGATAAACCACTTGGCCGAATCGAGTTTTTGCTTGACGAAAGACACGGTTTCCCGCAGGGATTTGCTGGCTTTATTGCTTTTTTCGTAGGTGTCCAGCATTTCGGCAAACGAGCGGCTAATGCGCAATTCCGGCGCGTTTTTTGAGTTTAGCGACAGCTCCAGCTTTCCATTGTTACTAACTAGAATAAAGTCTGGAAGCAGGTATTGAACCGTGCCGCCTTCGCTTTCTACGGAACCTGGCTTCGGATTAAGTTTTACAATCAACTGAATAACCTTCTTGAGCCGTTCCTCGCTGATATTCAGTCGTTTTTGGATTTTATCAAAGTGTTTTTTGGAGAATTCGTCAAAAAAGTCCTCGATAATTCGGATGGCCAGGCGTGCATTGGGTTCGTTGTGTTCCAGACGTTGTAACTGAAGAACGAGGCACTCCTGGAGCGTGCGGGCGGCAATGCCCGGAGGGTCAAAGGTTTGGATGAGTTTCAGGATTTCTTCCAACTCATCGACATCCGTGAAAATATTGTGGGAAAAAGCCAGGTCATTGACAATCGCCTGCATGGACCGACGGATATACCCATCGCTCTCAATGCTACCAATCAATTGAATACCAATCAGGTGTTGTTCTTCGGTAAGGTCCAGATAACCAAATTGTTGCAATAAAGAGTCGGTCAGCGTTGATTGGGTAGCCAGGGGCATTTCGCGCTCTTCTTCAGCGTAGTTGCCATCGCCCTGCATTTTATAACCCGAATAGTCGTCCTCGTTCAGATAACTGCCCAGATCAATGTCGTCGTTGCGCTCCTTGAAATTATCATCATTGTAGTCATCGTTGAATGGATCTTCCGCATTAGGCTCATCGTAATCGTCCATCCCTTCTTCCAGAGCCGGATTGATTTCCAACTCTTCTTCTATGCGCGTGTCGAGCTCTGCCGTCGGTATTTGCAGGAGTTTAATAAACTGGATCTGCTGCGGCGACAGCTTTTGCTGTAACGTTTGATTAAGACTAAGTTTTTGCATCGGTAAGCTAAAAAACAAGAACTACACCATGCGGGGACTTTGGTCACAAAGGAGGAAAGTCTCTGCACAAATACCAGACCAATTATACAAATTTTTATTGGTATTGGTGGATAAAACAAGCAAAGCCCGGTTTTATTATCTTGCAAAGCAGGAAGTTAAATGCAAAATATTGAGCGTAGGGTTTTTGAGTCAAATGAGTTTTCGGTGCGTAAGGGCCTATCAGATTTAGAAACGAATACCTACCTTTGCGGCTCATCTGTTCGTGTCGGTTAGTAACCAGGAAATAGTTTACTGAATATTATATGAGCCTTACACCCATTAAACAACTGCTTCAATCCGCGGAAATCGGCCAGACCGTGACGGTGAAGGGTTGGGTACGTACAAAGCGGGAAAGTAAAAATGCCATTTTTATTGCCATCAATGATGGGTCAACCATTCATACCATCCAGGCCGTAACCGAACCGGGACGCTTCAGCGAAGACGTGATCCGGCTGGTAACAACGGGGGCCTGCGTGGCAATTACGGGAACCATGGTGGAATCGCAGGGCTCGGGTCAAAGAGTCGAAGTGCAGGCAACGGATATTCACGTCTATGGCCCGGCTGATCCGGATAAATACCCACTGCAACCCAAAAAACATTCGCTGGAGTTTCTGCGCGAAATCGCCCACCTGCGCCCGCGTACCAATACATTCAGTGCCGTGCTTCGGATTCGGCACGCGTTGGCCTTTGCGGTACATAAGTACTTCAACGACAACGGCTTTTACTACCTCCATACGCCCATCATTACGGCCTCCGACGCCGAAGGAGCCGGGGAGATGTTTCGGGTTACGACACTCGATCTGAACAACTTACCGCGTACGGAAGAAGGCGCCATCGATTATAAGCAGGATTTCTTCGGTCGTGAGGCCAACCTAACCGTATCGGGCCAGTTAGAAGGCGAGCTTGGCGCGTTGGCCTTGTCAAAAATCTATACCTTCGGACCTACTTTCCGGGCGGAAAACTCGAACACCACCCGCCACCTGGCCGAATTCTGGATGATTGAGCCGGAAATGGCTTTTTACGAGCTGGAAGATAACATGAATCTGGCCGAGGATTTTCTGAAATACCTGGTCGGTTATGCGCTCGAAAACTGCATTGATGACCTGAAATTCCTGGAAAGCCGCCTGATCGACGAGGAAAAAGCAAAGCCCCAGGCCGAACGCAGCCCCATGCCGCTGCTGGAAAAACTGCGGTTCGTGCATGAAAATGAGTTTGAGCGCGTAACGTATACTGAAGCCATTGATATTCTGCTCAAGTCGAAGCCGCATAAAGAAAAGAAATTCCAGTATCCGGTAGGGTGGGGCGTTGATTTGCAGTCGGAGCACGAGCGGTTCCTGGTTGAAAAGCACTTCAAAAAACCCGTTATCCTGACGAATTACCCGCGCGAAATCAAGTCGTTTTACATGAAGCAGGATGAAGATTCGTCGGCGGCTCCGGGTCCAACCGTTCGCGCGATGGACGTGTTGTTCCCTGGCATTGGCGAAATCATTGGTGGTTCGCAGCGGGAGGATAATTACGAAAAACTACTGGCCCGGGTGCATGAAGTAGGCATCGATCCGGCCAACATCTGGTGGTTCCTGGAAACCCGCCAGTTTGGTTCTGCACCGCACTCTGGCTTTGGTTTAGGCTTCGAGCGCCTTATCTTGTTTGTGACCGGAATGGGGAATATTCGTGATGTAATTCCTTTCCCACGGACACCGAAAAGCGCGGATTTTTAACAGAAATTCGTTAACTTTGATCAAAGAAATCCCGCTATCTGCCGACTCCGATAGCGGGATTTTGCGTCTAAGAAAAATAGACTAAACTGAAATTGTATGCTGACGCCCCCGAGCTTGCTATCCCTGGTTGAAGAACCGCATGCTGGTCAACCCCTGGATCTACTAAAACAATATTATGGTTACGATCGCTTTCGGCCCATGCAGGAAGCCATTGTGCAATCCATTCTGGCGGGTAGAGATACGTTGGTCTTGATGCCGACGGGGGGTGGCAAATCAGTCTGTTTTCAGATTCCGGCACTGATCAAACAGGGCGTTTGTGTGGTTGTGTCGCCTCTAATTGCCCTGATGAAGGACCAGGTGGAGGCCTTGTTGCTGAACGGAATTCCGGCGGCTTACCTCAACAGCACCCAGACCTCGGGCGAGCAGCGCCAGATTGAACAGGACGTAACGGCCGGGCGATTGAAACTGCTGTATGTTTCGCCCGAAAAAATGCAGAGCGAGTCGTTTTATATTTTTTTAAAATCCATTCGCATTAGCCTGTTTGCAATCGATGAAGCGCACTGTATTTCGTCCTGGGGGCACGATTTTCGTCCGGAATACCAACAGCTAAACATTTTGAAAACGCACTTTCCGGCGGTTCCGGTTGTGGCGTTGACGGCAACGGCAGATAAACTGACTCGGCAGGATATCATTAGTCAACTCAATCTGAATGATCCAGCGGTATTTATTGCCTCGTTTAACCGCCCTAACCTGAGTCTGAATGTGTTGCCGGGAATCAAGCGTGTTCAGCAAATTATCCGTCTAGTCGATCAGCGTCCCGATCAATCAGGCATCATCTACTGCCAGAGTCGTCGCTCAACCGAATCGTTAGCGGCCAAACTGGAAGAAAAGGGCTATTCGGTGGCTTACTACCACGCGGGCATGGAAGCTGGTCGGCGGGCGAAGGTGCAGGAGGAATTTGTGCGGGATAACATCAAAATCATGTGTGCAACCATCGCGTTTGGGATGGGCATCGACAAGTCGAACGTGCGTTGGGTGATGCATTACAACATGCCCAAAAATCTGGAGAGCTTTTACCAGGAAATTGGCCGGGCGGGGCGGGACGGGCTGAAGGCGGATACCTACCTGTTTTACAGCTTTGCCGACATGATGATGTGGAAAGACATGCTGTCTGAGAATGCCCCCGCCAACCTGGGTGTGCAGCTGGCCAAACTGGAGCGGATGCAGCAATACTCCGAGGCAAACTGCTGTCGGCGGCAGATTTTGCTAAGCTATTTCTCGGAAGAGCTGGGTGACCCTTGCGGCAACTGCGATGTTTGTCAGAATCCGCGGGTAATGTTTGACGGGACTATTCTGGCCCAAAAAGCGCTTTCAGCCGCCATACGCCTGCAAGAGAAAGTGCCCATGAATACGCTCATTGATGTGTTGCGCGGCTCACGAAGCCAGAGCGTTATGCAGCATAATTATCACCTGATTAAAACCTACGGAGCGGGCAGCGACCTGAAATTTGAAGAGTGGCGGAACTACATCCAGCAACTGATCAATATTGGGGTAATTGAAATTGCGTATGACAACCACTATGCGTTGCGCCGGGGTATTTTGGCCGATTCCGTTTTGTTTCAGAACCGCCGAATTGATCTGGTGAAACCCGAAGAAGCGGAGCAGGCGAAGGCGGAGAAGAAGCCTAAAACGAAAACCGAAGCGGTGCGGGATGAATTACTCGACCGGCTCAAGGCGCTTCGCAAACAATTGGCCGACGAACAAAATGTTCCGCCATATGTTATTTTCACGGATTCAACCCTGGAGGATATGGCTCGTCTGCGTCCCGCCAACGCCGGCGACTTCCGCAACGTAAGCGGGGTAGGGGACCGGAAATTAGCTTTGTTTGGAAAATCATTCATGGGGGTTATTACAAATTTTCTGGCTTCTCAGGCGCGTGGAGGCACTAATTTGAAGGGTGCTACGTATTTGCTTACCTTGGAATTGTACCAACAGGGGTATACTTTGGAAGAGATTGCACACGATCGTAATTTATCAAACGGGACAATTGCTTCTCATTTTGCCATGTTATACCAGCAGGGTTACGACATCGATTTGGAGTCGCTGGTGAGTATGACTGAGCGCCTAGATATCGAACGCGCTATTGCTCGTATCGGTATTGAAAACAATCAATTAAAGCCTGTTTATGATTATTTACAAGGAAGGTATGATTACGCCAAAATTCGAATTGTGGCGGCCCTGAGCGGCAATTCAGATTAAAAGTATATCGGATAACTTGGCTAGACCGTTCAATAGTTTATTTTCATGTGTTTTTTGTAAATAGCAGGCAATCAACTATATTCGTAGAGTTAACCAATTGCCAAATGCCCTACGTCATTGATTAGACGTGCGCAAATGCTACGAACACATTGATAAAAGAAGTTAGTTTATCTCTCTTGTTGTCGGCCGCCAAAATGGGCGAAGCAACCCCACTCGTTAACCTGGATTCTATTCAGGAAATGCCTCTGCCCAGCGATCCTGTACTGCTGGCTGTACCCGGAAAATCAATTGCTCCCGTTTTGCAACCGGTTCAGTTTTGTGGGGAAGATGTCCCCCTGCACGAGGCTTCAGTTACCCGCCGCTGGATTAATGTACTACTAAAACAGTCGGCTGAACGGGAGTATATGTTTATGCTCCGTAAGCGAGCATCCCGGTTTTTTCCAATTATTGAGCCAATTATGGCTAAGTTTGGAATCCCGCGCGATTTTAAGTATTTGCCCCTGGTCGAAAGTGCTTTTACCTCGACGGCCGTCTCCCACAAAGGGGCCGCAGGCTATTGGCAGCTGATGCCTGAAACGGCACGCCAGATGGGTTTACGGGTAAATTCAAAAGTGGATGAGCGAAATGACATCCAGAAATCGACTGTAGCAGCCTGCCGTTATTTGAAGGAGCTACACAAACAATTTGGCTCCTGGACGCTGGTTGCCGCCGCGTATAACAGCGGTTCAACGCACCTGAGCCACCGCATGGAACGCCAGGGTGGTCAGCGCAATTATTACTCGCTTCGGCTGCACCCCGAAACACGGATGTATCTGTACCGTGTGCTGGCGTATAAAGAGTTGATGACTCGCCCCCGAATTTACAAAGACCTGCTTCAGCCGGAAGTGCTGGCTTACCTCACTTTCCCAATTCCGCGCGAGGCAAAACGGAGCGGTCCTAAATTGTTGCCGCTTAATCCGCCACCAGCAGATACCAGCAATGATATAAAGCCAGATCCAACCTGGGGGCCACGTACGCGCAATTTGCTGGATGAAGTGCTGGCGCAGATTGAAGAGCTGCACATAAGCGGCACCACGAATTCAATGCCGCAGTCTGACTCAATGGTAACATCGCCCTTTCAAGCATCGACGCCTTTTGCCGGTGCTGGACTGATGGGTCTGCGCGTCCTGCGTTTCCGCCGTTCTAAACTGTATCAGGTTTATCTGGCAGTTAAACGAAAAATTACCCCACTTTTTGGCTGGGACTGGGTATAAGTCCGTTAAAGCCTATAGTAAAAGAGCCAATCCTAGTAAGGGTTGGCTCTTTTTAGTTAAGCATCTGATTCTCCACCGGAATCTTCAACCGTTAAGCTGCTATCATCCTCATCTTCTTCCGTATCAAAGTCCTCGTCGTCGGCGGCTACCTGTTGCTCAAACTGCGTTTCCGGATCCGGGAGCATGGCATTTGGGCTCATGCGTTGTACCTGCGAGTCGCCAATTTGTGAACCAGCCTCTTCAGTTCGTGCCATGGTTGAAACGACACCCTGGTTTTCATCTTCGCCGGGCTTATATTCTTGGTCTAATGATTCCATACCTGTTTGCTACTTTATAAACCACTACTTCTGGCTACGTTACCACCCAAACTATAATTATCGTCCTGATGGTGATCGTGTTCGCCCGTAGGAGAGCCATCTTCGTCCACCGGCTCATCATCAGCGTGTTCCGGCCTATCTACTATTTCGTCCCCATCTTCGATGGCGGCACCACTCTGATCTTTAACAATCATTGGGTCCATTCGACCAACTCGGGAGCCAACAAGCTCAGTATCGTCTTTCGCAGAATCATTTGCCGGAATATCGCCGCGATGCTGATCTTCGCCGGGGCGTAAAGGAAGTTGTTGCGATTTCATAACTTTAGTGGCTTTTCAAGAATTAACTGGATAAATCAGTAAAGGTTTGTTTTACTGCTTTTTAAACAAGGCCAGCCATCCGGTTACAAGGCAATTAATTACTTTTAACGACGCAGCTACTTAAGGCAGAAAGTTGGTTGATTCAAGGCGGTAACTTACTCATTAAAAAAGATTTCCAGCCCGTCTTTCCCCGCAACGACAATGTCCAGTCGTCCCGTTTTCCGCAAATCAGCCAGCGCAAAGTAGATACCTGTCCCTTTGCCAGCACCCGGAGGGCCATAGGAAATGGTGTGTTTCGTGAATTTCTGGCCATCCCAGGTGAAGTAATACAGGCCAACGTCATCATAGGCCCCGTTATCGTTATCATTGTGCGCCCGGAAGCGTTTACCCGTAATTAAATCTGGCTTTTTGTCGCCGTTGAGGTCGGCCCACTCCATCACGTGATACTGAGAAGCTTTGTCGTCAATAATGTGTTTTTTCCAGCCGCGCTTGCCTTGTTCGGCGGTTTGTTCATACCAATGCAGGCCGTACCCGTGTCCCTGTCCCACGATCAGGTCATTTTTGCGGTCGCCGTTGACATCAACGACCAGAATAGGTACGCTGGCCGTTCCTAATTCAAATTCGTTGTGCAGTTTCCACGTGTTGTTGCCTTCGTTTTCAAGCCACCCGTTACTGACAATAAAATCGCCCTTGCCGTCGCCATTGACGTCGCCAAAACCAAGTCCGTGATCCTGGGTAGGCGCTACCTGAACTTGCTGAAAGCTAGCGTCTTTTCCTAGCTTAAAATATTTTAACGGATGCTTAGGGTTATTGGGGACGATTTCGACAACGCCATCGCCGTCAACGTCCCAGGCACGGGTCGTTTCGACATTGCCCACTTTGGCTATCTCGTGGATCGGCCAGAGTTTTTCTTTGCCAGGACCGGGATTTTCGAGCCAGCGCAGTGTGGCGCTCCACCAGCCTCCGGTGACCACATCGACATGACCGTCCCCATTTACATCCAGTGGGATGGTCGAAAAGTCGTCGTAATACTGGTCGTGTCGTTTCTGATTGCCGATCAGGTGGCGCTTGCGGAATAACGTTTTGGGGTCGGTTGTGTTTTCGTACCAGAAATCGCCGGAAACAATATCCAGCAAACCGTCTTTGTTGACATCGATCAGCCCCACCGATTCGTAGCTTTCGGCAGCTACAAAATAGCGGCGGAATCGGGGTTCTTTCGGAGGGGTAGAGGCAAACAGCAGGCAGGCTAAGCCAAGGGTTAGGAATACGCGTTTCATCGTGGGCTTTATTTAATTTACTAAAGAAATGCAAGCTGTTTTACTAACTATATCCGGGCAAAATTGATTGTTTTGCCGCAGTGAACCAGGCACCCATTTGCCCCTTTTTACGTTATTAAAAGGACAAAGTATTCTTTTTTCCTGTATGCAAAATTTCGTTAGTGACGATTCGATTGTGCGCAAAGTGTGGGGCGATGCCGACGTGATTTTACTGATTTTTGCGGGTGGTGCCGCCGAGTTTGCCCTGAACCGGGAGGTCGATTGGCTCTTTTTTACCGGAAAGTTACCCGCTGATCCTATCGGGCGTTTGTTTTCCACAGTTCGCTATGCCCAGGATATTGTTTTTCAAAGCGCGGATAAAGCTGCTAAGGCCGTGGGGCGGATGCATGCCATTCACGGTGGGGTGGAACAAAGTCGGGGCCGCCAGATACCGGCGCATGCTTACCGCGATGTACTTTACATGCTCATCGATTATTCGGTTCGGGCCTACGAATTGCTGCACCGCGAGCTGACTATGGCCGAAAAAGAAGAGATTTTTACGACGTTCCGGCAGGTAGGAACAGGAATGCATATTCCAGATTTGCCAACTACCTACGCGAGTTGGCTGCCCGACCGACAACGGCATCTGGAACAAAACCTGGTTTTCAGTGAATACACCAAAAAGCTGTTTCAGCGCTACCGCGAAGAGCTGGGTGACTGGCGCTATAATCTTCTATTACAGGCGCAATCGCTGTTGGTGCCAGAGCAAGTATCGAGTCGCCTTTCATTACCGGAAAAGCCGCTGCTGGCTTCTACTTTGTGGTTATACGGCGTATTAAACACCTTGAAATTACGGTCGCTGATGCAGCGGATTTTGCTGCCGCCCAAATATTTGATGCAGGTCCGTGGCCTGGATAAAGCGGCTTAAAGCCATTTGTTTGTATGTTTGGGGAAAACCAGAAGTGCATACCAAAAGCTAAAAATGATAACCGTAACCCGAACAACCGCCGCTGATCCTCGCTTCGTAAATCTGATCAAGGAACTGGACAAAGACCTGTGGGATCGATACCAGCCTTATCAGGCAAAATACGATGGATTCAACAAAGTAGATCAGTCGGCGCGGGTAGTAGTCGCGTTGGCAGACACTGTTCCGGTGGGCTGCGGTTGTTTTCGACCCACCGAAGAACCCGCCGTCATTGAAATCAAACGCATGTTTGTGGCTACGGAACGGCGGGGCCAGGGGATTGCGCAACAGGTTTTGCGGGAGCTGGAGAGCTGGGCCACCGAAGAGGGATTTTCCACGGCCAAGCTGGAAACAGGCAACAAACAGCCCGAAGCCATCCGCCTTTACCAGAAAGCAGGATATAAGTCAATTGATCTGTATGGCCCTTACGTGGGCATGGAAACCAGTATCTGTCTTGGGAAGCCGCTGATCTAGTTCCAGACTATCAGGTTTTAGCGCTTTGGTATTTAGGAAGGTTAACAAGCAAAACGCCGCACAGAATCATCGACAGAGCCAATAACTGCTGGCTGGTAATGGGCTCATTGGCAAACTGCCACCCCAATAACACGGCAATGACTGGATTGACATACGCATACGTTCCAACCTGAGCCGGTGGGCGCACTTGCAGCAGGTAGATGTAAGCCAGATAAGCAACCAGCGAACCCATTATGGTCATGTAAGCCAAGGCCAGCCACGCGTTCACACTCACGGCGCCAATTGCAAAGCCGTTGAACTCGCCCAGAATTCCGCTAAGCAGCAAGCTAAACGGACCGGCGGCCAACAGTTGAAGGCTGGCATTCATCGTGGTTGAGCCTGTTGAAGGCTGGTATTTGGTGTACAATGAGCCAACTACCCAGGCAATGGAACCCAGGACCAGAACCACAATACTAACCATCTGCATGCCTGCCCGGCTGGTTGTCTGGGGCGTTGAATTGAAGCCAAAGAGCAGCAGAATACCCGCAAAGCCTAAGAGCAAACCCCCGATAATGAGTTTGTTGGAAAAATAAGTTGCCCATTGATGCCTGTCGAGCAGCACGAACCAGAAGGGCAGCGAAGCGACCAAAATTGCCGCCATGCCCGACGGAATATATTGTTCAGCCCAGATAACCGAGCCAGTCCCACCCACCAGCATCAGAATGCCTCCTAAAGCATTTTTTCGGACGAAATTAGCTGAGGGGAGGGTTTCTCCTTTGACCAAACACCAGACGAGCAGAATAAGGCCAGCGGAAGAAAACCGCAAACCCGCCATCAGCAGGGGCGGAAAGCTCCCCAGCCCGATCAACGCTGCCAGATAGGTAGAACCCCAGATTATGTAAATGGCGGCAAAAGCGGCCAGAATCACTAATTTATGACTATTCATGGATACACAAATCTTGTCGCTTCGGCAATGGCTGCCGGGCGATGGTAAATACTGCGTCAAAAGTAGGGATTAAGGCGCTTCAGGAATGTGCAAAAATCACGCGTTTAGCAAATTGCTCCCGATATTGCTGCGGCGTGGTCGCAAACGAAGATTTAAAGAGCCGACCAAAGGCGCTGGGATCTTCAAAGCCGGTTTGCAGCGCAATGCGATTAATGGGTAAATCAGAATGAACCAGCGAATTCTTGGCCCGTTCCAGCCGCCGCTGGGTTAAATATTGGTGCGGCGAACGTTGAAACATCTGCTTAAAATGCTTCAGCAGGTGATTTTTGGACAACATCGACGCTTTGGCCACATCATCGAGTGTAATTGCTTCTGTCACTTGGTCATCCAGAAAAGCTTTGGCAAGCTGAAGCCGGCGGTATAGCTCAATCCGCGTAGAGCGCTTGATGGCCGACAGCGTTTCACTTTTACGAAGCACTTCCTGTTTGTACGCCCAAAACAAATCGGCCAGAATGCCGTGCAGGTGTTCTTCCAACTCTGATTCTGTCAGAATGCGGGTTTCCAGGGACGTTTTAAGGGTCCAGACGCGGGATAAAATAGACGGGGTAAGCACGTAGATCGGCTCAAAAAACCAGACCGCCTGACGATGGACAAAGTTCGGATTGTCTAGCAGACGATCTTCGGGCGTGGTATATACGCCCAGCGTCTGATTCAGAAAAAGCGTATTGAAATACAGGGCCAGTGACGCCACCCACTCCTCCGACTGGATAAAACTTGAATAAGGCTGGTTGGCGTTGACGGCCAGAAAACAGGCTTTTTTAATCGAAAACTGATTTTTATTAAGGCAGTATGTTTCGGTACCGGTAAAAACGAATTTGAGCGAAAAGCTGTCGCAGTGCGTGGGCCAGCGACAAAGCTTACTCAGCGAGTTAATAACCCGGTTTTGGTCTGGTTGCGCCTTAAGCAACTGGAAGTTGCGTAGCGACTCTTCTTCGGTTTCGACGACAGATTGAAAATACATAGCCTGCCTGTGATGACGGTTTACAACGGTAATAACAAAATCGTTCTGCGTTGCTGCTGTGCAAAAAGCACTTTTTTTAGCGGCTTTTTCAGCGATTTTTACTTTTCGGACTGACGATTTTGGCTGTATGGTCGTTGTCTTCGATAAGTAACAACAAATGAAGAAAGGCATGGAACAGCAGGTTTACGCAAGAAAGGCGGGTATTTTTCGCAATCCGGCGGTACGGCAGGAGCTGCGGAAATTAAACCCGGAGCGGGATTATCAGCGCATGGTGCAGCTTTTGGTAGGGTATGAATTTCCTTTCGATATCACCAGAGCACTGGAGCTGGCTTTGTTTCACACCTTCGCCAGCCCTAGTGTGTCGAGTTTGCTGGCCCGAACGGGGGAGTTCGACCGGCATGGACAAAAACGCTACGACGATACCAGTTTGCTGATTTCCCGATTCATGCAGGATGGCCTCGATAGCGAAACCGGACAGCGGGCCATTGCTCACATGAACCACATCCACGGTTTTTACCGCATTCCGAACGAAGATTATCTCTTTGTCTTATCGACGTTTGTTTTTTACCCCATTAACTGGCTCAATCGCTACGGCTGGCGGAAACTGATTCCAGCGGAGGAACGGGCCTTTTTTCTGTTTTTTCGGGAAGTAGGGACTATGATGAACCTGCGTGATATTCCCGCGACAGTTGAAGAACTCAGCGCCTTCACGGACGCCTACGAAGCGAAGCATTTCTGTTATGCGCCCAGCAACCAGCGCGTGGCCGATGCTACCGTCCGGATTGTGCAAGGCTGGCTCCCCGGCATTCTGCGTCCCTTAACCAAACCCGTGTTCGCCGCCCTGATCGACGAAAAACTACGCCGAGCTTTTGGCTACCAGCGCCCGCCGGGTTGGTTTGTGGGTCTGTTGGAAGGGGCGTTCTGGCTCCGAAAACTGCCGCTGCGCTACATTACGTTCGAGCCGTATCCAACCTTGATCGAGAACAGTTCGTATCGTTCCTACAAAGCCGGATTGCCGGACATTGAGGCGTTGGGCCCCGACCACCTGATCCGTAAAAAAGTCCGCGATTGATTTGAATTTTACGGAAATTCTGTTGCCTATCAATCCTTAAGCATCAAAGGAATGTTACCTATACTGTCACCACTCATTAGACAGCATGAAGTACATCCTTTGTAGCTTTTTATTGGCTTATGCCGCCGTTGGCCAAACGCCGCCGCAGGGTTGGAGCGGCACGCAAAAAGGAAACGCTTTCGAGATGCAGCCCGGCGATCTGCCTACGAAGCGTCTGTTTGTTTATTCCTTATACCCAGAAGAAACCAGCACCGTTTCCTTAGCCCGTTGGCTAGAGGCAGAAGCGAAAAAAGATGCTCCCCAGCAAGGGCAGGTAGTTGCTTCCTTCGACCAGAGAGACATGGGGGCAGTAAAGACGATCACGACGGGAACCACCAAAGGCGGCAAAACCCAGCTTATTGTATACATGGCCGTGGAAAAAGAAAACCAGAAACAATTGGCGCGCGTCATCACGGACCCCGATGTAAACTTTTTCAAACCTTATCTGTCTACGGCGCTCAAACATTTTCTGAAAACAACCGGCACGAGGATTAAAGCCGGATCAGTCCGTGAACCGGTGGCCCGTACCAAAAAGCCCCGCCCATCCAGGCCGGCTACGCCTTTGACAGCGCCCGGAAAAGGACTGACCCACGCGCAGATTCAGGGCGTTTACATGCATTCGGAAATGCGCTATGGCGTGGGTGGGTTTATGTATCAGGAATACGAGCCGTATGTTTTGCTGAAAGACGGAACCCTGTATAAGAACATCACGGTCAGCCCATACGATCTGGATGTGCCCGCCTCCCGGAAAGTGGAAGCCAACAAATGGGGAACCTGGCAGAAAAACGGCAGCAAAATGAACATCCGCTGGTCTGACGGTAAAACAGACAGCTGGGACAAATGGCACCTGGGCCAACCCGCGAGGCGCAACGAGACAATAACAGGATCATTCAAAACAATCAGCGGCGGGGGGGACATCGCTATGGGTGGAAGCACCATGATCGTTTCTAGTAAAAACATCACGTTTTCGCCCGATGGGAAGTTTACCTACGAATCAATGGGTGGAGGATCAAGCAGTTCCAGCGGTGTGGGCGTTTCGGCCTATTCCAATCAGGATAAAGCGGGAAATTATCAGCTGGATGGTTATACGCTCACGCTAAAATTTAACAATGGCTTGGAGGAACGACGGTTCTTTTATTTTTATCCTGATTCGCGGCGGCATTTCGGGATTGGCAGTAGCGTCTACGTACCCCAGAAGAAATAATCAAAAAGTCCCGAGCGCCAGCCTATAGCGCTCGGGACTTTTTGATACTACGAAGTTAAGTCATTCGTATACGTGAAGACGGCCACACTGCACGGAGCCAGTTGGATTTTCTGTCCACGATATACTTGGTTCGGTAAGACCTGGGTCTCTTCACTAGCCGTTTCCAGCCACTGGCTTTCCCGTGAATCCAGCAATTTTGTCCAGCTACTAGCCCATTGTGGGAACGTGTAAAAAATGGGTTCATCTGACACATTAAACAAACAGAATAAGTGCTGCTGCCCATCGGTGCTTTGCCGGTGGAGGTTAAAACCGGACTGGTCGAGAAGATTGACGCGAAGATCCACTTTTGAGCTGTTCTGCAAAACCGGATTGGTGCGGCGAAGCTGAATGAGCGTCTTGTGCCATTGCAGCATTGTCTGGTATTTTCCCTGAGAGCGTTTTTGCCATTGAAGACGCGATTGAACAAATGTGTCTTCTGCCTGAGCATCTGGCGGTTCTGCGTCCCAGCCAAACGACGAAAATTCTTCTTTACGCCCTTTTCGAATCGCTTCGATAAGTTCTTTTTCCGAATGGCTGACAAAATAAAAGAACGGGGTATCAGCGGCATATTCTTCACCCATAAAAAGCATCGGAATATAGGGAGAAAGCATGATGGCCGCCGCTGCCATTTTCAGGCGCTCAAATGATACCAGCATGGAGAGCCGCTCGCCCCCAACCCGGTTGCCAATCTGGTCGTGATTTTGGTTAAAAACAATGAATTTGTCGCCCGGAATACCCGCCGACGAGGCGCCATATTGTCGTTTCCGAAAATCCACGTACTCGCCGCTGTGCACAAACCCATCGGTATAGGCCTTGGCCAGTTGCTCCATTTGCCCAAAATCGCCGTAGCGGTCTTTACCTTCCGGGTGCAGCAGCACATAAGAAGCGTGGTGAAAATCATCGAGCCACTGGGCCGTAAAACCAAAGCCGCCCATCTCCGGCGATTTGATCACCCGCGGGTCATTGAGGTCACTCTCGGCAATCAGGTGCAGCGTGCGGCCCATTTTCTGTTCCAGGGCTTTAACTTTGTGGTGCATCAACTCCCAGAAGTGAACCGCTCCAACATCGTAAATGGTGTGGATGGCATCCAGCCGCAGGCCATCAATATGGTATAATTCAAACCAATGCTGGGGATTATTGGAAAAGAAATCGCGCACACCGTCCGACCATTCGCTGTCGTAGTTGATGGCATCCCCCCAGGGAGTGCAATATTGTTTGGTGAAATAGGGCGCAAACTGGGCAAAATAATTTCCTTCCGGGCCCATGTGGTTATAGACCACATCCAGAATCACTGCCAGCCCTTTTTGGTGACAGGCATCAACCAGCTTTTTGAGTCCTTCCGGGCCGCCATATGAACTTTGAACAGCGTAGGGGTAAACCCCATCATACCCCCAGTTTCGGTTGCCTGGAAACTGCGCGATGGGCATGATTTCGAGCGCATTGATGCCCATGTCTACGAGGTCGTCCAGAAAAGGAATAATGGCTTCAAACGTACCTTCGTTGGTGAAGGTGCCAACGTGTAATTCGTACAGGATCAGGTCTTTGAATGGGATGCCGTGCCATTCCTTATCATTCCATTGGTAGGTTGTGTGATCGACCACTTCAGACGGGCCATGTACACCTTCGGGTTGGTAATGGGAGGCCAAGTCAGGATAGTCCTCTTTGTCATCTGGTCTGAAAAAATAACGGGCGCCGGGGCCAACGTCTTCTACTTCCACACGGAAGTAACCCCATTTGTCGGCCGTCATTTCAATTTTTTGCTCTTTGGGATGCACCAGGTGCAAAACCATGCTCTTTTTTTTGGGAGCCCATACGGTAAATACGCAACGATTGTTGCCTACGTATTCCGAACCGATTTTCTTCATTCGAGTAAGTAAGCTGCTGTTTATTGCAGAAATAATGAAAACTGTATCAATGAGGTATTTAGAAGTATAAGCCAAAAAGACCGGCAAAACGGCCCTTAACTGAGCCGGACAAGGATGCCTTCATCGCCACCCAAATCAATTGAGTCACCAATGTCGGTCCCTTCCAGTTCAGGAAATGTAGCGATTTCAATCTTGCCTTTCAGGTCCATATTTTTCACCTTAAAGTAGCCCGGTCGATGGCTTAGATTGAGCACAATCAGAAAGCTCGAGTGCCCTTCGGCCTGTCTGATAAAAGCGATCATCTGCTTGTCGGCGTAAACCGGCTTGTAATTTCCTTGCATGAGCGAAGGCTCCCGCTGGCGTAGCTCAATCAGTCGTTTGTAAAGAGAAAGTATAGAAAAAGAGTCTTCTTTCTGCACCTCCACGTTTTCACGTCGGTAGTTCCGGGCTAGTCGAAGCCAGGGCTTGGCAGTGGTAAATCCGGCATTGGGGCTATTGTCCCATTGCATGGGCGTACGGGCTGGGTCACGGCTCAGGTTTTTATCGGGCATGTTTAATCCCTGCGGATCCTGAACTTCTTCAAACGGAATGGGAACGTCGCGCATGCCGATTTCATCGCCGTAATAAATGGTGGGCGTTCCCCGCAGCGTCAGCAACAGCATCGCGGCTACGCGGGCCTGCTGAATACCAACGCGGCTGGTAATGCGCGGTTGGTCGTGGTTTCCCAGTACCCAGTTTGGCCAGCCATATTCCGGCAAAGCGCCTTCGTACTGGTCAATGGCCGACGCAATTTTCTGGGCTTCCCAGGGCAGCGAAAGCAACTGAAAATTGAACGGCAGGTGAGCCCCTCGGCGGTCGGGAACCCCGTAATAAGTAATCAGCTTTTGGATGGGCAGGTAAATTTCCCCGATCATCATCCGCTCATCGTACTGATCCAGCAATTGCCGCATCTGGCGGACAATATTGTGAACTTCCGGCTGGTCGGTCGAGTAAACCGGCAAAAGTTGCTCATAAGTAGCCATAAACAGCTGGTAATCCAGGTTTGGCGGGTTGTCGCGTAATTGCTCATCCTTAACCATATGCCACATCACATCCACCCGAAACCCATCGACGCCTTTATCGAGCCAGAAGCGCATGACGTCGAGCATGGCCGCCTGCACTTCCGGATTACGCCAGTTCAGGTCGGGTTGTTCTTTCAGGAAAGCGTGGTAATAAAATTGCTGGGTTGTTTCGTCCCATTCCCAGGCAGTGCCGCCGAACATAGCCAGCCAGTTGTTGGGCGCGGAACCGTCGGGGCGAGCGTCTTGCCAGATGTACCAATCGCGTTTGGGGTTATCTCTGGAAGAACGGGATTCCAGAAACCACGGATGCTGATCGGAAGTGTGGTTAGGCACTAAATCCAGAATCAGTTTCATGCCCCGCTTATGCACTTCATCGAGTAGCTGATCAAAATCCGCCAGTGAGCCAAACAAAGGGTGAATATCTTGATAATCAGAAATGTCGTAGCCATAATCAGCCATTGGAGACGGATAAACTGGCGATACCCAGACCGCGTCAACGCCGAGCCATTGCAGGTGGTCGAGACGCTGGATGATCCCTTTCAAGTCGCCGATTCCGTCGTTGTTACTATCCTGAAATGAGCGGGGATAGATCTGATAAATGACCCCTTTTTGCCACCAAAGCTGTTTTTGCTCTTCTTTCATCAGTTGTCTATTTTGTGGTCAGTCCTATCATATATAAGCGCCAAGGCGATAAACATGTTTAATGTTATACTTTTGTAGGATAGATTTTTGAGTAATTTTTACCAGTTTGGTACAAAGAAAATAGGACAGAATATGAAACGGATTTTGTTTTTTCTGCTGCTTTTAGCGCCTGAAGCGTGGGCCAATGTTTCCCTTCCCGCTATCCTGGGTTCAGATATGGTGCTACAACAGCAAAGTCAGGTGACTATCTGGGGCTGGGCCAACCCAACGGAGCGCATCACGGTAACCGCCAGCTGGGGCGGCCAGCCCATCAGCGTAACCTGTTCCGATCAGGCAACCTGGAAAGTGGTGCTGCAAACGCCCAAAGCAGGTGGCCCTTACGACATTACGATTGCCGCCGACAATAAAATAGTGCTGAAAAATATCCTGATTGGCGAAGTCTGGGTTTGTTCCGGCCAATCCAATATGGAGATGACCGCCGGGGGTGGGGTGAAAGATGCCCAGGCGGAGCTGCCCACCGCTTACAATCCGAAAATCCGATTCTTTAAAATTACCAAAACAGCGGCCAACGCACCCCAGGACAACATTCGCGGGCAATGGGCCACCTGCGATTCGATAAGTCTGAAGAATTTTAGCGCCGTGGGCTATTTTTTCGGCAAAAAGCTGCAAAATACGCTGAACGTTCCCATTGGGCTGATTGATATGTCGTGGGGTGGGTCTTACATGGATACCTGGCTGCCCGAAGCCATCGCCATGCTGTACCCGGAAACCCGTCATTCCGCCCAAACGATGCCGAAAGTGCCCTGGTGTCCCAACAAACCCGGTGTGCTTTATAATGGCATGGTAGCGCCAATCACTTCATTTGCCATTGCAGGCGTAATCTGGTATCAGGGTGAATCGAACCGGCACGACGCACCGGCCTACCACAAACTAACCCACCTGATGGTCGATAGCTGGCGGGGGCTCTGGCAGAAGGATTTCCCGTTCTATTTCGTGCAGATTGCGCCTTATACCTACAATGGAAAATTCCAGACGGCAGCCGTTCGGGAGGCGCAGACCAAAGCAATGGACATTCCCAAATCAGGCATGGTCGTAACCACCGATCTGGTTGACAACCTGAAAGACATTCACCCCGTCTACAAAAAAGAAGTCGGTAACCGATTGGCGGGCTGGGCTTTAGCAGAGACCTACGGCCAGAACGTCGGCCTTTACAAAAGTCCCCAATACCAATCCATGCAGGTGGAGGGTAACAAGATTCGGCTAACTTTCGACAATGCACCCAATGGACTTCAGGCAAAAAGCGAGGTGCTGACGGAGTTTGAGATTGCGGGCGGGGATCGGGTTTTCTCGAAAGCGCAGGCCAAAATCAAAGGCAATACGGTGGAAGTTTGGGCCAAAGATGTGCAGAAGCCGGTGGCCGTTCGGTTTTCTTTTCGGGATGCGCCGGAGCCGAATCTGTTCAGCAAAGAAGGCCTGCCCGTAATTCCGTTCCGCACAGACGATTGGGATCTGGGACTAAAACAATGAGTGAAAGAGCGAATGGGTGAAAGAGTGATTCGACAGGCAAATAGTTACTTTTAGAAAATTACCTAGTAAATGATTTGAGGAAAATCGGCGCAGTTATTTCCATAATTCGGCAAAATGCATTTAGGTTACTTTTAGAATCAAGACGTTGAAATTCGACTAGTTATTTGCTTATTGCCTATTTCACTCTTTCGCTCATTCATTCTTTCACTCATTAACTTACGTAGTAATGGCACAAACTGAAACGCGTGAAGTATGGCTCCGGGGGCCACTTCCCGACCTGCCCTCCCTGCTGCAACCGGTTGCGCACGCCTTGTTGCAAGCCCGCGAAGAGGTGAATGCGCTAATGATGGATTTTCCAGAATCGTATCTCTGGGAGCGTCCGGTGGGCGTTGCTTCGGTTGGTTTTCATTTGCAGCACCTGACGGGCGTATTGGACCGTTTGCTGACCTACGCGCGCGGCGAATCGCTCACGGCGGAGCAACTGCACTGGCTGTCTACCGAAGGAGCGTTGGAGCCGGCGATTCGCGTGGCCGATCTGGTGGCTAAATTTAACCAGCAGGTAGACCACGCATTAGACCAGCTTCGCCAGACTGATGAACGAACACTCACCGAGGTCCGGGGCGTTGGGCGAGCGCAAATTCCATCGACGGTGCTAGGATTGCTGACGCACGCTGCCGAGCACACCATGCGTCATTTGGGTCAACTATTGGTGACAGTACGGGTACTTCAGGGAAGTAAATCCGCATGATCCGCAACTTTATAGGCTATACTTACCCCGTTAAAGAATAAATAACCCTTACTATGATTCCTAATTTTACGGTTGTTAAGCGAGTTATAGCTCGTCCGACGACTTTCCTGGCCCGATTGGGTCTGATGGCCAGCCTGATGGCGTTTGTTGTGCAGGACGATCCGCTATCCCAAAAGCCGGACGAAAGTCGGTTTACGCCCGTGGTCGTTGCTGATGACCTGGACGAACCCATGGCCTTTGAAGTTTTGAAAGACGGGACTGCCTACATTGTTGAGCGCAAAGGCGCTTTTAAGAAATATGATCCTGTTACTAAAACCGTCGATCTGATTGCGACCATTCCGGTCAATACCAAATACGTCAGTGCCGAAGGCGTTTCGCGGGAAGCTGAAGAGGGGTTGATGGGGCTTTCACTCGATCCTAACTTTGACAAAAATCACTGGATTTATCTGTATTATGCACACCCCACCGAAAAGAAGCACCTTCTGGCCCGCTGGGAATTGCGCGATGATAAATTAGTGGCCGGTTCGGAAAAAGTAATGCTGGAAGTGGTTACCCAGCGCGAAGTTTGCTGCCATACCGGCGGTGGAATGACCTGGGATAAAGACGGAAATTTATTCCTGACGGTTGGGAATAACACCGGAAATGACAAGGCGGCGCAAACCGACGAGCGGCCCGGCCGAAGCAGCTGGGACGACCAGGGGCACGCGGGCAATACAATGGACTTGCGGGGGAAAATTCTGCGCATTCACCCCGAACCCGATGGAACGTATACCGTTCCCGAAGGAAACCTGTATCCAAAAGGGACTGCTAAAACGCGCCCTGAAATTTACTCGATGGGGCACCGCAACCCTTGGCGGATTTCCATTGACAGCAAAACCGGTTACGTCTACTGGGGCGAAGTCGGACCGGATGCCAACGAAGACACCGACATTGGTCCGCGTGGCTACGACGAGCTAAACCAGGCTCGGAAACCGGGTAATTTTGGCTGGCCGTGGTTTGTCGGCAACGACCAGGCTTTTCCGGTTTATGACTACGCAGCCAATAAACCACTCGGAAAAAAAGATCCGAAAAAGACCATTAACAGCTCGCCCAACAACACGGGCTTAACGGAATTACCTCCGGTAGCGCCTTCCTTTATTTACTACCCGTACGGCATTTCGGAGCAGTTTCCGCTCATTGGATCGGGCGCGCGCAGCGCGACGGGTGGGCCGGTCTACCACCGCTCGGATTTTAAAAACCCCAAGCGTCCGTGGCCCGCATATTACGAAAACAAATGGATTGTAACGGACTTCTCGCGGGGCTGGATTATGGCCATCACGATGAACGAAAACGGTGATTATCAGTCGATGGAGCGGGTGGTGCCGAGTTATCACCCCGTTGAGCCGATTGATATGAAATTTGGTCCGGACGGCGATATGTACATTCTGGAGTACGGTACGAACTGGTTCCGAAAAAGTGATAATTCCCGGCTGGTTCGGCTTGAGTACAACGGCGGAAACCGGAAGCCGTTGGTGCAGGCTTCGGCCAGCAAAAAAGGCGGGACGGTGCCGTTCCAGATTACGCTGCTATCGGAAGGAACCAAGGATTTTGACGGAGATGCCCTGAAATACCAGTGGAAAGTGGCCATGCCGGGTGCCGCTGCCCGGACGTTTGCCACTGCAAATCCAATGGTTTCGTTCAATAAAGCGGGGATTTATACCGCTACGCTGACGGTGACCGATGCCAAAGGAGCCAGCAACAGCCAGTCGGTTAAGATCATTGCGGGTAACGAACCGCCTGCGGTTGCGGTCAATCTGGCGGGTAACAAAACCTTCTTTTTTGCCAATCAGCCGATTCAGTATGCGGTGAGTGTGGCCGACAAAGAGGATGGAAGTCTGGCTACGGGAAAAATTGCTCCGGCGCGGGTTGCCATGAGCATTGATTATACCTCAGAAGGATTTGATTATGCCGAAGTCATTCAGAGCCAGCGCAGTGTGGATGCCTCTACGCAGTTTGCCGTGGCCAAAGCTTTGATTAAACAGAGCGATTGCAATGTTTGTCATCAGGTAGCTACCAAGTCGGTTGGACCAATGTATACGCAGATTGCTGACAAATACAAAGGCGACGCGGGAGCGCTCGAACGACTGGTTAAAAAAGTGCAGAATGGGGGTAACGGCGTTTGGGGCGAAGTGTCCATGCCCGCTCACCCGGCCATGTCCGTCGCGGATGCCAGCACCATTGTGAATTACATGCTGCATATCAACGACAAAACATTCAGCACCCTACCAACCGAAGGCAGTTTTACGCCGGTGATTCCGAAGGGCGATAACGGCAAAGGATCGGTGTTGGTTCGGGCAGCTTATACCGACCGGGGTAACAAAACCATTCCGGCGCAAACATCCGAGACGACGCTGATTCTGCGTAGTCCAGTAGTAAATGCCTACGAAGCCACCCTTTCCAAAGGCGTGGAAGAGAAAGGCCAGCGGGCCGGAAAAGGCATTGACGTGATAACGTATGACAAAAGCTATATTGGCTTTAAAAAGCTGGATTTGACGGGAATTAAACAACTGGATTTCGCGGCTTCCGTGTCAAAACGGGATGGTTTTCAGGGTGGCACTATCGAAGTTCGGCTGGATTCGCCAACGGGCGAGCTGATTGGAGAGACGAAGGTTGGTCTTGCCGATCCGAAACCGGCCAACGCTGCACCGACGGCAACGGAAATCCAGAACGCGGGCGGAACGGCCACCACAAAGCCCGCTTCCACCACCGCCACGGCAGCCGCGCCGCGTCCGCCCGCACCACAGCCCAAAGCGAAACTGAAAGAAGTTTCCGGCTTCCACGATGTATATTTTGTCTTTAAAAACAACGACGCCAAGGCAATTGCACCGCTCTTGACCTTGTCGAACATCAAGTTCAGCGACGTCGAAAAATAAGTCAAACAAAGTTTCTGTGCGTGGAAGGCAAAAGCCGCCTGGGCAGAGGCTTTGCGTTGAATCAGTAGTATTTTGTAAACTCATCAGAAAAGGCCGCAACGCAAGCGGCCTTTTTTGCGTAATAAGTAATAAATCAGGAAAATAGGGTATATTCACTCCTGCTTTTGTCTTATTGAAAATAAAATTCTTACTATCGCCAACTTCTACTCTCTGATTCATGCGCCTGCCTATTTTTCGAGCCATCTGCTGGCTTCTTCTGTTAGGCTTGTCTTTTCCTGCGCTGGCTACACACCAGGTAGGTGGGCAAATCGAAATGCGGGCCGTCAGTGGCGTGCCGGGTAAATTCAAAATTATTGTTACCAATTATTTAGAAGATAATAGCCGGGCCGCCGCCACGCGTGGAGGAACGGTTGGTATATTTCGAAAGCGCGACAACCTCCGAATGATGGTTTTTACGGTCAGCGAAAGTGATCGTCAGCAGGTGGTTTTCTCTAATGAAGCCTGTGCTATTGCCCGTAATATCAGATTTGTGGTAGTCACGTTCGAAGCGGAGATTCAGTTGAGTCCGAGTGAGTATGCCGATGGTCTGGGCTATTACATGTCGTTTCAGACGCAGAACCGAAACGCGGGAATCAATAATATCTCAAATCCGGATCAAACGGGCTTTACTTTTTACCTGGAATTTCCGCCCGTACAGAAAAGTGGGCAGTTTTTTGCCAACTCATCACCACGATTTGGCTCCATCAACGGCGAATACATTTGTGTCGGCGATCCGTTTACGTTTCCTTTTGGGGCTACCGATCCCGACGGCGACGAACTACGTTACTCGCTCGTAACGCCGCTGGACAAAGATGATCCGCGCAATCCGACGCCGGGGCCTTATCCGGATGTAAGATGGCTTTCGGGTTTTGGCGCTACCAACGCTATTCCG